>CAXTSI010000148.1:0-16888 GCA_964246695.1 uncultured bacterium
CATAAATAAATTCAGGGGAACCTGTACCTTTTTTGTTTTTTTTGACTTTTGACTTTTGACTTTTGACTTCCCGCAGGGCGGTCACCCTTGGCTTGATTTTTGGTAGAAGTGTGCATTAACTTCGGTACTTTTAGCTAGAATTACCGCAGTTTAATGTAAGAAAATAGTTGCAGCATATCAAGTTAACCTTGATACAAAAATATAATACTTTACAAAATATCTATTGAATATATAGCGCGACTAAATGATGAGAGTTATGAGAGTATTATTGTTAGGTTAAATATGTTTTTATTGCCCAAACAAAGAAGAACGGTGATTGTATCAAGGGTTTTGCATTAATCTGGCTTACTAATTATTTGTTGGTAATGGGATGTTGATAGGCACAACATCCAATTTTTACATTCTGATAACTAGGCTTTTACATTAAAGCCTTATCCTAGACCATGAAGGTAAAATGCAATAAATAAATATTATGGATTTGTCAATTCCCAGCTCTACTATAAACTCTCCGCTATCTACACCATCTGTATTCGGGGATAATGTGCAAGACATGCTTGGAAGGAGTGCGTTAAACGTAAACCCCAGTGCCATCATTACAGTGAATAGTATTGCTGATACAGTGGATGATAATGATGGTGTGACCACGTTACGCGAAGCCATTAATCAAGCTAATGCTGATGCAGGTGAAGACTTGATTGTGTTTGAGCGATCGGTGTTTTCCAATCCACAGACTATTACCCTCAGTGGCACAAAACTAGACATCACCCACAACTTAGACATTATTGCTCCACGTGACCCGTTGACGGGTGGGGATTTGGTGACGGTGAGTGGGAACAAAGCAGAGCGGGTGTTTGAGATTGAAACAGGAGCAACAGTAGGCATCGACGGATTGATTATTGCTGATGGTCTAGTGACGGATGACAACGGTGGTGGAATTAAAAACAGTGGTACTCTTACCGTAGACAACAGCATTGTTCGCAATAACAACGAGAGTCTGACCTTTCCAAACTCCTCTGGAGGCGGCGCTATTTACAACACTGGTACTCTAACGGTGAACAACAGCACCATCAGGAACAACTCAATAAGCAACAACAACATATACTATGGTATTCCGGTTTCTAGCTATGGTGGTGGTATTTTAAACGGTGGCAGTCTGACAGTGAACAACAGCACCATCAGTAATAACGGGTCATACAGCCCCGACAGCAAGGGTGGTGGCATTTACAACACAGGTGTCCTGTCATTGAACAACAGTACCGTCAGTGGTAACAGTGTAAGCGGCTATAGCACATCTGTTCGTGGTGGTGGTATTTCCAACACGACTACAGGTATTATGACAATAAGTAACAGCACCATCAGTGACAACAGCGCAATCGGCGTTGTTCCGATGTATAGTGGCGGCTATGGCGGTGGCATTGATAACAGTGGTAGCTTGACAGTGAGCAACAGTACTTTCAGTGGTAACAGATCAGTCTATGGCGGTGGCATTAATAACAGTGGTAGCTTGACAGTGAGCAACAGTACTTTCAGTAAGAATACAGTTTTCGGAGACAGCGGCGTTAATAGCAAAATTGGCTTTGGCGGCGGCATTAATAACAGTGGTAGCTTGACAGTAAGCAACAGTACCCTTAGTGGCAACGAGGCTTACAATTCCGGCAGTGGCATAGGAGGCGGCGGTACGATACGGAACACAATTATCGCCGGCAACCGCATTACCACCCCCTATCATGCTTCTGGTATCGATGTCAACTGGGACGTATCTGGCAAATTCACTAGCTTTGGCTACAACCTAATTGGCAACAGCACAGGCAGCACCGGATTTGGTAGTATAGGAGACATAGTGGGTAATGCATATAATCCCATTGATCCTCGCCTTGCTCCTTTGGACTTTTATGGTGGTCCCACCCAGACGATCGCCCTCCTCCAAGACAGTCCAGCAATTGATGCAGGCGACCCAACTATACTGGATACTGACCCCACAACCGACCAGCGCGGTTTCCCTCGTGTCATCAATGGTAGAGCGGATATTGGGGCGTTTGAGTTCTCTAGTTAAGTGCTGGTTACCAACTATGATTATTCTCCTGACTATCATCCCTGACTAACAAGCATGACTATTCCCCTTTTACCACCGATGATTATTCAACTTGTAGGGCATCGGCAACCTGGACTCTGTGTTTAATCCACTGCCCAAGGAGATGGGATCAAGTTGATTGAAAGTACTTTCCCAGTAATCAACTTGATAGCAGTTTTTTCACAATTGGGACATCTGATATCTTGCACCAGCATCAAAAACCGGGAACGAGTGCAAATATTGAAGGCTGAAACCCAATATTTATCGTTGAGAAACCCCTTCGGGTGACGCTCAGTAGCGCTCGTGCCGACGCGGGGGTACCCGCTAACGCTTCGCTATCGCTACCGCTGACGCTCGAGTACTCGCTAACGCTGACGCTCGTTCCTCGCTACCGCTTCGCTAACGCTATCGCTAACGTCGCTAACGCTTCGCTATCGCAGTCGCCTACGGAGGGAAACCCTCCTCATGCGCGCTGTCTCACCGGTTTTTTAGGTCTTATTGAGAATGGTGCAAGATCTGAGACATTGAACTTGAAGAGCGTTTTTCTTGTTGACGACCCTTATATTCTTCTACTGCGGGTTTACCACTGCATTCGCTTACCAGTCCTTGTAAACAGTGATAGCACTCGTAGAAAACACGCACTTACTGGTTTGTCAACGTCAAGAATCCGAATGTGTTGGCACGAGTAAAGGATAGGCATTGAAAAACCCTCAGAGTTGGTTGTCTCATGAGGGCTTGTTGTTACTTCTGTAAGTGAAACTACCTGACGAATGTCAGTATAACGTTTGCTATAAAGTAAGCTCTATGTGGGTTCCCTGTTCCCTGTTCCCTGTTCCCTGTTCCCTTTTTTTTTGTAAGCAATGCCATTCGTGTCAATATAAACTTGGTCTAGTATCGCTTGAAACTGTTTCTATGTCTGGCATAGGGTTTACGTCAGCTAACTCTGATTTCCTGACTTCTGCAAGCGCTGACCAGAGGCGGAGCGTCAACAGCGAGGCTTTTTCTTCAATTAAATAATTTTTAGTTGAGCGGCATCAGACAGTCGCTGCATCGCTTCAAGTTTGATTCTCTGTGCACTGGCATTAGGAAGTACTGACTCTGAATAACGCAACGTCAAACACATTCTACCTTTTAGTGTTACTACACCTACTATAATTGGTAGAGTTTTTGGACCAGTTACTGTTACATAGAGTTCCTGTAGTTCCAAGTCATTAAACTGATGAGGAATATTTAACCGCCCCATATTGGTGATTACTAAATCGATACTGAACTCGTTTCTGAAATCGACAGATCTTTCTCCTTGATGGGAGTTAGATAACAAAGACCGTACTCTTGATACATCTTCAAACAATTTCCCTTCTGTGACTACTAAATTAAGCTTGTGTTTGACATCGCGGGCTAAGTCCCAAAACTCGGAACTCTTAGTGATGGTGTGAGAAGTTACTGCTCGAGTAATATATTCACCAAAGTTTTCACCGATGGGTGGGTGAAGGTATTTGCGAAGACTGATCGGAGAGAGACAGTAGATAACAGTTTCAAGTTGTAGGTTTTTCTCAGTAGCCAGCGCTTTAAGAAATGAAGCACATATTGCACCATGAACACTGGTTTGCTGCTCTCGACATCTAGCAACAAGTTGAGTTGTATCTTCATTGGAAAAATTCCAATGGAGTAAGCGTAACTGCCAATCTGAAAAATCCTGTTTTTGTTGAGGATGGGTAAGTAGTGCAACTTCAGGAAGTTGAGTCCACTCTTTGTTCTCTTGCTCTACCGTATCTGAAGCAGTTTTCTCAATAAGTTCGTCAATGGGGGGCAAATCAGGTAGTAGGGAGCGATCGCTATCTGGTTCACCTATGTAACGTAAGATATCCCGAATGAGATAAGCTGCTGATAACCCGTCACCAATACAGTGATCGAAGGTGAGAATTAAATTAGCTTCATTAGGAGATTGCAGCAACACGAAACGCAGCAGTGGACCAATATTCCAAGGTATAGGGTGCAATAGTTCTTCTTGTGCAACCTGACACCAATGCAGAGATCCTTGTCTTGGGATAACTTGAAGTGGGATAGTAGGGACGTTTTCAGAAACAAATCGCGGTCGATTATTTTGTTCAACTACAATTCTCAAGCCAAGTCGAGAATGGCGACGTTGTACCCAAGCCAGAGCTTCAGTTAGCTGCTTAACGCTCAACATTCCTCTAATTGTTGCACATAAAACAACATTTTCTGGACTATTCTCGCTGCTTAACCACATCAAATGTTCTGTTGGTGCAAGAAGGCGGTTCATTGTTTGTCCTCATCGGTTACACTTTACAAGCAGCGATGTGAGAGAATAGACCATCGTTCGTGGATGTGTTTCTCATAACATACGTACTCTGGTAGATGTCCCTTGGGAGCGCTTGTATTAAATATTACATTTGAATATTCAATCCAGTGTTCTTTCACTCTCCATCCCACGCGAGCGGCAAATTTTTTCCAGGCTTCTTCATAGAACCTGCCGTCGGGTATCCCCCCGACTTCAAGGTAAATTAGTTTCTGAACGCTGAAGCCAAAACGCCCATTGCTATATTTTAGCCATAAACTGTCTATGGTGCGGAGGTCTGTACAAGGAAAGTTCAACAGTTCTTCATCTCTTATCCAATCACCTGCGCTGCGACCAACAGCTTGGAGTATCACCAAGTAGGTTTCATAGTCTGCTTCTTTCCACTGTCCTGCTTTCAGTAGATTTTCTAGTCTAGTATAATGTATACCTTTTTCAGACTGTAGTTTTGGACGGGTAACGCGTGGTGAGACCTGTAGCAGTTTACCTATATCTATACCTTCTAAGCTATATTTCTCATCTATCGTTATTTTTGAGTCCTGAGTTTCTTGTTTATCAGAATAGCGAAGGAGTTCAACAAGTTTTGCATCGCCTCCCCAGTATTTTGTAGTACTGTCATAATCATCAAAGTTAGGAGACACACTGAGAGCATAATTTTGTAATTTTTTCATGAGCGCATGGTCGGCATCCAAATCAACAAGCAGTCGGGGCCATTTCAAAACGATCGCAGTAAATTTCCCTAACTGCTCTAGCGTTAAATGTTGTTTATTAAAATCCTCTGACTGCACCGAGTCAAATAAACCTGTAGAAGCAGCGATAAGCACTTTCAATCTAAATAGATTAATAAACTGCTTTATCCGACGGGGGTTATAATACAAAGCACAACTAACCATTAACGCGATTTCGCGAGTTGTCGAATCTTTAGTTACATCTACTTTGATGCGCTCAATGCGTTGTTGTATTATCTGGGTTTCACTTGGGCTTGAAGTTGGAGGTAAAGGTTCCTGCTCTGGATTGTTAGTTGGTTCTGGTTCTGATTGAGATTGTTGTCTTAACTGACGCAAGTTACGTTTTGGTGCCTTAGTCTCTTGTAATACAGGACGAGAAATGTGCTCTAAAAAACTGTCAAAAACTTCCTTATTAGGTCGTGGTACTTGGAAAGGTAACTGAATAAACTTCTCCATGAAAGTATAAGCGTAATCCATTCCTTTGAGAGATGAACTACGCCTGACTCTATTTTCTGATTCTAGTACTAAATAAGGAATTAATTGCTTGTATTTGATTGCAAGACCCGCTGCCACTTTATCCCGATCCATCCCAAGAATAAAAATCAATTGCGGGTCGTTTGATATCATCATATTTATAGCCTGCATTAGCTCAGCCGACTTAGGGACTTCACAGCGGTCAAGGTCATCAATGAAAACATACACCTTGTTCTTGCCTGCAAACGCCTCGACAATCTTCTTAAAGTCTTCATGAAAATTTTCAACGAAAGGAACTTGATCTTGATAGTTAGGGGAGCGAAGATATTTAGTCAAATCGTTTTTGGGATTGCCATGTTGAACAACCTTAGTAAAACAGAGATAACGCCTATTCCTCCAAATAAAATTGTTACTGATTGTAAAAGCCATCGCAGATTAATTTGCTCCTGAAAGTTGCGAGACAATAGTTGAGATAATTTCATTCAGAAATTATCTCCTCTAAACAAAGCAACAATAACAATTACTACTACAACCAGTAAACTAAGTAACACCAAAGAGATAGTCTGAAATCCGTTTTTCCAATCAAAGCGAAGAAAAAATAGCTTAATATTTCCTTTCAGCACACGAAAGATATCACGACGCCGATGAATTTGAGAAATCTGTCGCAAAAAAGCAAGTGCGAAAGCTGCCCATAAAGCTTCTGCTTTATCATGCCTCCAAGCATTGAACCATACTGTTTTTGGATATTTAAACTTTAACTTTATCAAGCTTATACTAAGCGATTCTTTAATGATGCTAATTAGCGTTGGGAAAGCACGTAATTTATTAAGTGGATTTTTGGCGTTATAATTTTTAATTTCATCCTCAAGCTTCTGTTTACGTTGCTTAAGTCTATGTTCCTGTTCAAAATTCTGACGCGAAACCTCGACTATTGCTTTCTGTAGCTGTTTCATGAAGGAAGATTTACCACTACCCAACTCACCTTCAATAGAAAGAGTGAGTGGGGGTTGGGTAACAGAATTAGTTAGGAATTCTGCGATAGCTGTAACATAAGGTTCAAAACCAAGAGAGTCTTTTTCTGTAGCTTGGTCGTTAACACTAGCCTTAGCAATATATGCTTCTTTTGGCTCAGACGTACTTAGATGATTGTTTACCATAAATACCCTGAAAAGAACAAAAACAAGAGTAATATGTTTCCAATATGCTTTAATACAAAAGATAAATCATATTTTTAAATCTCTCTCTCTTTGAGTCTTACCTACTATTTTTAAAGAGTAAACAAGGATTAGCCAGAGCGAATTAGAGCAGTTAAATGCGAATATAAAAATTAGTTATTCGCTCTCTGACAACAACGTTAGAGTAAATAAATATACTGGATTAGGATTAAAAGGGCAGTTAAAGGCTGCTAGTTGCTAGTTAAAAGCATTTATTAGCCCTGTGTATAATTGTATAATTAGTGAAATTATGAGTATCTGTAACCTAATTTGGTTATGGCTAATGACATTATGAGTAGACGGCGTGGCTTTTTCGCCAGCAACGAAGGCTTGAGAAATCTACGGGCAAAAATGACCGAGATGGGCTACACCCAAGAAGAGCTTGCCACCGTTGCTTCGGTGAATATCACTCAGGTTCAGCGACTACTCAATCCCCAATGGAACAAAAAGTTGGAGAGAAATACAATCTCGAAAATTGCTAGAGCCTTAGATTTACAGCCTACAGATATTGTCTTGCCCGATGAGTGGAATTATCCTAGCCGTGGCGACTCAGAGCAACGGCAAATACCAACTGATGGGCAGAGTGATGAGAGGCATAGCGCCAGAGTGTTGATTAGCTATCGCACGCAAGAGCCAGACCATAGCTTGGCGCAGCAGTTAGGTGAAGGCTTGAAAACTGCTGGAAAAGAAGTGTTCATGGGCCGGGACAATGAAGCAGACTGGCCGCAGCGCTTCAACGAAGAATTGGAAAAATGTGATTGTTTGGTACTTTTGTTGTCTGCTCAAGCGGCTGTCAGCGAGATGGTCACTGAGGAGTTACGGCGGACCAGTGAGTTGCGTGCTGCTCGACCCAACCGCAAACCAGAAATATTCGCTATCTATGTGGGGATGATATCACCGCTAAACCACGACCAGCGCGGCTATCTCGAAGGATTGCCACGCTGGTCGTGGCGAACAGATGCCGACACCTCTACCCTTGTGCAAGAAGTTTTAAGCCTGCTGGCACACAACCAAGCACTACCAGCACCTGATAAATCTACAGATACCTTGCCAAGTGTCCCTCCGGCTTGGGAAAGCCCAGAGCGCCCACCTCTGCCGATAGCAGAGCCAGAACTGCTAAGGGAGCCGGGGGGTCAAGTCCGTCTCGATTCAGCTTGTAAAGCGGCAGGCTGACAAAGACTTTTATAACGGACTAAAGGCTGGTGAGTTTTGTTACGTGCTCAACTCGCGGCAAATGGGGAAGTCCAGCCTGATGGTGCGAACAAAGAAGGATCTGCAAAAAGATGGTTTCGTCTGTGGCGTCATTGACCTTCAGGCAAGTACCAGCAAAGACATTACCCCATCTCAGTGGTATTTGGGTTTCCTTCGCAACCTGCGAAGCAGTTTTTCGCTCGAAGTCAATGTACTGACTTGGTGGCACGAGCATGAGGGGTTATCTTCCGCAGACCGCTTGAGCGAGTTTATCGAAAAGGTGCTACTGGCAAAGGTTACTCAAAAAATTGTCATTTTTGTAGATGAAATTGACAGCGTCCTCAAACTTAACTTTAAAGACGATTTTTTTGCGCTAATACGGGCTTGTTATAACAAACGTGCCGACAATTCTACATACGAGCGTCTTACCTTTGCCCTACTAGGAGTTGCCACACCGTCAGATTTGATTCAAGATAAAAACCGCACGCCCTTCAATATCGGTCGGGCAATTGAACTAAATGGCTTTCAACTGGACGAAGTCCAGTCATTAGCCCAAGGATTGGTGGGGAAAGTCAGCAATTCCCAGACCGTGCTAAGAGAAGTTTTGGCTTGGACTGGTGGGCAGCCCTTTCTTACCCAAAAGCTGTGTAAACTTATTTTGACTGCTAACTCTCCTCTTTTAGCAGGTGGTGAAGTGGAGTGGGTAGAGAACTTGGTGCGATCGCAGGTCATCGAAAACTGGGAATTTCAGGATGAGCCGCAGCATTTGAGAACAATTCGCGATCGCCTGCTTAGCAATGAGCAGCGCGCACCCAGATTATTGGGACTGTATCAACAAATTTTGCAACAGGGAGAAGTGATAGCTGATGACCGTCCAGAGCATATGGAATTGCGCCTGTCAGGTTTGGTAGTTAAACAACCAGGGAACTTAAAAGTTTATAACCCTATTTATAAAGATGTTTTTAATCAAAATTGGGTTGAGAAGGAATTAGCAAATTTGCGTCCCCCTTTCTTTTCAGAGGGACTAAAAGGCTGGTACGCTTCAAATTGTCAAGAAAAATCCTGGCTGTTACGAGGGCAGCCATTGAGGGATGCCAAGAAATGGGCAAAGGGTAGAAGTTTGACCGATTCGGGTCGTAAGTTCTTAGATGGAAGCCAAGAGTTGGAAAATGAAGATGTTCAACGCAAACATAAAGAGGTTCAACGCAGATATAAAGAGGTTCAACGCAAAAAACTTATCAAATTGCTGAAAATTGTTGTATTAATAATAACAATTTTACTAGTAGTAACTATAGCTCTAGTTGTGGTGACTTATGTACAATCGCAGGGTATAAAAGAGACGAAACACAACATCTTTACTCGCAGTTTATTGGAGCGAGCGGAATTGATAACACAGCCCGATTTGTTACCAATTAGGGTTGCACTTGGTATTGAAGCCATCAACAGGTCAAAGTCTATAGAGGTTAAGCCATTCTTGTACGATGACTTGGCTCTACTTCCCGGTGTCAATTTTGCCGTTGATAAAGATAGAGGGAGTGTGAATGCTGTTGCTTTCAGCAAAAATGGCGAATACCTCGCTACGGCAGGTCTAGCTTGGAGTACAGGTTTGGGTGGGTATGCTTGTGTGTTTAAGAGGAGCAACCAGGGATTCCAGTCCTCTCAATGTGTGGCTAACAAGAATAAAGTAGGTAACGTGAATGCTGTTGCCTTCAGCCCAAATGGGCAATACCTAGCGACGGCAAGTGTGGATGGGAAAACCTGCGTGTGGGATACCACCGATGGAACAATAATCATGTGCAAAGCCCCCAATACAGACCCCAAGGATGGTCTAAAGGTAGGCGCGAATGCCGTCAGCTTTAGCCCGGATGGTAAGTATTTGGCTGCGGCATGGACTGATGGCAAAATCTTGGTGTTGAATACAAATGGCTACAACCAAATCAATTTGATAGAACGTAGTAGTAGTGTATTGGCTATGACCTTCAGCCCGAATGGGCAATACCTAGCTACGGCAAGTGTGGATGGGAAAACCTGCGTGTGGGATACCACCAGTGGAAAACAAATCATGTGTACAGACCCCAAGAATGGTCTAAAGGTAGGCGCGAATGCCGTCAGCTTTAGCCCGGATGGTAAGTATTTAGCTACGGCAGGCGCTGATGGCGAAGTCTGGGTGTTCGAGACAAATGGCTACGACCCAATTAATTTGATGGAACATAATAGTAGTGTATTATCTATGACCTTTAGCCCGAAAGGGCATTACCTAGCTACGGCAAGTGTGGATGGGACTGTCCGCGTGTGGAATACCACTGTCAAGAAGAAACCAGCTAAGTGGGAACTGAGACATAAACTGAGCCATCATAAAGCTGTGACAAATGTTGCCTTTAGTCTGGATGACAAATACCTAGCTACGGCAAGCAGCGACAACACCGCCAGCGTATGGGATCTCACCAGTGGCGATGAATTTGCACGTCTAATCCACAACGATGGAGTGAATGCGATCGCTTTTAACCCAGATAAAAAGTCCCTACTAGCTACGGCAAGTGCGGATGGGACTGCCCGCGTGTGGGATCTCAACAGTGACAGGACAGTCCCGCGTATGGGACACAAGAAGGAGGTAAATGCTAAAGCCTTCAGTGATGATGGGAAGCACATAGTCACAGCCAGCAACGACAAAACTGTCGTGTGGAGTGCTACTAGTGGCTATCAACAATTCGTACTTCCACAAGAGGGTGTGACGCATGTAACCTTCAGCAAGGACGCCAAATACCTGGCTACGGTAAGCAGTGACATCAAAGGCGACAACGTTATAGTGTTGGATACTGCCACTGGCACACCAGTCTTGTCATTGCCGATCGGAAATAACGTAAACTCTGTAGCCTTTAGTCCGGATGGTAAATATTTAGCCATAGCAAATTTAAAACATTTTGAATTGTACTCGAATCCTGCTGGTAAAAAAGTTCCGACGCAGGACATGAAACACGATCAGCACATAATATCTGTAGTTTTCAGCCAGAATGGTGAATACCTGGCGACAGCAAGTAGGGACAACACCGCTTGTGTATGGAAGGTTTCCACAGGCGAAAAAGTCTCCAATCCATGTGTGTCACATGATGGTCCTGTAGAGACCGTGACCTTTAGTAAAGATAGTAAACTCCTCGCTACGGCAAGCGGGGATGGTACAGTTAAGGTGTTGGCGATTTCTAATGGCGACAACCCAAAAAACTTGATGCACGAAGCGCCAGTGACAGCTGTCTCCTTTAGCCCAGATAACAAATACTTGGCTACAGTAAGTAATGACAACATTGCTAAGGTTTGGGAAGTTTCCAAAGTCGAGACACCAGTCGCAACTATGAATCACAAAGCGCCAGTGATAGCATCATGTAGCCCAAATGACAAACAATCGGCTACAGTAAGTAGTGACACTGCTATGGTTTCGGAACCTACCGAGAACGAGAAACCAATCGCAATCATTAATCACGGAGAAGAGCCAGTGACAGCTGTCTCCTTTAGTCAAGATGGCAATTATTTGGCCACAGCTAGCAAAGATAATACCCTCTGCGTGTGGAAGACTACTAATTACAAGACGCCAGTCGAAACTATATTATATAAGGAATCTGTGACGGCTGTAACCTTCAGTTCAGATGGTGAACGTCTAGTTACAATGAGCGGTAAGACTGTCAGCGTGCTACCCTGGCAACGGCAGACACTGATTAAGGACGCCTGCGATCACCTGAAGAGAAATCTCACGCGGGAAGAGTGGAATAAGTATGTTGGGGATAATGAGGTGTATCACAAAACCTGTGAACGATTGCCGTGAAGCCTGGAAGATCTAACTTGCCTGATAATTTAAATAACTCAACCCTGGTCACTCAATGCTGTAAGTTGGTGTCCAGTTGCGGCTTCCCTATTGTTCACCTAGTGGGATTTTTTCAGTAGTTGACGGGTTTTCCTCGCCACATCTCTCATCTTATTTTCTATTTCTTCTTGTGTAATGTTTTGTTTCTTCAGAATAGAACTAAGATGCTCCTGTAAAATCTTGGATGCTTCCGAATAATTAGGAATTGAAGGACGTAGAACTGAATTCTGGCTAATCTCCAGCAGTCTAGGGTAGTAGCTGTATCTTTTAACAAGCTGTAAGTCATTAAATAGTGAACGACGGCTAGGCATATTCCCAGTTTTTAGAGCGTACTTTTTCTGTGTGGCAACACTGGTGAAGAACTTAATTGCTGTCCAAGCTTCTTTTGGATGTTCTGATTTGCTGGCAATTCCTAAGCCCCACCCCCCTTGACAACTTCCGGTTTTATTGTTTTCTTCATGTACCATCGGTACAAAATTGTACTTATCCTGAATCTTAGATCCAGGCCCATTAGTCTCATCCCAAAAGAGCCAGTTTCGCACAAAGACTGCTTCACCCTTCTTTAACGCCCTAACTGATATCTTGCACCATTCTCAACAAGACCTAAAAAACCGGGTTTCTCAACCAAAGATTAAGGGTTTGACCATTAGTCATTCTCAAGAAACCCGGTTTTTCACCCAGGTGCAAGATGTGAGCTAATGGTGTCTGTTCCCGTGAAAGTGGTAACTTCACGAGGAGAGATTCCGTTCTTAATGGTGTCGTGTAAAAACTTGACTGCTCTGAAAGCTTGGTCTTTGTCTAGCCCTACTTGATCTTTATCATCAATCCAGTTGCCACCATAGCCTGCGAGAACCTCGACAAACATTGCCACAAGACCTTCGTGCTGCTGACCCGGCCAAAGGTAGCTGCTAAGATTAAGATTTGGATATTTTTTCTGCAACTCCTGAGATATTTCTATCAAATCATCAAAAGTTTTTGGTGGACGACCCTTTACTTTTGCGAGCAAGTCTTTGCGATAGAAGAGTACACCAACATCAGAGTAGAAGGGAATTCGATATAGCTCGTTTTTATATAACCCCCCCTTCCAATCATTTGGCAGAAAGTCCGCTTCCAGTTCTTTGAACTCTTCTTCTGAGGACATATACTGTTTGAGATTCACCAGTAACCCTTGTTTAGCCAACTCCGACACCCAAATAATGTCCATAAAAACCAGATCGTATTTTTTCAACAACTTATTACCAGATTTTTTAGTGTAGATATCTTCTGCAAGATTAGATTGATCTGTCACTTCATATACTTTAATAGTAATATTTGGATTTTTATTCTCAAAATCTTTGATTAATTCTTTCCAGTACGGTGCTTGAATGGCTGGAAGAAAAATACTTAGAGGGACTTTTTTTGGCTCAAAATTTATTAAATTGATAGGGGTGAGGAAGACAATTATTAGCCCCACTATTAGCAAAAAAGCAAGTCTGGCTAGCAATAATCGTAGTCTTTTACGTGGCATAATTACCGTAATATCACATTGGCAGGGATCAAATTTCCCTTTTACAATTAAGCTTTACCGGAACCTGATATCTTGCACCAAGGTCAAAAACCGGGTTTCAAGCAAGTCGTTAAGTCTGGAACCCTTAATTTATCGTTAAGAAACCCGGTTTTTCTGGTCTTGTTGAGAATGGTGCAAGATGTGAGGAACGCTCTTACATAGTGCGTCATGCTGTTCCCAAATTTCAACGTCTCTCGCTGTGAAGAAATACTTTTTTTTACCTGGCTTATAAGGAAGATTTTGAATGAAAAGATTCGGTGAACCTGAAGGAAGAAGCAATCCTCGTGTAGTTAAAAAAACTAGAGCCAAGTTTCGGTCGAAGAAGCTTATACAGAAGGATAGTGCCCTCGCGGGATTGTCACGGGCGATGTAGTCGCCGATCTCTTCAAGGTCGTCGGCGGCTTTGGGTGAGAAGACGAGCTTCATTCTGCGATCTTCTCGTACTTTGACCGGAGACGGGCGAAGACGAGATCGGCATCAATGCCGGGACCGCGATCGGCACCTTCGTTGATGAGTTCTCGAAGTTCGTCTGCTTCGAGTGTTTCGATTTTGCGGCGAAACTTCCAGGCCCGAAGTGCCTCCCCGATCACTTCACTTGCGCTTGCGTACTCGCCACTCTCGACGGCATCGCGCACGAGCATCACCATGTCGGGCGGCAGGGCGACACTGATTTTTTCGACGGTTCCCATATTGGATCTCCAAAAGCGTCTTCTTTTATGGTCTGAATAATTCCTACCGCCGTCAAGCGCTGCAAGAAAGTGCTCAAATAATTCTGCACGTCACATTTGTCTGTAACAGGTAGGCAGGTTCTAGTTGTAAAACATTATCTAAATGCCAGAAAATTCGCTTCAGGAATGGCGATCGCTTTTCATAACCCGGAATCAGGGTATCAATCATCACCAGAAAACCCACTTTCTCACCTTGCCTTTGGAGTTGCTGAGCCATCTCGAAGGTAACTATACCACCAAAAGAGCTTGTCCAAATTGAACAAGTTGAATGGCTGGATCAGGAAAAGAAGAGTTTTCGATTGTTAAACGAATAGTAAAGATGGAGATAAAAACATGACTCTCCCAACCAATGCTCATTTCACCACATCTTCAACTTGGGGTTCTGGTTGCTCTATGGGAGTTTCTGCCACTGGTTCGGCGCGGTAGATAGCTCGCTCACCATTTGCTAACATTACAAAGAAGGCAATCTGACCATTGTTGTTCAACCCATTACGACCCAAGAAATTCAAGTCGGTGACTGTAGAGCCAAACATGGAATCGCCAGTGGCAATCACCTTGTCCGCCACCGGGTCAGCGCCTGTGAAAATGCCTTTTTCACCCCCATTCAAGGTCGCTGTAAACGCTACGTTATCATTATTATTGATAGCAGGAGCGCTAAATGTCTGAAACACACCGCTGCTGGTATCAGCAATCGTGCGCAAAGTACCAGTAGAGCGGTCGAACAGACGGATGGCATCTTTGTTAGACAGCAGAATATTGCCCTTGTCGTTAACGTTTAGTGCAGAGGCAGCAGTTTCCACTATGCTAGTGGGTTCACCACCATTGCCGCTAAAAATTGCTGTTGTGCGAGGATATTGCTTGGTCGCGGCAAAAGTTACTTCGCTTTGGTTATTGAGGTCAAAAGAGTTGATGCTGTAAAAAGGTACATCGGGTAGAGAATAAGAAACAGAGCTTGCAATTTTGATATCAGGCTGATTTGCTCTGGTGAGGACTAGAGTAGAAGTAGTCGGACCCCCCCTGTTAGAATATGAGCTTAAATAAGCTACTTCATCCTGCTGATTGAGCGCGAAACCTTGGATACGATTCCCGCCAAAACCATCCTCGTTGCCACGCGCACGAGTAGTCAAGGAGCCGCCTTGAGCAACCAAAAGCTGACTGGTGGTATCACGAGGCGCAGAACTCGTTTCTATGATTGCAACTGTGCCATTGTTGTTGATATTTAGCGATGATCCGAAGGAATATCTAGGAAATGAAGCTGGCTGCTTTATGTTGATTATCTCTGTATTTGAGACGCCATCACTGGTGTATACTGCCGACGATGAATTTTCGGGAATCGCAACAAAAGCTACTGTGCCATGATCGTTAATCGCCGCGCTATTGTAAATCGTGGTAAATTCACTTTGATTATCAGCGATTTTTGTGAAGGAAAAGCTGCCTGCCATTGCCGGAGTTACTCCCAGCATACTCAAGCTCAGACCAAATACTAATCCCCCACTTACTTGTTGTATCCATCGTTTCATCTTTTGAGTGAAAACCGAAGCATGATTATCAAATTTTGCTAATGTGGTATCTGTGAGTACAACGTCACCCTTGGCTTGATTTTTGGTAGAAGTGTGCATTAACTTCGGTACTTTTAGCTAGAATTACCGCAGTTTAATGTAAGAAAATAGTTGCAGCATATCAAGTTAACCTTGATACAAAAATATAATACTTTACAAAATATCTATTGAATATATAGCGCGACTAAATGATGAGAGTTATGAGAGTATTATTGTTAGGTTAAATATGTTTTTATTGCCCAAACAAAGAAGAACGGTGATTGTATCAAGGGTTTTGCATTAATCTGGCTTACTAATTATTTGTTGGTAATGGGATGTTGATAGGCACAACATCCAATTTTTACATTCTGATAACTAGGCTTTTACATTAAAGCCTTATCCTAGACCATGAAGGTAAAATGCAATAAATAAATATTATGGATTTGTCAATTCCCAGCTCTACTATAAACTCTCCGCTATCTACACCATCTGTATTCGGGGATAATGTGCAAGACATGCTTGGAAGGAGTGCGTTAAACGTAAACCCCAGTGCCATCATTACAGTGAATAGTATTGCTGATACAGTGGATGATAATGATGGTGTGACCACGTTACGCGAAGCCATTAATCAAGCTAATGCTGATGCAGGTGAAGACTTGATTGTGTTTGAGCGATCGGTGTTTTCCAATCCACAGACTATTACCCTCAGTGGCAGAGAACTAAACATTACCCGCAACTTGGACATCATCGCCCCACGCGACCCGTTGACGGGTGCGGACTTGGTGACGGTGAGTGGGAACAAAGCTTCACGGGTGTTTGAGATTCGTTTGGGAGCGACAGTAAGCCTTTCTGGATTGATTGTAGCCGATGGCAGTGTCACGAGTGATAACGGTGGTGGGATTAAGAACTCTGGTACGCTTACCTTAGACAGCAGTATTGTTCGCAATTGTGCAGCTGTAAACGGAGGCCGAGTGGGTGGTAACGGCGGTGGTATTTATAACGGCGCTAACTTAACGGTGAGTAATAGTACTATCAGTGGTAATAATTTGGCAAGGGTAGGAGGCGGTGGCATCTTCAACGGTGGCATCAGTACAGTACTGTCCAGTACCCTGAGCGGTAATTTGGCAGGCATCGGTGGCGGCATCTTCAACAGTCGCACCAGTACAGTACTGGACAGTACCATCAGCGGTAATTCGGCAACCCAAAAAGGCGGTGGCATATATAACGA
>CAXTSI010000149.1:0-16873 GCA_964246695.1 uncultured bacterium
CACTACACTCCTATTAGTGTATTAAGGGTTTACCCAGACAGGTGCAAGATATGAGTAGACGAGTCAATTGTTTGGGCTGAAACAGAGGTGTCACTGTGACTCATGAAACTTTCGTAGAAGCCGAATCTTCTGAACCACAGGAGGTTGAAAACACCGCCTGGATAGAGAAAAAACAATTTTTTCAGCGACGTTCCATCCAAAGTTGTCTGATTCCAATATTGTTAGGCACTGGCTTGGGCATAGGAATGACCCTTGTTGGTCTGCGTCTGTTACCAAGCTCAAATGAGCGTTCGATAGCCAAATCACTACAACCGACAAGCAGCACCATCCCAACTGTTACAGTGGCTGATGCAGTCACAACCCCCATCACCCGCAGCCTCAACACTACAGGTACTGTAGCAGCCCGCCAACGTATCTTGGTTTTACCACAAACCAGTGGCTTGCAAATCAAAAAGATCTTAGTCGATGAGGGAAAACAGATAAAAGCTGGTGATGTGCTGGCATTTTTGGATGATTCAGTACTGCAAACACAAATTGACCAGGCAAAGGCAAAGGTAGAATCTGACACAATACTGCTCGGTTAAGGGAAAATAGGTGGTGGAGTCAATAAATATTTGTTCGCGTGTTATATACGAGAATAATATTAGCTAAAAAGGTTGCTGATACCTGAAGGCACTCTCAAAAAATGTAATTGTCAATTTCTCAGAATATTTTTAACCTGTTGAACTTATAAATCGAGGATGAACAATTTACCGTATCGCCCAAATGGATGTATTCAACTTGCCTGTCTAAAAATTTCAAAGGATAGTTGTTGTCGGGGAGTACTATTATTTCGATGACTTCGTTTTTTACTCTTATACTTTGAGCGAGTCTTCTTGACTACTCTCGGATTAGTTCTGTTTTGTGGTGGGGGAATTTCTAAGTCTATTATTTCCGAAAGTAACCACGATATATATTGAAATTAGTGGAATTATCTATGCTCTGTTGAAATTGGGGAATAGCACGTCGAATTACTTTTAAACTTCCAGTAAAACTTAAACGTAAAGGTGAAATTCCGCCTATTGTTGCACTTTGAAACATTGTTGCACGTATGCAATAATGTCCTAATAACCAGCCATAAATTTCTTGGACTACTTCACGAGGGTTTTTAGAGCGGATAGGAGTTTTGCGACCATTAAGATGAACTTTTAATTCATCTAACGTATTCTCTGCTGACCACCGCTGGTGATAATCTTGAGCTAGAAGCAAAGCGGGAAAAATTTTAATATCCATCAAATCTGTAATCAGACGATAAACTTTTTCTGTCCCATTTTCTTCAACAACATATTCAATGACGCGGATGGGAATTCGGGTTGTTCCCTTCTTTTTAGACTTACCATCAGGCGCAATCCACGATAAATAAGAACCATCATCCAAAACTTTAACAACTTCAAATTTTACATGAGCAGGTACACGACCAAGAAAATGGCTTTTTTGTTTGATTGTGGCATTAACCATCTTGAAGGAATGCAAGCCCCTGTCCCACATTAATAACATCCCAGGACCAACACTTCGTAGTAGTTTTAAAGCTCCTTTTCTTTCACCAATTCGATAAGGACTAATGAATGCATCAGTAATTAAATGAGTACCTGCTTCTACTAAAAAAACTAATCTAGCTTTAGGAAATGCTGGATATGTGCCTTTGGGAGAACCGGGATAACCAAACACTCTAGCATTTTCTTCAGTGTCCGGAACATCAAAAACTGTTCCGTCTACTGCCATTATTCTTAGTCCTCCCAAAAAAGCACCTGGTGTTAAAATTGTTGCTAATGGTTTGGCGACCATCTCAAACAAACGAGTCATTACAGCAGATCCAGTTCGTTGACGTGCTTCGCTAATTGATGAAGATGTTGGTGCTTTTAACCGGATTAATAAAGGTATTTGTAATGAACTCAAGCCCTGAATAAGATTTTTAAATACATCTACTATTGAGTCAGATGACCAAAAACTCATTGCAATTACTAGAACTACCACCACATGTGTAGGAAGTATTCGTTGTCGTCGTTCGGATGAACAAGTTCGTTTAATTGCTTGCTCGATTGTTTGACACCCAATTACTTGCTCTACCGCAAGGGAGTAATTGCCCACCAGGAACATGGGCAACCTGATTCTTAAAAGGGAGCAGTGACATTAACATGGAGAACTTTAGTTTTAAAATAGTACTGCACGGCTATTTATTCTCGTGTTTAACACGAGAACAGACTGATTCTACCAGAAATGCCAACAAAACAAGACGACATCATCAACAGATCTGAACTTTTGCAACAAGCGATCGCCACTTTACAATTACAAATCCAACAAATCAAGGCTTCAGGCGAAGTAGCACCACCCGGCTGCTGTGTTTTACGCTACCAAGCACACAGTCCTAGTGGAACTTACTGGTACTATAAGTTACATGCTGAACAACCGATCTTTCCCACAAGACTTCCAGATAAATTGAGCAAATATAAGCATTTGGGCAAAGCTGGCAGCCCTGCTCATATTGATCCCACCTTCCGCACCCTAACTGTCACACATCAACAAAAAGCTGACAGGGTAGTACAGAAGAACTAAGTTAAATGTAAAAATCAAGAGACTTAATAAGAATAAGTAGCATTAATTAGAGGATTTGGCTAAAAGAGGAAGTTTTGTGATGAAGACAGAACAAAGGGAAAACTTCATAGTAAAAAAAATAATTGATAACAAAAAGATAAATGAGAGAATTGCAACAGACTGGACTTTAGACTAAGCAGGCGATCGTTAAAAAGACTGACCGATGAGAATGGATACTAAGCAACAACGATCAAGACCCAGTGGTGCGCTCGTTAATCAATTGAAAACCTTGAAAATGATTTGTCAAAGGTTTAAGCGAACTTTGACAGTCACGAATTGGGGTAAATGGTCGAGGAATTTCACCTGTAACAGTTGGACAGGAATGGTTTAGGGCGCAAGCTTTACAAATCGCCCCAATAACTGAGGTGGACTCATTGGATACGGGTAAGTACCGTGACCGACTGGGGTTAATCAAAGACCGAAAGGATAAGTCAAAGCAATCTCCTGAAACTCATGCAAATGATGCTATAGCAATAGCGGCAACTGCATTTATAGAATACAAAGCTTTTACCACTGCTAACACTCACGGGCACGAATGGATAGGTTCGTGCAATGTAACACCTGCACCGTTCATCATTTTAACTCGTCCTAAGTTGTTTCGTCGCAAGCTGTACCAAGAGAACTATAGTAAAGGTGGCATTCTTAAGCGCCTTGGCGGAACAATTACACCTTTCAAGTTTCGCTCTGGTGATTATGTCGAAGCTTTTCAAAAGGGCGGAGTTGTACGTGGTTGGGTTGGTGGTTTTACCGATACCGCAAAAACCAAAAATGTTGCTATCTATGACCACAATTGGTCGCGGTTAGGGCAGTTCAATCCTAACAATGTTCGTCTACTTCAAAGGAGTTCTAAGTTATGTGTTTCCCGCTCTTGAGATGGGAAAATTTGTCGCTGTCCTTCTCCTTCCTTTGGCTGTGCCAAAGATGCAGTCGCAGGACGCAACAAATTTTCCTCGTCATTCCTCCCCTCCTTAAGAAGAAGGGGAATCCTGACTGGATTTATTGAAAACAATAGATTTCGTGATTAAATTCTACTCTTAAGTGTATGTCTTCCTACATCGAAGAATTTAAATCCCAAGCCCAATTAGAAGATCGGCTCGCAGTGATCCGCCAATTACTTAAGATTCGGTATGAAACTGAAAATGAAGCACCGTCAGAGGTGATTAACCAACTTGCTGAAATGCCATCGAATAAGATGCTTCGCCTGTTGCTAACTCAGTCATGGGAAGAATTGCTGGTAAACTTAGAGGAGAACTCAATGGGTGTCGATTCCTCAACATTCAAATACGATCTGTTTAAAATCATCGGTTCCATTGAACAGTATTATCTCCAAAAGGAAGGAGAAAAAGAGGCTCTAGAAGCTCTAGCCAAATTGAGATTTGGTGAAATCGACAGTACAGTTAAATCGGCAATCGCTTACCTCCTACAGGCTCCTGCTAAGAACTCTGTCCATGTCTTGTATACTTCAACTCGTGAGGAATTGGCAGCATTGGGTTAATAGTGAAATCCCCTATCTCCTGAACATCAGTCCCATGATTTGGCGTTGCGTCAAAATTCGCGTCCAATACCCTAGTATGTAGTACCATAGTTCAAATACAAAAATAACAAGTTGTCTCATGAAAGCCAAAGTTTATGTAGAAACTTCGGTAATTAGTTATTTAACTTCCCGTCCTCACCGTGATGTTGTGATTGCAGGTCACCAACAAACAACCCGAGACTGGTGGGAAAATCGAAGAGAAGCATTCAACCTTGTTGCGTCGCAATTAGTTATTCAAGAAGCTAGTGCTGGAGATACAATTGCAGCCCAAGAAAGACTTAAAGCTTTGTATGAGGTCAAATTGCTTGAAACTACAGAAGAAGCGGTATTACTAGCACAAACAATGATTGAAACAGGGACATTACCTAAAAAAGCTGCTGAGGATGCACTACATATTGCGATTGCAGTCACAAACGGGGTGGATTATCTACTAACTTGGAATTGTAAACACATTGCAAACGCGGTAATTCGCAGACAGGTTGAACGTGTTTGTCGTTCAAGGGGTTATGAACCAGTTAATATTTGTACACCAGAAGAACTTTTGGAGATGTAAAGCAATGCAAGAAGACTCAATCGTACAAGAAGTAAGACAAGTGCGAGAAGCCCATGCAGCTGAATTTAATTACGATTTATGGGCAATTTACCACAATATCAAAGAACAAGAGAAGAAAAGTACTAAAACTTTTGTTTCTTATCCTCCAAAAACTATTCAGCCGACTGAGGAGATTAAAACCTAATTTTTCCCTTTTAGTCTTGGGTTTGAACTTTGGACAAAAACTTTGGGCACCACTACATCGGACGCTGACCAGGCAATGAACAACTACGCAGCTTAGGTCGTCAGGTTCAGTCTGCTATGAGTACTATGGTAGAATTGCTAGCACGATTAAGGGCATTGCAGCGGCGATCGCCTCACCTTCACTCTCGGGATTAGGTCTGGCAATTGCAACTGCGCTCGCCCAAGCTCATCATGGCAGCTTGCAGCTAGAGAGCGAATTAGGTAAAGGTAGTATTTTTACTATTCGACTGCTTTTAGTAGATCAGCCATAGTCATGAACTCTAGGGGGAGTCCCAACCCCATGGCTATAAGCCAGGGGCTTGTAATTCCTCGTACATGACCAGCCTGAGTACAAGGTGTACTACGTTCAGGTTAAGTGTTAAAGTTCCTACCTTGGAATGCCTGCTAGTTCCAAGCCCTAGAACCAAAACATTAAAAGTTTTAAAGAGTTAAAACGGTGTGTTTTGGAAAGTACCGGATCTGAACATTGGCGTTAGCGCAGCGTTAGCGAGGCACGAGCGTCAGCAAACATTACCCAGCAATGGAGGGTCTTATGACCAAAGTATTAGTAATCGACACCGAAAAAAGACCGTTAAACCCGATTCATCCAGCCCAAGCAAGACAATTGTTAAGGAACAAGAAAGCCGCTGTTTATCGGCGCTTCCCGTTCACAATTGTGTTAAAGGAATCACGCGCTGAAGCCTTGGTCGAGCCATTGAGAATTAAGATTGACCCAGGCAGCAAAACAACTGGTTTTGCAATGGTTAACGATACAACAAGGGAAGTTATTTGGGCAGCGGAACTTCAACATAGAGGTTTTGCAATCAAAGAATCTTTGCTTTCCCGTCGTCAATTGCGACGTTCCAGAAGGAATCGCAAAACTCGTTACCGTCAACCACGTTTTGACAACAGAAAGCGTCCAGAGGGTTGGCTGCCGCCAAGCTTAATGAGTCGTGTTTATAATATTGAAGCATGGGTTAAACGGTTGATTAAGTTTGCTCCTATCTCTGATATTTCTATGGAGTTAGTTAAGTTTGACACGCAATTTATGGAAACCCCAGAGATTAGCGGCAAGGAGTATCAACAAGGTACGTTAGCAGGCTATGAAACCAGAGAATATTTACTAGAAAAATGGGGTAGAGACTGTGTGTACTGCGGGAAACCAGGGCTAAAGTTACAGATTGAACATATTCAACCAAAAGCCAAAGGCGGGTCTAATCGCATCTCCAATCTGACGTTAAGTTGTGAAAGTTGTAACCTCAAAAAAGGGACACAGGATATCAAAGACTTTCTGAAAAAAGATCCTATTAGGCTTCATAAAATCCTAGCGCAAGCAAAGAAGCCATTGGCTAGTACTGCCGCTGTTAATGCAACACGATTTAAACTGCTTGAAACATTAAAGGCGACTGGACTACCAGTAGAGACGGGTTCTGGTGGTTTAACCAAGTTTAACCGCACCACCCAAAATCTTGAAAAAACGCATTGGATTGATGCTGCTTGTGTTGGTTTGTCTACCCCAACCCTAAACCTTAAAGGTGTTAATCCTCTATTGATTAAAGCTGCTGGTCATGGAACTCGTCAAATGGCGGGAACTGATAAATACGGGTTTCCCACTCGTCACCGTACAACCAAGCAAGTTCATTTCGGTTTTCAAACAGGAGACATTGTTAAGGCGGTTGTCACCAAAGGGAAAAAAGTAGGCGTTTATGTTGGTCGAGTCCTGTGCCGTGCTATTGGCAGTTTCGATATTTCCACTCCATCAGGGAGAGTGGCGGGAATTAGCCATAAATACTGTTCGCCTATTCATAGAAAGGATGGCTACTCATATGGTGCATAGCATACTAACCCAAGTTGCGGGTTATGAATCTCCGAGTGCCTTGCACCGAGAGATTAATGCGATCGCCAACAACAAACTGTGCGGATGCGCCACGCACAACCAACATTAAGGACGAACTAAAAAGATAAGTATTAAATGAGATTAAAGTATTATATTAGACTGACTCAACAAATGCTTTGTTCAAGGTAAATGCAAAAATGAATGCTTCTACCTTAAGTAAAAACCCTTCGTATGTGACTGCATGAATAGATTTTGGGAAAATGCAAGTGATGCCACTAAACACTGTTTCGATGTAATGTCTAGTGTGTTGTTTTATATACTTAATCCATGGCTCATCCTGACGCTTAGAATTCCTTTTCCGCATGACTTCCAACGATATCTGGCTTGACTCTTCAAGATCATCCTCCGCATTATAATCAGTATACGCAGAGTCAGTATATACTTCACTCCCCGGTGGTAAATTCAATGGCAAAGCATTCAATGCACGCACATCAGACGCACTACCAGGCATAAATACAAATTCAACAGGAATACCGCTTTTTGTCGTTAATAACTGGACTCTAATCCCGTAAAAATAGCGTTTTTTAGATGCAATATAACCCCTGTACTCCTCTGATTTAATTAACTTGACATGAAAAATGCGTATATTATCACACATCTGCACTGGCAATGAGTCTAAAAGATCCTCCGTACAATCACTACTCTCTTTCAGTATCATACCTATTTGGTGGAATAAATCGTTGAGTAACATTGAAACATTGTGTAATCGACGATTAAAGCGTGATTTTTATAACATCTTTGGTATCAATTTATGGTCTTTCATATAGCTGCAAGCCTTGCTATGATTCCCATGAAAAAATATTGCCGCTACCATTGCCGTTGTAATAATTTCTGCGTCGCTCATCTGTCTACGACAGTCTTCACTATGCCTAATTGCCTTTAACAGATCGTCAATGATAGCATAGACGGTGATTATTTCATTTAACATACTCCCCTCCGTTTCTTTCTCCTGGAGGGGATTTTATTGCTTAAGTGGTCACGTGCGATCGCCAATCAGCATAACTAGCAACTTGGGTTACTAGACGAACGGACGGGGAATAAATTCCCCTGTCCCTCCTCCCCATATTTGGAAAATAGGGGCTTCCGGGACGAGGAGGTTCGGTGAAATTAAATTCAAGTTAGAAGATAAAATTTACTCAATTAAATCAACCCCAGTATTTTCAAACAGTGGTAAAGATTAAATGTAAGAGCCTGCAATTATAAATGCCCAAACCTGCAATCAAGACATTTACAAACCAGGATTATTTGCAACTATAATTGTGCTTCAGCCAGAATTAATTGCAACTGAGCCAGGATTATTTGCAACTAGCCTGCAATCATCCGTTTGAACCAGGATTAATTGCAAATAAGCTCAACACATTGCCAGCACGCTTGCTATGAAGACTTGTCAAAAAACTCATCTCAGAATTTGATAGATTAACTTTGAATTCTTTACTGAGTTTTTTAACAGAAAAATAGATGGTCTATCGTTCCGAAAGCCTTACCAGTGCGGCAGTTAAGAAAACGTTCGTTTTTTTTACTTTTATAATTGTAAATAATCCTGGCTCAAACCGATGATTGCAGGTTCAGTTGCATTTAATCCTGGTTCAGTTGCATTTAATCCTGGTTAAACTGAAATTATAGTTGCAAATAATCCTGGTTTAAAAATACCTTGATTGCAGGTTTGAGCGATTAGTATTGCAGGTTGTTACAGTTAAGTGCTTATTTGCAGATAAATCCTAATGTTAGCGATAGCGATCGCATTCTTTGCGACGGCATTGGCACTCAAAAGTAGGGGAGAATGCGAGGAATAGCAGATGTACAACGTGCGTCATGGTTAGCTTGAGTTGACAATAGTCGCCGGACGACGCAACAAAAAAACCCAAGGGAGAGATAGAGCATGGGGTTAGTAAAGACAATACGTCCGGCTCATCATACTGTGTTAATTCTCCCATCACAGCGCAGACTATAGAATGAGCTTCTTCTTGTACTCTACATGACTCATACTCAGAATTATTCCAAGTCGTATAATTCGCATTTAATAACGATAGGAATATTTTTAACCACTGTTTCCAACTACCACCGAACTCACTCGCTAATTTAGAAATGTAACCCTGGCTAATACCTGAAACCGCTTCAACACCAGACTGCGTTACTTTGTGTCCCTTCTCCCAAAGTTCTTTTACCGCATTCTTCACCTTCCACCAAGATTTCTCATCTAGTGAACCAGCTTCAATAGTGATGTCGGCTGCTTTAACACATTCTACTTGGGGTGACAAAAAGCTAAGGTCATAATCAGCACAGAAATAGAAGTAAACTTGCTGCGTCGGGCGATTGTGCGATCGCAATCTTCCAATAGCTTGTTTAATCTCTGCCTGTGTCGCCCAATCTACGAACCCCTGGAATTTTTCTGAAGTATCCTCTCTTGCAAAATCGCAATTGCTTAAAGTTAGGTAAAGTATCTCTAGGGAACCGATGTTCTGGTAGGGAATGCCAAAAGTGGCTAAAGCAGTCACATCTTTAAAATCATTCGATCCTCGACTGTCCCTGAACCAGCCTCCATCACCTTCATTACAAAACTTCACAAAGTCCATGAATTTAATGTCGGGGTGACGTACTAAAAACTCCTGCCGGAGTGCATCTACCCTACTTTGACAAAAATCACTTCTCTGTTTGGAAACTTGTCCCAGTCCTGTGACTTGAATAATTTTCAGATTCTTGCTTGGAGATACCTCTTGCTCTATCGTTAAAATATCTTTTGTATCAACACCCATCCACCAAGACAAATACTCAGGGGTCGCTGTAGCATCTAAGTAAATGTTCCATGCAGAAGCCACAGCTATGAGCGGGTGTCTTTCATTACGAGTGGAAATCAGTAACTGACCTTGGTCTATCCGCAAAGCACCCTTAATTCGTCGTCCCCAGACTTGTAGAAATGGCACAAACCAATTAAGAATTATATCCTGCTGAATTTTCTGTGTCAGTTCAAAGCTTCTGTCGCCAAAGCGTTTTCGCAACGTCCCTGGTAAATCATTCAGGTTTACCCCATACTCCTTGGTTGTGTTGAATAGAGATTTCAAGTCGGGGTGTAGAATCTCCATTGCTAGGGCAATAATTTCATCCAAATTATCTGGTGGGTAGCCCAGCATCTCCCTCACTGCTGCATCATTCCACCCGTGGTGAGGTTGCTTTATTTCTCCTGTTAAGCACTGGCGCAGCACCTTCCATTGTGGCTGTAACTGGATATTTATTTTGGGATAATGGATAGTCAACTGGGCTATCACCCTGTCTAGGTCTAGTGGGCGTGCGGCAACGGAACCAATTGGCTGCACCGTCCGCATTGCTTCATCCCAAAAGTTACCACAATTTGACCAATCAAAATTGTTTGTATCTGGGGCGCTATCGGGGTGTGCAACAATGCGATCGCTCCTCAATGTTTCTCGTCGTAAAAAGCGGTATCCAAACCCAGGTCCGGTACGGGAACGACACGCTTCTAGTAAATGGCAAGTGCTGCAAACAGGATTTTCTACACCTTCATCTATCGAAATATTTTTGTTCCGTAGTGCTGCAAAAATGGGGGTGCGATGGCAGTTGCCAGTTGTGTCAGCGAGTTCCCCATTTTTGGGCCATCTCAAATATGGTTTACCGTTTGGAGTATAATCCCACACCATCCCCGAATTGCGAACATCTAGATAATCGTAATTGCGCTCGACGGTTAGAGTGGTAACATTTCTAGCATGAGATGTAAAGTACCACAGCTTGTCCACCCCAAAAGCTTTTGGTTGCGCAACACCTGCATCATGGCTTTTGAATGTTCCGGTGGGGCTAGTGTCCAGAATGTGTTTCCATCCTGCTGCGATCGCTTCAGTATAAACCTGCAACCGCTGACCTTTCTTAAACAGGATTTTAGGAGTCAACTCACAATCACGGATTCTGGGCAACTTCCCTGGTTTGTACTCAATGGTATTGTCCGTCAACTCAGAATCTAAAGTTTTGTAATCGGTTTGTGGTATTTTCTTGCCAAAACCATTCTTGGGTCGATATCGCTCTACCATCCGCCGGAACCACAGCTTGAGGTTGTAGAGCATTTCCCACTCTCGATCGCTTTGGGCGTGAGCCTTCTGGATTGATTCTGGACACAGGGCAAAGAAATCCTCTGGTGTAATGGTTTGGTCATTCCAAGCTACAATGACTCGATACCCACCCTTGCGACACTGTTGAATACTTGTTGCATAGTGGCGAATTAAATCCAGGTTTTCTGTGGAGTCTTTTAGAGGTCGTAACTCAATCAGTTTATCCCCAGTTAGGTGGAACGAACCTTGTCTGAGTAGCTGGCTAATTAGGCTATGAGTATGGCATTGGGTAAAATAAGCAGCACTTGTAATTAGTTTAATTTCATTTTGACGATTTGCTGCTAGCAATTCGTCTATATCCAGGTGTTCTTTGGTGTCCAGTTGTCCCCAGTCACCCACGGCAAGCCGATACCCCCATTGACGACAACGTTGGAGAGTTTCCTGATTGGCTGTGGCAATATGGGGATTGGCGATCGCCCCCGCATCGGGCATTAACCTAATTTCTTTAGGACGCAATCGCTTCAGGTAATTTTTCAGGGTTTTCTCTCCGTATCTCGCAGCACTCGCTGTGCCGATGACGGCGATATCAGTAGCCCCAGTTCGCCAAAAGAACTGGGCGGTGAGTAGAGACTTGAGTGCTCCTTCACAAAGAATCACTACTTTCACATTTTTGGTATCAGGGTGTTTCCAACAAAATAGCGGCAATTCCCCATTCGGTAATTGTGGTCCGTTTCCCCCGTGGTTGGTACTACTCAGCCAGATGTATTTCGGGTCAGTACGCAGAGTGGCAATTTGGAAGCCGGTGATGTGAAAGTCGGGGTCTAAGGCTGCGATCGCTATCCCCTCCGTTCCTAAAAGTTTACCAAGAGGGGAAATGCCAGGAAGGTCGGCAGTCACACCCAAAGGAGCATAAAAACCGGGTTCCCAAGTCCTTACCCAACCTAACCCCTCAAGCCAGTTAATCTCGTGAATACTCAACTGACGAATTGTCTGGAGGTGTGAGGAGTGTTGAGTACTCAGGGTTGTTACAGTTGTTTGCAGGAGCGATTGGAATTGGCTGCTGCGTTCCTCTACACTCAACCGCTCCTTGACTTTAACATTAGCGGAATGACGCTGCTGCTGTCCGTATGGTGGTGTTTCTTTTTGGCGATCGCTGCTGTCGTCAAACACAAACAGACCGCCCATGTCGTTACGCAGCAGCTTAATGAAGCGATATCCAGGAGGAGCGTCCTGTTGACTAAAGCTTCGCAGGCACTCAATTAAACCATCTTCTTGTGTGGCGCAGCCGTGGTGATTGCCGCAGACAGGACAGGGGTTACGTTTGCTTGTGTACTGACGTTTCATAGGGGCAGCGTTGTGTGGAGTTTTAGGTTTCAACAGCCTAAATTTGTGTGCGTACCTACAATAGCGCCCCAGTTTTTTGGACTAAAAAATTACTGACGGATCAAGAATAATAAGATCTAATTAAGGTTGTAACCTTAGCTGAAACCCTTACTGTGTATGGATTTAAAAAAAATTGTGTCGCACCATTCGGGTGATAACGTCACACCATTCGGGTGTTAATGTCGCACCATTCGGGTGTTAATTATCCCTATAAAAAAGCTGAAACCCTTCTATATCAATGGTTACAATTGATTTAGTAGATGGTTACAACCTTTTAAAGGATTGGTGTAACTTTGAATTTGCAATGTTACAGGTTGAGAAAATTCCGCAATGTCTGTTGATCCTTTGGTTGAATTTTTCGTCTTCCAGTTTCGATCAGCTTCACCCAACTCACACTCTTGCCGACTAGGGAAGCGATATGTGCTTGGGTAAACCCCAAGGATTGACGAGCAGACTGCACCATACTCCCAGTCAGTTCCACTGTCGGGAGGGACGGCTCTAGGGGTTGAAAAAGGTTAGATTTACCAACGCTTACTTCATTAGATCGGCTTAACTTTTTAGACTGGCTTCGACTAGAAGAATTAGCTTTTTTGGTTTTCTCAGTCTTAAAGGATGCCATCCTTGCTTCTATTGTTGGTGGTGGGGTAATGGTGACTACGCTATCCAACCAAGCCTCAAAGCAGTTAGGCGCAGCCCTATTGTCGTCATGTGCTGTTGCTGCTGGATCTACCACCAAAGATTCGTTTGGGAGTGCTGCCCAAACTGGTCGGATTTCTTCTGGATATGAGTTGCAAAAGATAATGCGGAATTCAGCATCAACCAGAGCTAACAGCAGTTTGTGGAACTGTTTGATGAATCGCGATCGCTTCTTTCTATCCCCACGGATGGTTTCTACCTCGGCTTTTGACAATATAGCTTCAAGCAGGGTGAGGATGCGGTATTTTCCGTTTGGATGAGCGCGTTGGTTCTGCAAAACATACAGCGCTAGTGCTACAGCAAGCTTTTGGCTGTATGGGTTCAAATCGAAAAACTTTTCGTGGATGAACCCGTACTGGTGCAGAGCAAGTCCAGCTTGATTAGCTGTTTTGTTAAGAAACTTTTCAGCCCAAGCTCCTGGCTGGACTCGGATAACAACCTCATACAGTTCATCGTTACCATCAAGACCAGGTATCTCAGGTTGGTGATACTCCTCAATATAAAGTATCGTCCAAACAGGACTTGTGCGTGTTATGCGTAAATCTAGCTGCCCTTCGCGCCAATGAACTGCTACGCCTAATGTACCAACAATCCAAGCCAGCTCGGTAATCCTCTTGAGTAACTCTTGCTTCGTCATATCTTTTCTGCTATTTAAGCGCAGAATCTTAATCAAATCGCTACCCAGCAAAGAGAACGGTTCGTCCCACGGATGCTTTTGACGAGCTGCGTAGGTAGCAAACACAGCGTGAAGTCGCGCCGCCATCACCCCGTAGCGATCAAGGATTTCCTCCTCAGCACGATCAATGATAAATTCTGGCTGCTGCTCCTGCTTGTTCAGGATATAAAACTCTATGTAGCGTCCCTTTCCAAATCGTTTTTGGAAGTAAAGTTTTCCCGAACTATACTCATGCCATTCAGGCTGCTTGATGTATGCTTGGGTTGCACTAATCACTGGTGCTCCAGTTGCCATCATCTCATATACTTTGTTCGTGAATAGTGGTGGTTCAGTTGGCGTTATGGTTCTGGGTTTTCTAATCCGCTTTGAAGCTGTACCTAAGAGCGGTACCTTTAACTCTGCAATCTCAAGTTGGTAGTCCGCTCTTTGGTACATTATATCTCCATTATCTTGCTCTAAGTGCATCAATCTTGCCCTCCCAAGATCGGCTGTTGATTACAGTTTGTTTGAAGGTTGTAGATTGAATCAGAAATCTTTGCGGAATGAGTGTTTCCAGCTACAACAACCGAAGCAATGTGTTCTTCATCGCTCCTGCAAGACATCGCCGCACTCTGTAAATTGTGATTGTGGTTCTTTTGTGGATATAAAACACTGCCATCCGAAAAGTTGGTTTTGTCATAGCTTGGAAACAAACTCGCGCCTCCACCGGTTGATGACCCAGATAGCAGCATCTGTATGAAGTGATGCTGCTGTTTTCTCTAGTCGGTCTTGCCATTCAAGTGGTATTAACAGTTGAAGAACAAAGGTTGGGTTTTTCAGTGGTTCTGGTGGTGAGTGTTTGTCTCTCCACTCTGGGCAGTCCTGACCACGCTTGTCTCCTGATTTATCAATCACATTGAGGATGCCGAATTTATTGCAGTAAATACTTTGGTTGTCTATGGACTCTAGTCGGTGCTGGCAGTTCCAACAGCTTTTTGCTGTCTCCTTACTTGAGTAGGAATCTGAAGAAGAGGAATCTGAAGAAGAGTAATCGCACGAATCAATAACTCCAAAACCGCTTTTTTGAGTTGGGTTCAAGGACGGAGTGTCACAAAGTTGGTTCTTGTTTTTGTTGGAGTGTGAGCCTTTTTTGGTATGATTGAGGAGTTGATAAGCAGCATCTACACTTTTTGAATTTAGAACTTGGCGGAGTTCTCTTGCTGTTTCCAAGTCTCCTAAACTTGTCTGCCGATCTATGACCTCCACCACTTTGGCAGCTTTGGAGTAAGTGCGCCCCGAACCAAGACCGACTCTTTTGGCTAAGCGATCGCGGGTAGTACCGTTTGTAGAACTGAGAGAAAGGTATGGAAAATTTTCCATACCTTTGTGTTCCTCCAAAGCTTGTCTTCCAGGAGCCGATTTTCTCCCACCTTCACTCATCCGCTTTTTGGCTGCATTGGATTCTACCTCAAGCCACGCTTGCGCTTCGCGAACTTTCTGTTCTCTATTTTTCCAGCGGTTAGCGTTTTCCAACAACAGCGTTTGTAGTTCAGCTATTTCATCAGGAAACTGCCTGACTTCAACAGGTACGGTTGTCCATCCTAATTGCAATACAGCCTGCCATCGTCGGTATCCCGAAATAATGGTTCCCTCACTGGTGACAACTAATGGTCTTACCCATTGAGAATTTCGTATAAGGTTTACCAGTTCAGTTACGTCCTCGTTGTTACCATAAATAGAGGAATTGCGCGGGTGTGGTTGAAGGACACGGGGGTCTACTTCACAAAAAACAGATGTAAGATTATCAGCAGTAGTAGTGTGTGATAAAAGTGAAAAAGTAACCATAGCTTGACGAAAAAACCTTTGTAATCAACAATTCATCTACGTAAATCGATGAAAATGTGAGCAAGATTGCTGCTAAGAGTGCTTGAGTCCAGGTTGCCTCACGTTCCTCCTGTGATGCCTAAGTGGGTGTTTTGTCTATGTACCTGCCTAGTTCGTTGGCTGTGCTAAACCTCAAAGTCCAACTAATGTCGGTTCTCCAGAGAGAACGCCCAAATCCACCCCTAACCCTGATTTGTTATTGCTCTGGAATCATTGTTGACAGCTACTAGTTAACTGTTCAACCAAATTTGGTTAACTAATTAACCAAATTCCTATAATCTATCCCATAATGTTGGTTTTTGGTCAGCAATAAACTAAAATACTTATATGAACTCAAAAGTAGAACGATTAGCCAAATTGGTTAAAGAGCTAAGAAGCTCTCAAAGTCAACACCAGTTCGCCAAAAAACTTGGTGTCAGTCGTTCATCGATAACTTTTTGGGAATCTGGCCAAGCTTGGCCAGAGATAGAAAACTTAGAAAAACTGGCAGCGTTGAAAGGGTGGAGCCTATCCGACTTACAGATGTACCTAGTCAAAGGAGATTCACCTGAGTATAAACCGACATATCCACTTGAGCAGATATTAGATACACTGCGATCGCTTCCTTCTGAGGCAGTGGCGCAAGTAGTCAATGTAGGGGTGGAGACATTAGTAAGCCGAAGTATAACTACTCAAAGTTCTTTAACTAAATCGGCATAAGTCCCCCGCTATAACAGTACTCCTTTCTTAGGCAACTTCCGACACGGAAACATCGATAACATCCTGATAAATATGGGTACTTTGGGCAGCACAACTTGTGGAAATTGCCTCTGACAAAATTTTCGCTGCCCAATCCACCACAACCAAACCGGACTCTTTGGCAGCGTCTTGTATCAAAGGTTGCAAGTGGGCGGGAAGCTGTAGAGTTAGGGTGAAGGTTTCTCGTAATGGTAGATCGGTCTTTTTGATTTCATCTAACTCTGCCCTTCGATCAGTCCACAGGTCGCATGTTTGCCCGCGTTGATTACCGTCTTTCTCGATGAAGTTCAATTTCCCCAACTGGTAGCAATAAAAGCTTTGGGGATCATCCAGAAACTCTCGGCTGCAATGAGAGCAATTCCAACAGCTCCGGGTAGCTGGTTGTGTAGAGTTGTTAGTTGATTGCATTTGTTGATCCTGAGAGTTCTTCCTCCTGGGTGTAGCAGGCACTCTCTCTCGCTGATATTCTCTCGCAACTTGGGTAACGTGAACAGCTGTAACTTTACCACTTGGAGCTGTAGAAAGCACTTTAGCCCAAGCTTCTCGTTGTTGTTCAGGAGGGAGTGCTGTCAGAGCTGTACGTTCGCTCATTTAAGAAGGGCAAGAGGAATTAATGCCTTACTGTGTA
>CAXTSI010000150.1:0-16860 GCA_964246695.1 uncultured bacterium
TAGTGGTTAGTGGTTAGTGGTTAGTGGTTAGTGGTTAGTGGTTCTTTTTAACAACCAACAACCAACAACTAACAACTAACAACTAACAACTAACAAGATAATATAGGTAATCATCTGGACTAGGTCTGATTCATGGAAGATTTTCAGGTTTGCGATCGCGACCTTAATGACTTTACTCTCTCCAAGTATTTACAAGCTGAGGCAATAGCTGTAGATACGGAAACTATGGGATTATTGCCGAATCGCGATCGCTTGTGTCTCGTCCAGCTATGTAACAGTGAAGATAAAGTAACTGCAATCCGGATTGCTAAAGGACAAACCGATGCCCCAAACTTAAAAAAACTGCTGGAAGCAACGAATGTCGTTAAAATATTTCACTTTGCGCGTTTCGACCTTGCCACGTTACGTTATCATCTAGGTATTCAGGTTCAACCTGTTTTTTGCACTAAAATTGCCAGTAAGTTAGCCCGTACTTACAGCCAACGCCACGGACTCAAAGATTTAGTGCAAGAGTTGGAACAAGTCGAACTAGATAAAAGCGCTCAAAGTTCTGATTGGGGAAACGCGGCTAATTTATCCGATCAGCAACTGAGTTATGCTGCTAATGATGTACTCTACTTAATCAGTTTGCGGCAGAAACTGATTAAAATGCTACAACGAGAAGAACGCTTAGAACTTGCCCTCGAATGCTTCCAGTGTTTACCAACTATTGTTTCCTTAGATTTGCAGCAATTTAAGGATGTGTTGGAACATTAACAAAACAGTTAATAGTCCATAGTTACTATGGACTATTGACTATGGACTATTGACTAAACGTCTTTTTTCTGAGTTTCAGCGTGATTCTGTAATCTGGCTACAACGTTGTAGTCATCAGCACCAGCAGGGGTTCTTGATTCTGCAATCCCCTCAGTAGGACCGCCGATCTCCTTCCATGCTGCTAAACCGCCTCTGAGTTGAGAAACATGCTCAAAGCCAGCACTTCTCAGTAATTGTGCAGCTTCGGCACTTTTTTGGTCATTTTCACCGTAAACGTAGATATCACGGCTTTTTGCCAAAGATGGTTCTGCTCGTTCTACCAATTGATCGAGTGGCATTGGCATTGCGCCCATAATGTGACCTTGGTTATAGGTCTGGCGATCGCTTACATCTAGAACTGTAAAAGCTGGTTCGCCCCATTCCAGACGAGACTTTAGCGTATGAGCATCAGATTGTGGCTCGATATGTGGCTGTGAAGGAATTGGAACGACATTGCCTACTACATTAGACACTTTATCTGCCACTGATTCCACAGTATTCTTTGCTGATCCCGCAGCACTCTTCGCTGCTTCCTTTGCTGATTCCACAGTATCCTTTGCTGATTCCGTCATAGTGTTCCTCGCTGTTTTGATTAACTACTTGCAAAAGCCTTTGGGCGCAAGCACATAAATCGACGCATTACTGTCCGCGTCTCTATATTACTCAGCCTACCCTATAACCCCCATTTATCCCCCGAACAAGGAAAAAGAGGGGGTGTCACAGAATCAGAGCCGGTGGGTACTTTTGCACGATCTTTATCAACTGATAAAAATGTACCTAACAAGACAACTTAAATTGCTCTTTCTTGAGAATGAAAATTCCCTATCTATGTCTATTGGTAGACTTTTTGACTAAAAAATTTGTTTAGCTTCGTTATTCAGCAATTTTTTCATACATTACATTACAAAGGTTGTTTTTTGCGACAAAATGTGGTCTGGAATTAACTTAAATTTACTTTTTCCACAAATGGGTGAAAAAACGTTCTTCAGCAAAGCAGTACTCACAGAAGCATTGCTCCTGGTTCGGAAAGCCGACTGTTTATCTCTTACAAGCTAAGCGTTGCGGCTGATTTTTTCAGTGTTACTACTGAATTTGTCTGGTAAAATAACGTGTTAGTTTGGGTTGTCAATACCAAACTAGAAAAATTAGGGGATGTCGTGTCTGTTCAAGCCTCAGACAGAAGCTGTATTGCTGGCAACATATCGCCTCATAGCAACTGCCAACAAGGTAAAGATTTACTGAGATTATCCGACGTTTCTCAAATAGGCAAAACTTGGGACAAGCACCGCGCCAATGCTGATAGAGTTGCCAATTACTACACTAGCGCAGGTGAAGGTTGCTTCAATCCGTATGCGTGGCGGGTGAGAATGTGTTCCGAGTTACTAGAGTTTCGATTGGTGTCACAATCGGATGTCAGTCTTAAGTTTAAGCTGTCAGATGCCAGATTCTGTCGGGTTCGTCACTGTCCGGTGTGTCAGTGGCGGCGAAGTCTGATGTGGAAAGCGAAGGCTTACAAAATTCTGCCGCAGGTCGTCGCAGACTATCCTAAGTATCGCTGGCTGTTTGTCACGTTGACCGTAAAGAACTGCAGGATTGAAGAACTACGGGTAACCTTGGATTGGATGAACAACAATACTACGTAGGTTTTGGATTTGTGGTGGGAATTAAATCGGTGTAGAACGCGCGGCGTTCTACATAGGTTGACGGTTGATAATTTATCTCAGCCCTTGCAGTATTGGGATGAACAAAGCTTTTAAGCGCCACCTTCGTATTTCAGTCATGGCTATCTTTCTCATGCCAAGTGGGTGGCATTATGGCAGCAGTGTTTACGGGTTGATTACCAGCCAGTGATTCATGTTAGTGCGATCGCCAAGCATCACGACCCCAAAGATCTCATCCCAGAAATTCTCAAGTATCAGGTGAAGGAGTCAGACTTGGTTGGCGATCGCGAATGGTTTCTAGAGTTAACCCGCCAGTTGCACAAAACTAGGGCTATTGCTGTCTCGCTCCTGCACCTGCCCCGTCCTCGCTTAGGCGATAACGGAGCTATCAGTCAGACTGACGGTTAGCTGTTGGTAGCGATCGCCTAAGCGAACCACTGCCAACAAAGACACCATCGTGGGTAGTGGTTTCGGCTAGAGGGAGGCGGCACCGAGAGAAACTTGGGGAGGAGGGCAGTGTCAGAATTGACCTTGGTGGGCGAGCGCAATCAAAAGCCCAGCAGTCATTTAGGGTGCAAAGTAATTCAGTTGCGATCGCACCAAAAGGCATATAGCGCTACAAGCTCACCTGGTTATCAGCTTTCCCTGCCGACTCGCTGCTCTGATTACACTTGGATTAGCAGTAAACATTTGAATTTCTGGTACAGTCACATAATCGCCATCATCGGTAATAATCTTGGTCAATGACTCCTGTTTCATCGATTCAAGCATAAACAGGTCATAACCATCTAGACGCTGAGTACTAAACCGATTGAGAGCAGCATCTACAGTGATTTTATTAAGTGTTAAATCAATTTGGACAGCATAAATACTCTCAACCTGATTCCACACAGCTTGTACTTGGGAGACAACCCTGGCTCGTTGCGAGGGGTAGTTATGACGGTATTCCTTCGCCCTCTTACGGTAGTCTTGACCTGTAATCGAGCCATAGGCTGACAGTTTATGTTCTTCACTTTCAATAAGATGAGCGCTCCTCAGCTAGAGATAAGCCTGAGTAGCAGAGTGTAGCCCCGACAGCAACTGTACCTACAATATAGTTTGGATAGCTGCTGATCTGGTATGGTTGTGCTGATGAACTTGCTGGCGGATATGTCAGCCAGTACCAGACATTTGTATCAACCAAAAAAATATCCCCTTTTTGAGGGGAATCAACTGTGATGTCAATGACATCTGCCTGTACGATGTAGTCAACTGCCATTACGAACAGAGAGATTGTTCCAGAATCATTTCATCTACGGCTTTGCGATACTGCTCATCTGAGTAGTAATGCAAAGCATTCTCAATTACATTGTCATAAGTCTGTTGACCAACAGGGCTTAGGTTAGATACAACCAGAAGCCGATCCAAATCTTCAGCTTTGATGTCACGTAGCAGTTGACCGATGGCAAAGTTGAAAAACACTGACAATAATCTTCTTACGTCAGTAAAGTCTAGCTCTACTGACTCTCCTGCTTGGAGTTTGGGATGAATCAAATTATAGATTTGCTGCCCAGCCTGTTGGCTCATGCAGTTTTCGCCAATTAGCTCGTAAACCTTGTATTTCATGGCTTCAAGCTCTCTAGTAGAACATTAGTACTAAAACAATAACTCATTTTATGTAAAGTTATGGTAATTTACGTCGCATTTAATTGTAATGTTTATTAAAGTCCCTTCAAAGAAAGTGGGTGCGCTCTGGTAGAGTTCCTGGCTTTCGTCAATTAAAGCGTAACCGTCGTGGCTGTAAATTTCTATTTTACCCTGTTTACTCCTAACAAAGTTTTTTAATGAGTGCAGACCAGTACCTCCAGGTACTCTACTGCGTCGGGTTGTCTTCCCAGGTTGAAACGCCCATTTTAAAGCGTCCTCAGCCAGCATGCTGCTGTTTTGAAGGAATTGGCGTACGTTTGCCGGGATGCCAACACCAAAATCAATGACAGTAAGCTTTAGTGTCTTCAAGTTAGGATATCGTTGTCCACAGGTGAATACGCCGATATCAGACACCCCGTGTTCAAAAGCATTGCTATAGATTTCAAGAGCATTATGAATAATTTCATCTTTGATAGCTTGACTAACTTCTACCCAACCACGTCCAAGCCACTGTTCATCTAGGTAATTCAAAATACCCTGAAAGTTGTCGTTAGCATCTTCCCTGTAAGCAACGGAATTCCCTTTCCACCCTTGCTGATTATCTCCAAAGGCGTATAAAAAACCGTTTTGAGCTAGGTTCCCTTTGATATCGCTTTGAAGTGTATTCCAGGCAAAGTCAACTTGACCACCACGAGCTTTAATGAGGCGAGCTAAACCACCTAAGAAGGCGACAGCGTTTTGGCGAAGAAAGTAACATCCTGAAAATTCAAAGATCACTTTTGGTGTATGGGTTCCTCTGATTTGCTGCCAAAGTCTAAACATACGAATGAAGTCTGCCTTGTCATCGTTCAGGGTTGGGACTTTGAGCGTGATTGTCAGTGGAGTATTAGCAATAAAGGACACTGGGTGATCCTAAATTTCATAATTTTAGATACAGAATACAAATATACTTCAACTCTCGCTGAAACTCTTTACTAGGCAATTACGTTGTTGACCGAGAGTGAAGATTTTACCGTTATCACAGGAATCAACCTAAACCGTACATTAGAGTTCCAATACTTGTTGCACCCCATAACAGTCACAAAAAAAGCCCCTCCAGAATCGCCTAGAAGGGGCTTGGTTTGATGGGATGGTGGATTCTACCTGTGGTTTGGTTAGTATGCGAAGTAATTAGGAGCGATCGCCATGCCGACTCTACCCTGCTCTCCGCAATCCGCAAGGGTAGCCATACTCCCGGAGTCGGGAATATGGTGATTATAGAATTTGTGTTACTAATAAATATTCTGACACTTGGGAGCTTTAGGTGCAGCGAAAAATCGAATTAAAAAGGGGTGTTTATCATACACCTGTTGAAGCCTATTTGGTAGATTTAGAAGAAAAGAAAGCAAGCGCTTTTTAGCTTGCCACTTTTTCCAAAAAACTGTCCAAAGCATTCCTGTCGATTAACCCATTTTCTATCAGTATTCGGCGTACAGCTACCAAATGCACAGAATGAACATACGCCTGCTGCTCGTAAGCAGGTAGAATGACCAATACTCCTGTTAATGGATACAGAAAAACTTTGTGAGAACCAGCCGTTGGCAAGGTAGTAAAACCTAACTTCAGTAGGAATTTTTCTAGTTCACCGAAAATAATATCTCTATGCATAATGGCGAATTATTCCCTGTACCTGGCGAATAACATCATCTCTGTATATAGCAAATTTTTTAATTAATTATTCTGCTGGAGAGTCACAGCAAATTTGTCATTAACCTAAAACTTTGAGTGTGACAAGGGAGAAACAACAATGACTAATACAAAGCCTACTGGCACAGTGCGTCGGGGAAGAATATTCCCTGAGATTCAGTGGTCAGATGAAAATAAAGCTACACGGAAAGCTGAAAGAGCGGCATTTCAGCAGCGCTGCAAAGTGGTTTTTGACCGAGTTCAGCCTGATTTGATTAAAACTCACTATAACTGGTATATGGCAGTTGAACCAGACAGTGGTGATTATTTCATCGATCAGGATGTAGAAGTGGCTACACAGATGGCACGTCAAAAGCACCCGAATGTTATCCCGTTTGTCTTCCGCATCAATGAGACAGGAACATCTGGGACGATATGATCCAAGGTAGGTTTAGCGAAGATGATGAACTTTTTTTTGAAATTGAATTGATTGCTGCTGATGGATTGGAACTGCCAACTGAGGCACTTCAAGGAGAAACTCTGAGCCAAGGAAGTAACATGAATAAAAATGAGAAATTATGGAAGCGAACAGGTCATGATTACTAAAGAAGAAATTACTATCAAAGTTCCCTCTGAGGTAGCAGAGGCATACCGCAATGCCTCTGAAGAAGAGCGCGAACAATTGCAACTTAAAATTGCGGCAATAGTGTTAAGAGATGCGCGAAGCAACCAGAACCCTATCTTAATACAATCACCATGACGCTACTTTCCACTAAGTAACGTCTGATGACAAGCTCCTTGCACTACCTAATCTCAACTCGTTGTCAACCAAAATAGCCAAGGAGAAAGTATTGGTTCATAATTGGCTTCTATGAAATTCAAAGCTTGCTCGGCTATTCGTAGTGACGCTGAACATTCCGGGGAACAAGGGAGATGGCAGATTAATGACTTTCCATCTAAATAGCCACTTGGGTTAATCAAGCGGAAACGCCCAACAAATGACCAAGTTGCAACTTCTACTGCCAGAGTATCAATATTAGCCTCACCAATTACTGATACAAAATTACAGCAACAAGAAGGATAACCCAGAAGACTTCCAAGTCTCAATTCATGAGGCTCAAAACTTTGATCGACTGAAAGGATTATGCTTGCCAAGTATATATCGCGTGCTACGCAAACATAACCTTCATCATCCACTTTGAAGGCAAAGCTGTATTGTTCACACCAAGCAGCAAGTTTTGCTAAACCGATTGCTTGTTGCACTCGTACTCTAACAGCAGGCTTATTACATGCGACAAAATGCAGAAAGTCAACAGTAGCTGAGGCAGGTAATACTTCTTTAGGAAATGAGCGTAGTGCTTGAAGCATAGTCATGTTTAGGTTCACGTCGCCAAATCATAGCTAGTTGTGGGATACTTGTATCCTCAACAACCTGAAAGCCTGCTGCCTCTGCTGCCCGTCGAGAAGCTATATTAGACTTCCGCATATGAGCAATCACTTCATTATGTTCACTCTGTTCACAGGCTTTACGGTATGCAACACCGCCAATGTGCCGTCCCTGATGTTGTACATTTACTTTAATTTGTAGCGAAGCATGGCGACCAAAAGGCGCTTCATCTATGACATTGATGTAAACACAGCCAACACGTTGGTCAACAACATTGATATGCCAGTAAGCTCCCCCAGGATCTCCGCCACGACCTTTGCTACCTTTTCCTTGCACTAGGTGAATATCTTCTGGATTAACTGGCTCTTGTCGCTTTTTAAGCACTGAATTTTGAGTTTTTCGTTTTGCCGAACGCTTTTTAGTTGCCATTAATAGTCTAACCTTAAGAGTTTAAGCAGCAGAATCTATCCATAGCTTGTCAATATGATAGTTAATGCGCTCTGTTGCTTTCGGCCAAAACTCTGCTGGAAAAAATCCAGGTGATAAAGCTACCGTTACATTCACAATTCGCTGAAGAACTCCTTGCAAATATAAAGCCTCAAAAACTGAATCAATCGCGCTTAATATTTGGTGCATAGCTGGATCATGACGAGAGGTATGCAGTTCCCAATCTGAATCACCATTAAAACGATTGTTAAAGTAATCTAAGTCAATGTGTAACAGAGTGGGTACATTAGGCAAGCTATGCAACCACTCATCTGGTTTGGCGCTTACGGAATATGTACTCAAGTTGTCAAGGTTATCCTTAATTGGCTCCGACAGGGATTTTAAACGCACTGCTGGTTTCAACATATTTGGATTTAACAACTCATCAACTGTAGTGACTCGTTCAAGGCGATAAATACCACAACGACTAGAGCTATATCCTGTGGCACATAAATGACGAATATGCAACCGAGGAATTTGGTAAAGCAGGGGGACAATGAAACTTCCAATCCCAATTGCGCCACTATTAATTGCAGCAGAAACAGTTTCAGGGATGAATAAGTCTACAGGTTGCTGACTAATAACATCACTCCAGCCGCCTTGGTTTAACCACAGTCGCGGACTCATAAGATCGTCATGGTCATCTACATGGAGCAGTACCACCTCTGTGGGCAATGTATTGTTAGCGGCACACACAGTTAGCCAACGACTCCATGAAAATAGTGTCCACGAATCATTGAGTGATAATTGCCACTGCCGCTCTTGTTTTACAGCAAAAGGAATATCTTCTACTCCTACATTTTGTGACCACCAATGCAATCCTTTTGTCAAGTATGGGTCAACATAAAAGTCAGCATTAGTGGGCCATTTGAGAGTAATCGACCAACCTTCATCAGTTAAAGCACTCGAAACAATTTGATTTGGGAAATAACTGCAAAGAAGTTCAGCGCGAACTTGTTGATCGTCAGGTAATAGATGGCGTGGAAAAATTATCATTAAGCCGTCTTAAGATTGGTGTGGTTGGTGGTTAGGATAAGTATGGTTACTCTCCTCATAACATCACTATCTGTTAATGCCAAAGGAGTAAATCGGGGTTTTCAAGTCAAAGCTCAGTTGCATGGATTTCACACTGTAATAGCTCCCTTATTAATTGTAAGTTGTTCTAATTGCTCAACCAACTCTCTGCCTGCTGCTGTTAAACGAGTACGTTTGAGAGTGGGTATTGCTACTAAAAGACGGTTGCGTATTGTTTCAACTTGTTTTTTGGCGCGGACTTTTATTTGATCTTGTCCTTCTATAAACAAATAAGTCCAAAACTCTAACAATTGTGTGAACACAAAAATCGCATGTAATAAGCCACTGGGAGGTCTTGGATCTTCCCGCCAAGGAGAAAGTACAAGTGGCGCGTCTACTTCGATAAGAGTAATGGAGCGTTGTAGTAAGTAGAGCTTTTGATGGCGATGCTCGTGGATTAGAGAATCTGCGAGGTCGTATTGGTCAATATATCTGTTGCCTTGCTGAATAGACACATAAAGCGCACCAGGAACAGAATTATCACTAAATGACACTACTTTGTCCGGATGAGATGTCAGGTCTTTAATAAATTGAATTTCTGGACTGAGTTTTCTAATTTCTGATAATAAGGCTGGTCGCCAAGATTCAATCAACTTGAGGCTTTCATGCAAAATGCTTGTGCCAATGCTTGCAACTTCATCGCTTTCAAATAGTATTCGTTGACCAAATGGGAGTCGTAGCCAGCGATCATCCCGATGAATGTACGGTACTGCTTCACTTGGAGATTTTAACCATTCCGTAAGCGTCTCAAGGTAGTTTATGTCTGGTGCTATTGGTTTACCATCAATAGAATGCATCGTAATCCCATTAGATGCTTGTCGGATCACGGCAGTCCATAAAACCACAGGCGGACGAAGTACAAGTTTGTTCAAAATTTCAGGTGGACAAGTCTGAATTTGATTAACAATGTCCCGTTTCCTTGGCTCCTTTTCTAGAACAGCCACCAGTGCTTCTTCAAATTCGTCTCGCGCATTAGCCGCCCAGTGTTCGAGAAGTTGTTGAATGCTGGCACTTGATGTTAAGGGTGATTCAAACGCAGCAATATCAACAGAAGCAACCGCAGTAGTTTGGTGGCTAAGCTGCTGTTCCTCAATTTCATCATCCAACTGTTGCATTAACCGATTACGGGCGTGAGTAATGAGCGTAAACATTTCACGACAGTATACTGTTGGATGTAAAAAACCATCTGATGCGTATCGATGAGGTACTGAGCCTCCCCCACAAATTTCTACAACAGGACAACTTTGACATTTTGAAGCCAAATTCTCTCGACGCAACAGCTTCCTATGTTCTTGAAGTTGGGGCAAAGCGGCAGCATCAGCAAATTGCGCAGTTTCTAATCCAATTCCTAATGCTGTAGCTCCTTCAGTTGTAATTTTTAAGACATCTAAATCATGATAGGTTCCATCAGTCTCGATAGTTAAAAGGCTGACATCACCGAATCCTAGTGCATCAGTTTCGCTTGGAAGTCCAGCAAGGGCATTCAAGATAGCATCAAAACTTCTTACTGGTAGATGAGAGTATTTATCAAACCAAAGGTCAAAAGCTTGAATCAGCCACGATACGTATAGTTCAGGAATTTCATTCCGTCCTGAAGGTAATCGCAGGTAGTTCGCATCAGGCAAAAGAAAATCAAGACGCGGAGGATGGTGGGCATCAAAAAATTCTAATAGTTCCTCTGGCGACACTGCTGGATCGATAACAGCAATTAGTCCAGCGTAAATTTGAGAATAATCCTTCAAACGGTTTAATGCTGCTTCAACTGCTCTAAAGGATGACCTACTTTTATGGTCGAGTCGGTGCAAATCGTTTACTTTTTCTGGTCCATCAATACTTAGGGAAACACCGATATCCTCTGCTGCAAAAAGGTCAAGAGATGCTTTATCAAGCAACAAGCCATTTGTTTGAAGCGAAAAGCTCACTTTGCACAAAGGTGGTATTGCTGAGCGAATCCAACTAGCTGTCTCGACTATCCGCTCAGCACCAGCTAAAAGTGGCTCGCCGCCATGAAACACAACAGCAATTTCCTCTATTTTCTCACTTTGAACATATTCTGCAATACGCTTAGCGAGTAGTTGGCGGTGTTTTTCCGACATAATCGAAGGTCGAAGTTGCCAACTCTGATCCGCGTGACGATACATATAACAGTAGTCACACGCAAGATTGCAGCGCGAAGCAATTTTGACCAAAAAACAAGTGAGACGCGGATTACTCAGCATTATTTTTGACAACTATCTATGAACGGTTGTGACGATGATGCATCCGATCATAGCTAGTGATAGCGGTTTCAATTTTTTCAGAGGCTACCAGTTTAGCGCGAACGCGATTAAGTGCTGGATGTTTAGGCTTGAGAGTTTTTAATATTTGTGAAAATTCTCGTGAAGTGGCATTATCCAAGCTTTCAAGATAATTTGAAGTAGGTAGTGATGTCGTGTGCAACATTATTTTTTTCTTGTTTACTCAATTGATAAGTTTTACTCTACTTAAGTGTTTTAGCCTTAAATTGTGTAAAACAAGACTTATGATACCATGATAAAATAATTTTCGCCAAAAGCACAGTTCTAACACTGTGTAAAAAAACTAATAAGGAGTTTGGATAAATAGTACGTACATAGGGGGGAAAGTAGCAAGGCTGCTACGATCCGTTATGAAACTTCTGAAAACCTTGCCAAGAGACAGTTTCAGAAACATTTTCAACTTTGACCCTAGAAATGAGATTTTGGCAGACCCGTCCTAGGCTGTTGACTTTGTGCATTTTTCGGGAATTTTTGGGAAAATTATTCGTGTTATTTTTTGTTTTGTCTAAAGTGCCCGCTTCAGGCACTTTAGCACAAAAACAGGCGACACATTTTTTGCATGAAGTCTTATGGGCTAAAGGGTACAGAGTCAACACCCTAGACCCGCCCCTGGTGTTGTAGGCTCTAATGATCAACTTGGGTCTAATGCCTCTGGAGCCGATCACATCTCCTTTGAGCAAAGAAAGTGCAGCATCGTCTATTCGTTCTCTCGATTATTTTTTGGGGTAAATGTGCCATTCTTCACACTTACCATCAAAGTGTTAGATCATACACAACATTTTTTCCTGGGACAAGGGTTGTTGTAAGCGATCGCCTACTGTACACCATCCCTTATTTCATCAAACTCATTCTCGATTACGCGAACGGTGAGTTTTTACTTTTACCAAGTTTGGTAGGCATTGCCCACCCTACAACAACATCTATTATTCACGAATGAGATGTATGCTTGAAAGCTACTGTTAAGTAATTGCCTTAAATTGACTTCACTGTTACTGCTAGCTGCAACCCTAACGCATCCAGCAAGGCGCTTAGACAATAAAAATCAATTTCTCCTTTTTCCCATAACATCTGGTCAAGTTTCTCGTAACATTCCTTGACTTGTGCTGAAAACTGATCAATTCCACCCTGCGCCTCAATAATATTTTTTAGCGTCTTACTTAACATTTTCGGGTCGCCCGCTTCTAAAACGACTTCGATATAAGATGCTGCTTCCAATTGATCTTTGAGGTCTTTAATCAGTTTTTGGTGATAACTGGTACTTCTAGGCATCGTCTCTACTCCTATAGTCTTCCCAATATTCCTTAGCTGTACGAATATCTTGTAATTTCCTTCCCCTTATCACCACCACAAAAGAATAATATGATGCTTACAATATCTAAAAGTAGACTCCCCGGCTGACACAAAGAGGTCTAGATGAACGAAGAAAATAAAAGTTCTCAACTTGTTTTAGAAGCAGAACAGATTGATGCCCTAACGCAGCTAGCAAGTAAGCAAGGTCGCACAATTTCTGATGTTGCACGGTTCGTGGTGCGTCTGGGACTAAAATCTCTTGAGCTTACGAAACAGCGACGTTATGTTGCCCTTGAGCGTTTAGAACAAATGCGACAAGAAATTTATCGAACACATGGTATGTATCCAGGCGATCCAGTTGCTGAAGTAAGAGCGGAACGAGAAAAACAAATTGACAGGGTTATGAGAGGGGAGCCTTGAAGATTATACCAGACTCCAATCTTGTACTAGCGCACTTTGCTGACTCTTCCCTATACGCCAGCATCTATCCGCAAGATGCGGGAGTTGCGATCGCAATCGTACATGTTGACACGCTCGAGCAAGTTGAGGTTAAGCAAGTAAAGCTTTTGCTTCTCGCCTCTGTGACACCAAAAAAGCTGCCAATTCTATCGCTGCTTTCATACTTGTAGCATCAGCAATTCCCTTACCCGCAATATCAAATGCTGTTCCGTGATCGGGTGAAGTGCGAATGAAAGGAAGACCTATGGAAGTATTTACTGCACGGTCGAATGCCATCAGCTTGACAGGAATTAAGCCTTGGTCATGGTAGAGTGCCAGGTAAGCATCAGCGATATTTGGCATTTTGGCATCTCCGTACCAAGCTTGACCTGGTTTGACCCACATTGTATCTGGTGGAATCGGACCATCTAGCTGTAAGTTTGGGCGATTTTTACGTTCAAGTTCTAACCAGGGAATTAACCAATCTTGTTCTTCGTGTCCCAGTTGTCCTTGTTCACCGCTATGAGGATTTAAACCGGCGATCGCAATCCTAGCTTTGTGTAAACCAAAATCTGATTCTAAACACTCCACCAGCAAATCAAGTTTTTCTGTCATCAATTGCGGTGTCAGCACCTGAGCTACTTGACACAGTGGTATATGTGTGGTAGCAAGCAGCGTGCGGAGTGTCCAGCCAGTATGGGGCGATCGCGCCACAAATAGCATTCCCACACGCGCCGTCCCTGACTTCTGTGCCAAAAGTTCCGTTTGACCAGGATAATTGTAACCTGCTGCTTTCCACCCAGCTTTAGCTATCGGACCTGTAACAATTCCGTCGAATTGACCTGCGAGTGTGCAGGCGATCGCTGTTTCCATATAAGCAAAACTTGCCGCCCCACTTGCCGCATTCCCCATTCCTGTGACAATATTACTTTTAATATGTAAGTTTTGCTGCACATCAATAATTGATAAGTCTGCTGGATTTGCTAAAAGTTCTAAATTCTCAGTTTGACGCAGCTGCGTATAAGTTTCTGTGAGCACTTCCAGGCTACCCACTACTGTCACATCACAATTAATGCATGCGTTTGGGTCCGACAAAGCTTTTAAAATCACCTCCGGTCCAATTCCCGCTGGATCTCCTAGCGTCAGCACTAGACGCGGGCGATTCTTTAATTTTGATATTGCGTTTTCTTTATTTATTTCATGCATAAAATAAATATTGCCCTACTAAATCATTCGTGAACGTAGAGAAACCCGGTTTCTTAAAGAAACCGGGTTTCTTGCACCTTGAATTTTCACCTGTTAAATAGGACTGCTATATTGTCACTACCGTTAACTAATGTTAGCGTATGGGTGTCAATTTGTCACTATAATGTCACCAAAATGAATGAAATTCGTTTAAGTGTTAGAGTTTCAGCGCCAGAAATGGAAAATTTGGAACGACTTGCCAAGAAAACCAAGCGGACTAAAACAGACCTAGTACGTGAGTGGCTGCGTACCCTCGAAAATATCAAAGATTAGTATTAAATATGTATGTATAAATAAACACTTTTAAAATTTGCTAATGGCTAATGGCTAATTGTCAATCGTAGTCAGGCAATTAGCCATTAGCCATTAGCCATTAGCTATTAGCATTTCTCATCATTACCTTAGGGATTACAATACTTTACACGATTCTAATACTAAAGCGCCTCTTCCCTTGCTTCTGGTAGACTTAACTTAATTCAATAATTCGCAAAGGAGAATTACACCAATGAATGGAGAAATGTTGAATGCGGCTGTGTTATCCTTCAGCTTAATCTTTGTGGGCTGGGCAATAGGAGAATTGTTGCTGAAAATTCAGGGTGGAGAAGAGGAATCTCTGTAGCGCTTGGGCATAGGGCATAGGGCATAGGGGAGCCATGCCCCATGCCCTATTCCCTTACACTCATATGTGTGGCACATTTACGGAAGTCAATTAGTTAAAAAAATTGTAAACTTTTGTTTGGATAGACGATTCTGATAAGATTCTATTCATAAAAGTTAAATTTTCATAATGAACCCTCATGACACTATTAATAGTTGGTGCCACAGGCACCTTGGGAAGACAAGTGGCTCGTCGTGCCATCGATGAGGGCTATAAGGTACGCTGTCTGGTTCGGAGTGTCAAGAAAGCTGCATTTCTTAAAGAATGGGGCGCGGAACTTGTACAGGGAAATTTGTGTTATCCTCATACACTGGTAGCAGCACTTGAAGGTGTAACCGCAGTTATCGATGCGGCCACATCTCGTCCTACGGATTCACTCAGTATTAAACAGGTGGATTGGTTAGGCAAAGTATCCTTGATTCAACAAGCAAAGGCTGCGGGTGTAGAGCGTTTTATCTTCTTCTCTCTATTGGATGCTGAAAAGTACCCAGCGGTACCGCTGATGGAAATTAAGCGATGTACAGAACTTTTTTTAATTGAGTCCGGCTTAAATTACACAATATTGCGCCTATCCGGCTTTATGCAAGGCTTAATCGGTCAATATGGGATTCCCATCTTAGAAGGACAGCCAGTTTGGGTTACGGGTGAATCTTCTCCCATTGCCTATATGGACACTCAGGACGTTGCTAAATTTGCTATCCGCGCTTTAGCAGTAAAAGAAACACAAAAGCAAGTTTTCCCTGTAGTCGGAACTCGCGCTTGGAGTGCTGAGGAAATCATTAGCTTGTGCGTTAGCATGTCTGGAAAAGAAGCTAGGGTGACCCGGATGCCAATAAACTTACTGCGTACAGTGCGTCGAGTGCTGCGATTCTTTCAGTGGGGGTGGAACGTAGCAGACAGACTAGCATTTACAGAAGTACTGGCAACTGGTAGACCCCTGAATGCGCCCATGGATGAGGTGTACCTCGTCTTTGGGTTAGACAAAAATGATACTACCACTCTAGAAAAATACTTACAAGAGTACTTCAACCGGATTATGAAAAAGCTTAAAGAGCTAGACTACGAGAAAAATAAAACTAAAAAGCAGAAACAAAAAAGGACTCCGTTTAAAAGTAATCAATAGGAGAGACGCGATTAATCGCGTCTGTACAGGAGTCAGGAGTAACAATCAACAATAATCACAAATGACAAAGAACTAATGACTAAATTGTCAAAAATGTGTAAGGATTAACATAAAACAGAGCATCGTCTAAAGTTGGATATTTAAGTGTGCCGAAAGTAGGCATTATCTATAATGATGTAAAACCGATAGCGAGTCGGATCGCTATCGAGTTGAAAGAAAAGTTCACCGCTGTCGGTTGGGATGTCTGCATGACAACTGGCGTGGGTGGTATGCTGGGCTATTCTACCCCAGAAAGTCCTGTATGCCATACTCCAATTGAGGGTCTGACGCCTCCTGGTTTTGACTTAGAAACGAAGTTTGCGGTAGTGTTAGGGGGAGATGGTACCGTTCTGGCAGCGTCTCGTCTGGTAGCTCCCACAGGAATTCCAATGCTAACGGTGAATACCGGTCATATGGGGTTCTTAACGGAAACCTACGTTAACCAGCTGCCCGATGCAATAGAACAGGTGCTGGCGGGTAAATATGAAATTGAGTCACGGGCAATGCTCACAATCAAGGTGTTTCGGGGAGATTCAGTCCAGTGGGAAGCTTTGTGCTTGAATGAGATGGTGCTGCATCGGGAACCATTGACTTCTATGTGTCATTTTGAAATTGCCGTGGGTCGCCATGCGCTAGTGGATATTGCCGCAGATGGTGTGATTATTTCTACACCAACTGGTTCTACAGCTTATTCGTTGAGTGCAGGTGGTCCGGTAGTGACCCCAGGCGTACCAGTGTTGCAGCTAGTACCCATTTGTCCTCATTCTTTGGCTTCTAGAGCGTTGGTTTTTCCAGATCATGAACCAATCAACATCTTCCCAGTAAATACTCCTCGCTTGGTGATGGTAGTAGATGGCAATGGAGGGTGTTATGTTCTACCACAGGATCGGGTGCATTTGGAGCGATCGCAATACAGTGCCCGGTTTATTCGCCTGCAATCGCCAGAGTTTTTCCGAATACTGCGAGAAAAATTAGGTTGGGGTCTACCACACATCGCCAAACCCACCTCTGTGGAATTACCCTAGTAGTTATTTGTCATCATTTGGGCATGGGGAATAGGGAATAGGGAATAGGGA
>CAXTSI010000151.1:0-16748 GCA_964246695.1 uncultured bacterium
ATTAGCAATTAGCAATTACCAATTACCAATTACCAATTACCAATTACCAATTACCTTATACTAAGTATTCCCAAGTTCAATTCATTAGTAACAAGCGTGGCTTTTTAATTTGGCAAAAAAACGAGTAGGGGCGAACGGCCGTTCGCCCCTACTTTGGGTCGCACACTCAATTGTTAAAAGCACCCCAAAACGGGCGTTGCTGAATTGAGGTATGAATTGGGATGTAGAGAGGTAGCACTGCTACCTCTCTACAAAGATTTTGGTATTACGTAAAATCATTTTCATACATGAAATCGGCAACGCCCCAAAAAGAGGTGCTGTCAGAATATTAGATTAACCACCTCAAGAGATGCAAGTTGGCGATCGCTTATCAAGGCGTGTTCTCAAAGACTAGCTCTGAATCATCTGCTGCACTTTTTGCTTGAGTGCGGGATCTTGTTTTACGGCTGCCATAATTTGCTGAAAGCGCGCTGGCTCTATCCCTTCCTTCTTAACGATTTGCTGCATCTTTGATTGACCCTGTTGCTGAATCTCTCCAAGCTTTGTGAAGGTCTTTTGGAATTTCTGCTTTTCTTGTGAGGTAATGGCCGTTGTTGGTTGAGATGAAGGATTGTTTTGTGCCTGATAGATTTCAGTAAATCGTTGTTCGCTCAAACCTGACTGACTGACTGCTTGTGAAATCTGCTGATTCACCCCCTGTTCAATCACTATCAATTGTTTTAAGGTTCTCGCAAATTTTTGGAGTTCCTCTGGACTAATTTGGGTTTGGGGTGCTGTTGTTACTTGAGGTTGAGTGGATGGAGCGGGTTTTGGTACTTGTGCTTGAACCGACAGGGTGCCGGCAAGCAACAAAACAAAAACATAACTACCCGTCAGAAGTTGCTTTAGCACTTTGAGTTCCTCCTTAGGATGACCTAGTCCGCTTGTCGTATTACTAGATAACTGATTCTTGGGGTAATCCAGAGTAATTTGGAGTTAACCACAACTCCGGATTACTAAAAATTGGGATTTCTCCCCACCCTTACGGGGTATAGTTTGCTTCGACAATGCTCTTCGGGTTTGGTATTGAAGTAGGTGTTTCACCCGCTAACTGGCAATGTTCCGCTTCTAACCGCTTGAGACTAGCGAATCTCATTAAGGTATTGACCAAAAGAGCGTAGCCTCTATTTCAAGGCTTAGTCTGGCGTAGCAGTCAATTAGAGCCTTGCTACAGGGCACTTATATCCGATTGACACCGAATTACTTCGGTTTAGCTCTACTCAGACACGTCCCAAGGAGGAATTAAAACAGCAAAAAATTGTTGCTGCTCGTCGCTGCTCTAGGTATGCACTGTCGCACATTGTAATATATATTAGCCACCCCTAGATCTATCTATGGGTGGTTATTTTATTCTACCATTAGGCAGAGGCTATTTTTTATTGCTTATGCTAATTAATCACAGGAGTGCGATCGCCACTACCCGAAACCCAGTAATTTCCCGAACTATCAGAAATCAACCGCGCTTTTTGCGTGGCAGTACTAGGTAAACCTTGATCGGAATTTCCCGCCTTAACTGCCCGCCACCAGGGAGATTTCATATCGTGCGTCGGACGACTCAGGGGCTGTCGATTCGTGACCGTGTACAGTAAGGATTCCAGAATCATGCTGTTGGTGCTGCTGGTGAAACCGATCGCCGTTTTGCCGGTTGTTTCATAAAAGCCTTCATAGAAGCCTGCTAGTGGGTTATATAAATCCGTCGTTCCCCGTAGTAACTCTTGTGCATAATTATCTTCAGGCAGTAGAGCATGATAGGCAAAAGCCACTGCCGTACTTACCACTCGCTTCTTCGTTACAGGTTTGCCGTCATCCCCTAACGCCACCCAAGGCTGCTCCTGACCAATAATTGTACTGTGGACAGTGTAAGGCTTTTGATCGATCAGGGTGGTGGCTGAGGCAGTGAGCGTTCCGGTACGATGGTAGCGCTCAGCTTGAGCTTGGAAAATTGGCTGCACCAGCGATCGCATTTGCTGATCTAGACCAAACTCCAGACCATAAAGCAAGAAAGGATTGCTAACTGTGTACTGGTGTGAAGACGCGACATGTCGCTTCTCTACATCGCGGATGCGCCCTATTGGCACGAGTACGGACTCCACTGAGGCAGTTTGATATTTACCGCCGACAGCAGATCGCTCAACATCAAACCCCCACAATTGAAAAGCACGAGCTGCATATTCCTCATAACCTAAGCGGGTTTCAGGGCTGATGCGAATCAGCGATCGCCCATTGTTATCCTTTGTGACAGCGGAACTTACGAGCATACCATCCCGCACGACTCGCAAGTACGACCAATCCAGCACAATTCGATCCACCGCTGCTGTGTACTGGGGATAATAGGTCTTCAAGTTGTAAAGCGCTGCCAATATTCGTCCGATATCCAAAGCCGACCAGCCGGTTCCTTCTGCAACTGGGTTGCCGCCATAATCTACTGGTTGCAGCGATCGCGTATCGTAACCCCGATGCGGTAACTCAAGCGCAAACAACGGTAGCTTGGCTAAAGCACCTAAAAGATGTCGGGTACGCTGGTCAAATTCATTACTTGAGATGATGTCGAGCGATCGGACTGCATGAAGTGCTGCCAGATAATCTCCCAATCCCCATAAAGTTGCGCCTTTGAGGTCGCTACGATCGTCGATTAGCCCACTCTTAGCGTGATAATTCGCCTGAAAGTACTGCCATGCTGCTTCTGCATAGCGCCGTTCAATAACAGTCAAAGGTCGGGCTAGCTTCAGTTTATCTGATGGAGTTGAATTACCAACTGGGGGAATAGGTGCAACGGTCACCTCTATAACCTTAGAAAGAGGAGTGGGAGTTGTGGCGATCGCTTTTGGGCTGGAATTAAGTGGATTTACGGGTGTTTTCGAGTTAGTAGTATTACTATTTCGGGCTAACACACTGACAGAACTAGACGCAATTAAAGGGCGATTTCCCGTGGCTTTGTAGTACAAAATCTCTAAAATTAGCCCATTGGTATTGCCAGTCAAGGCTTTATTCGGTTGCTTTGACTCTTCATAAATACCAGCGTAGTAACCACCGTCATCAGGGCTGTGGAGATCCTTGACTGCGTCAAAAACTTTTTGAGCATAGGCATTGTCGGGGAAAAGATAACGCCAGCCAAATGCAGCCTTTGTACTAATGCTCCGTAAATGTGGGTAAGGCTTGTTGGTATCAGTGATCGTTGCCCAGGGAATACCGTTAGCATAAACGGTGTTGTAGAGAAAATAAGGTTCTCGATCAATGTTGTCTTCCGACACAGCAGTTAGCTGACCTGTAGTATCGTAGCGCCGCTTTTGCACATCTAATACCCGCGCAGCATAATCAGCTAACTCGCCCGGGAAACCAAATTCAATTCCTTCCAGAATATAGGATTCGCTGACAACATAGTTGTTAGCATTGGTACTCTTAAAATCACGGGTATCAGCGGGGATCTGGACACCGTTAATGAGGACTAACTGCAGCGGCTTCAAAGCAATTGCTTGAGGTACTTTGAAGCCCCATCTTTCAAAACCCCTGGCAGCATATTGCTCGTAGCCGAGTCTTCCTTCTTGCACCAAGAGTGTTTTGTTGTCAGGTCCGACTATCGCTCCCTGCAATTGTTTATCTTTAATTGCTCGCCCTACTTGCCACTTTGAGACAATCGAACTCAGCCACTCTCCATATTGAGGATGACAAGTGCGGATTACATCAAATGCAGCAAGTATTCGACCAAGGTCTAAAGCTGACCAGCCAAGACCCCGCTCAATCGGATTGTTTCCGTAATCAACCATTTGTCCGGTAGCTGCATTGTAGACTTTATTTGGCAAGGTATCTTCAAATAGCTTCAAATTGCTGAGAGTCGTCAAAAATTTATTGAGGCGAGCATCAAAGTCAGCTTGGTCAGTAATTTGAAGCCATCGTGCTGCATTCAACGCCATCAGATAATTCCCCATATCCCAGAGTGTGCCAGAGGGATATCCCCCAACTGAGTTGGTAAATCCTGTGGCGGACTGATAATTTTTCACAAAATACTGCCACGCAGCACGAGCGTAAGTTTGTTCCTCAGATGTGAGAGGGGCTGTAATGTTGCTACAGCCACCGGAATTAGTTGCTCCACTGGAATTTTGGGATAAGGCGATAGTTGGTATGTACAACCAAAATTGTAGAAATATCCCAATTAAGAACAATACTATCGATCTCCACAGATTTTGCTGACGGCGCTTGTACATTAGAAGTACTCATGGGGATGGAAATTGGGCAGATTTGCGAGTCTTTGGGAGTTACTCCCGAACCGCCATAAGATTACCGATCTTCTTCTCTTCTTTCTTCTCAGTAGCACCAGACGCTGCGCGAACGCGTACTTCGCGTCTAGCCTGCGGCTTCTGCTTTGCAGTACGCGGTTCATTCAAATAGGTATTCTTCGAGCGGTTCGGGAGTATTATTGTTACTAGCTTGTCGGGTTACCACACTGGCAGAGCTAGACGCGATTAAAACAATTCGGAACGCGATAATTCGTAATTAAAGACGGGTTCAATTGAATTGACCACATTGTAAGGGCGCGGAAACCGCGCCCCTACGGTTATATTGTGGTCTACCGACTGATATTCGCCCTCAAGACGGTTTCAGACGGGGATGCGCGAAATTTACTGACACACTCACCACTTATAAATGCTCCGTACTTCAACCCTAAAATTACATAAAAAAGGGAACAGGGAACTCTTAACAGGGAACAGGAAAAGAAAAAAACTACATAAATGGGTTTAGATCTGCACTTGTAAAAAAAGATATTTTTCGTTCTGGCGTAAGCGCTCTTAAAAACAGTGTCCAAGTTTCAATCCCACAGCACCCATCCGTGGAATGCACTGTTAAGAGTTCCCTGTTAAGAGTTCCCTTTTAATTGCGTCAAAGTCGCGGTCCTCCTATGAGGTCTGGGGATTGGGGAGCCTGCGCTCTTTGTCGGGTTTCCCGCCCTAGGCGACTGGTGAGTCTAGTCCTTGCAGCTTCTTTCCCGCCGTAGGAAACTGGTGAGACAGCCCTTGCAGGTTCTGCGCTCCCGTTGGGCCTCCCCGTAAGGGCGTGGAGAGGTAGCTTATTATGAGTATTCAAGCGAACTTGATCTGAATTGTCAGATAAATGCAGTGGTTTTATCCCTGCCCAAACAGTGAGAGGCTGCCCAACTTGCTTATAAAGCAAACTCTCAAGAATCACACCATTATTGTTGGCGGTGAGGGTTTTATTGGGCTGACGTAGAGATTCGTAGAACCCGTTATACCAGCCCCGATCGGACTTGAGATTGGTTTGGACGAAATCAAATAACTGGCGTGTGTAATTCGTGTTGTAAAGTACATGCCAGCCTATGGCTGCTTTGGCACTAAGGAATCGCAAATCGTTGTGCTTTCCTCGGGTATCTGTGATGGTAGCCCAGGGTTGTCCGTTGACAAACAAGCTGTTGTAAACGAAGTAAGGCGCACGATCCAAGTTGTCTTCGGTGACGGCAGTTAATTGTTTTGTTGCTTGATAGCGAGCTGCTTGCGCAGCTAAAATCCCGTCGGCATAGGCTTTAGGCAATGCTTGAAACCCGCTTTCAATGCCATCGAGAATGTAGGGTTCGCTGAGGACGTAGTTATTGGCGCCACTGTTTTTATAGTCGCGCCGATCGTAAGGAACTCCCTGTCCGTAAAGATTGACAAAGGCAGTATGGGATCGATAATCCAATGCCTGCTTGACATCCAAGCCCCACAGCTTGAAACCATAGGCAGCATAATTCTCGTAGCCTAAGCGCCCTTCTTGGTTGTACTGTTCTTTACCTTGGACAACAGCAGTACCGTACATTTGCCCGTTTTTGGTGAGACGTTCTACTTGCCAATGCCTCCAAACGGCTTTTGAATGGGAGCGCAACTGGGGATACTTTGCGCCAACAATCTTCAGCCAGATTGCCATCCGCCCCAAATCAAGGGCTGACCAACCAATTTCTTCTCGTTTGTCTAGTTGACCGTAATTAACAGGTACGAGAGTTTTAGCGTTATAGACCTTGTTGGGCAGTTCCCCTTTGTATAAAGGCATTGATGCTAGAGTCTTCAACATCTTGCGCATCTTCGCTTCAAATTCTGCCGCTGAGACGATATTGAGTTCTCTAGCACTGACCAAGGCGGCGATCGCGGCTGCTTGATCCCACATAGTCACGGAAGTAAAGCGATCGACGGAATTGACCAAGCCAGTTTCATCATTCCAGTTGCGCTGGAAGTACGACCAAGCATGACGGGCGGTTTCCGTTTCCTGCTGAGTAAGTGTTCCCACCGAGGCAGCAATATAGGGAGTTGCTGTCAATTTGCTTCCCTGAATCGGTTTCCCTTGCAAAACCAAGGATTGGGCGTCAAGTTTTGCCAATGACGTTTCTGGGGATGTTGATAGTTGAGGTGCGGCAGCAGTTCGAGAAAGTTGCTTGGACCAAAAGTTCAGAAGAGCGATCGCGCTAACAGCCGTAACGACTCCGCCCACGGAAGCCAATATGGACCAGCTTTTAGGTGGCGGTTCAAAATCAGAATTCATGGTTTATGAGTCAACCTGAGTTGTCTTACTTCATTGTTCCCAGTTTTAAAAGCTAACTAACACACCGCTAAAATTTGATCCGCAGTTGCCCAGCCAAGGAGTTACCACCGTAGCCGCTTCCCCCTGTCTCATGGGAGCGGACATTAGTAAAGGTATAACCAAGGTCTGCCTCTAGATTTGGTGACAGTTTCACCGTACAGCGAGTTTGATAGCCATTGGCGTTGTCGAATTTTCCTTTAAGTCGCTGTTCTCCTAAATTGGCAGACAGCCGACAGCGTAAGAATTTAAAAATATTTCCTTCCCAACCCAACTCAGCGTTGTAAACGAGAAAATCTTGTGGGGAGAAGTAGCCACTCTTGCTTTCCAGCTCGCGATCGTAGTTCCAGGTGAACACATTAGCAGCCAGAGAAAACTGTCCCAACTTGCGCTCTAGTCTGCTAAAAGACTGCACCTCGGAATTACCATCGTTGTAGTTACCCAAGCGCAATGACGAGAACAAGCTGGTATTACGGTCAATCTGCCAGTATAAATCAGGTCCAAATCGCCAAGCAGTAATTTGATGGTCTAGAGTTCGAGCATTGGACTTATACGGTCCCTGTTCTAAGTTAGCTGATAGCGTTAGACCTGAGAGTAATTGACCAGCTGGCGAAACTTTCGGCGGCAAAATTGGCGCCTCCACCTTAGCATTGAGATTGATAGCTGTAGGTAGACGGTCAAAAAAATCTACTCCTGCTGCGGTTTGCACTATCACACGATCAACTTTTCCCACCCATCCAATTTGAAGGGGAATGTTGGTAATTGATTGAACACCGCGTTGCTTAAAGTAATCAAAACCAGTCTTGAAAGTTATTTTATTGCCATTACGTAAACGAAACTGCGCTGTTGGTTCAATGAATAAATTTTCCAGACCATAGTTATCTGTATCATAGCGAAAGTTTGTGTGCATACTTTCTAAAACAGCATGAGGCGTAACTGGTTCGGTAGATGTTCGCGGTGGGTTTGAATTCTTTGGGGGTTTGGGTGGTGGCGGCGGTGGTGGTGGCAGTATCCGCAGACCAGGATTGAAGTTTTCGGGCGCAGCAATCAAAAAAGGTTTTGGTTCTAGACGATATCTAAATTCTTCTTTGTCAAGGTTTTCCAGATGATGAACAAAGGTGACTTGTTCGAGCAATTCTGAGGATGACCAATTCTCATCTAGTTGAGCAGAAGTAGAGGACTTTGTTGCAGCCTGTAACTTAGCTCCACATAACGTCCAAATAACTATGCTCCACAACAGTACCCGTTGGATCTGCTGACACCCTAAAAGAAACTTGGTGTACAAATGCCAAGAGACAGAAATATCACATTTAAAATTGTCTGTCATCAGTAGATACTACAGTTTCATCTGAAAAATCTGCTCTCTGTGCCTCTGCGGTTTTAAAAATAATTTATTAACCGCAGAGGCGCAGAGGAGCCAGCACTGCAGGCGGGTTTCCCGCGCCCAGGTGACTGGTGTGAAGCAGAGAAAAAGATGAGGAATTACCTCAAAATTTTCTGAGCCACCTTAACAGGGCTAGGCATTATAAGCCTAGCCCTGTCAAGGTGGCTGAAAACACTGCTTTGGGAGTCGCCATTTTTCGATATTTAACCTTCGTGTTCTTCGTGCCTTCGCGGTTAAAAAATATTTTTGAACCACGAAGACGCTTTGAACACGAAGAAAAATATCATTTTTATGATTCACCTTGACAGGGCTAGCTTATAATGCCCAACATATTAGTATTAATATCTACTGCTGTCAAAAATTAAATATGATTGCTATATTACACTAATTTACGTAAATTCACTTGCTGTAAAACAGGCTGAATCGTAAAAGGGAAAAAGTTTTGAGTGAAATTACGCTAACGCTTTGAGGCAAACAACTGTCATTAATTGAATAAGTTTATTTACCTCAAATGCCGACTTCAGCCGTGGATAAAAATCAAGGATGAAAGCACCACTACCTGATAACGAAGCACAGAGAATCGAGACTCTTTTGGAGTATAAAATCCTTGACACTCCCGCTGAAGTCGCTTTTGATGACCTCACCCGGTTAGCATCGTATATTTGTGGGACTCCTATTGCCTTAATCAGCTTAGTTGATGCAAACCGTCAGTGGTTTAAGTCCTCAGTCGGTTTAGAGGCGCTAGAAACACCCCGCGATATTGCGTTCTGCTCTCATGCCATCCTCCAACCTGAGGTTTTTATTGTTCCTGATGCCACAACTGACGAAAGGTTTGCTACAAACCCATTGGTCACATTTGATCCGAATATCCGGTTTTATGCTGGTGTCCCTCTGATTAACCCTGAGGGATACGCACTGGGGACGCTGTGCGTGATTGACTATGTACCACGAGAACTTACTCCGGAACAGGTGGAAGCATTACGAACTCTGGGTCGCCAAGTCATTAAGCAAATGGAACTACGACGCAACTTAGCAAGTTTGGTACTTGCAACCGATGAGCGCAAACACGCGCATCAGGTACGTAGGCAATTCTTTAAAAAGGTTGCTGGAGGGTTTGGGCTGGCATCAGCAATTTTAGTCCTCATTGGGGTGGTTTCATATCAAAATACAAGAGTATTAATTCATACTAATAATCACGTAAAAAAAACTCAAGAGAAAATTAACAGACTGGAACAACTGCTGTCCGACGTAAAGGATGCTGAGACTGGACAACGTGGTTACATCCTGACTGGAGAAAAGCGTTATCTAAGACCGTATCAAGAAGCACTTGCGAACATCGAGCCAGAAATTGAAGATCTGAAAAATTTAACGTCCTCTCAACCTAATCAACAGAAGCAGATCCTCACCCTTGAATCCCTGATAGCAGCAAAATTGGCAGAACTCAACCATACTATCGACTTGCGCCAGAACCTCGGATTTGCGGCGGCGTTGCAGGTGGTTCGGACAGATAAGGGACAGAACCTTATGGATGAGATCCGCAAAATCATTACCGATCTGGAAAATCAGGAAAAGGGGCGACTTGTGCAGCAGTCGCAAGCAGCAAAAGTCAGTGCACGCAACTCGCTTCTGACACTGGCGATCGCCATCTGCCTGAGTTTTGTCATTATGGCTATGGTTTACTACCTCATCTATCGTGAGGTCATTGAGCGCAAGCGGACAGAGGAATCACTAAACAAAGAACGTAACTTTATCTCAGCAGTGGTTGATACAGTCAGTGCCTTAGTAGTGGTTTTAGATCCGCAAGGGCAAATCGTCCGCTTCAACCAAGCCTGTGAGCAAACAACGGGTTACTCATTTGATGAGGTGAGGGGTAGGCATTTCTGGAACCTGTTTTTGAGTCCTGAAGAGCTTGAGCCTGTTAAGGAAGTTTTCTTCCAACTACGAACTAGTTCTAGTCAAATCCTGAAGGAGTACGAAAACTACTGGGTGACGAAGGATGGGAGTCGGCGGCTGATTGCATGGTCTAACACCGTCCTTCAAGACCATGAGGGGTCGGTAGAATACGTGATTAGCACTGGCATTGACATTACGGATCGCAAACGGGATCAACAGCATCTAACTGCACAATATGCCGTAACCAGTGTGTTAGCAGAATCTAATACAATTTGCGAAGCCACTCCCCAAATTATCCAAGGAATTTGCGAGAGTTTGGGATGGGATTTGGGTGAAATTTGGGTAGTGGACGGACCAGCAAATGTTTTGCGCTGTCTCGACATTTGGCACAAAGCATCCTTTGAACTACAAGAGTTTATAGAAATATCCCAGCAAACGACTTTTGCACCAGGAGTTGGACTACCCGGTCATGTATGGAGTAGTGATGAACCTCTTTGGCTCATTGATGTCGCCCACGATCTCAACTTCCACCGCAAACATATTGCCACTTGCGCCGGATTGCACACAGCTTTTGGTTTTCCGCTTCATAGTGGTAACAAAACCCTTGGCGTCATGACTTTCTTCAATCGGCAGATTCAGCAACGCGATCCGGATTTGCTGATGATTATGATCTCTATTGGTAACCAAGTGGGTCAGTTTATCGAGCGCCAGCAGGCAAAGGAGGAACTCCATCGCCAGAACTTGCGAAGTCATCTGTTTACTGAAATCACTCTCAAGGTGAGGCAATCTTTAAAAATCGAAGAGATTCTCCAAACCACAGTGACAGAGGTGCAAAAGATTCTCAATTGGGATCGAGTGTTAATCTATCAGCTTTTGCCGGAAGAATCGGGAAATGTCGTCACAGAGGCAGTTGTTGCTGGTTGTCCTGCGATCAAAGGGCAAAGCATCACTGACCCCTACTTCCGAGCAGAATACTTACAGCAGTACTGTTTACAGGAGTACCGTCAAGGACGGATTCCGGCTCAAGCTGACTTGGATTCAGCTGAAATCCAATCAACTCATGTGGAATTACTGCAACGGTTCGGGGTGAAGGCTTATTTAGTCGTGCCCATTCTTGTAAAAGAAGAACTTTGCGGGTTGCTGATTGTCCACGAATGTACTAATTCACGCCAATGGTCCAGCTTTGAAACTCATCTTTTGCGGCAACTAGCTGACCAAGTAGGCGTTGCTATCGCCCAAGCTCAATTGCTAGAAGCAGAAACTCGTCAGCGACAAGAACTGGAAGTCGCTCGTCGTCAAGCCGAGTTAGCGTCTCAAGCCAAAAGTGCCTTTTTAGCAAACATGAGTCATGAAATCCGCACTCCTATGAATGCTGTGTTGGGAATGACTGGACTCATGTTAGAAACGGAACTAACTGCGGAGCAGAAAGATTTTGTAGAAACAATTCGCATTAGTGGAGACGCCCTCTTAACCCTGATCAACGAAATTTTGGATATATCCAAACTTGAGGCTGGGGAGATGGCTATGGAAACTTTAGATTTTGACCTGTCCACTTGTGTGGAAGAGGTGTTAGAATTACTAGCTCCCCAAGCCCATAGTAAGGGATTAGAAATTGCGGCGTTAATCTATCGCAACGTCCCTACCCACCTGCAAGGGGATGCTAGTCGCCTGCGGCAAATTCTGATGAACTTAACAGGCAACGCTATCAAGTTCACTAGTGCTGGAGAAGTGGTGGTGCGAGCAGAATTGACGAAGCAAACCCCGACTACAGCAACAATTCTCTTTGCCGTCACAGATACTGGTATTGGTATTACCACTGAAGATCAAGACAAACTCTTTACCCCGTTTAGCCAAGTAGATGCTTCTACCACCCGCAAGTATGGCGGTACGGGTTTGGGCTTAGCCATTTGCAAGCAGCTTGTGACTTTGATGGGAGGAGAAATTGGGGTGGAAAGTCATCAGGGGCAAGGATCTAAATTTTGGTTTGAAATTCCTTTCGCTCTTTCACTCCAACCTGTTTACTCAACACAAGATTGTGGGCTTCTGAGCAATCGGCGCGTCTTAGTAGTGGATGACAACGCCACCAATCGCAAAATTGTCCATCATCAAGCTACCCGTTGGGGAATGCAAGTGGATGAGGCTGCTGATGCTGCCTGTGCCCTCCTCGCTATTCAGAACGCTACCACACAGAAGATGCCCTATGATGTCGTTTTAGTTGATATGCAAATGCCTTCTACAGATGGCATGACTTTGGGAGAACAAATTAAGGCAAATTCTGCTATTGCTGATATACCTTTGATTATGCTTACCTCTACTAATCAACGGGATGAAGTGCAACGGGCACTACGAATCGGATTTGCCGCTTATCTGGTCAAGCCTGTTAAGCCATCCCGTCTATTCGATACCATTATGACTATACTGGGAACCCAATTTGAACCGGAAGAAGGAAGAGACGTTCCGGCGGAACGTCTGTCAGAAAACAGATCCTGTCTCCTGGCTTCTTCCGGTTCTCATAAATTCCCGATAAGAATTCTCCTAGCAGAGGATAATTTGGTGAATCAGAAAGTAGCTCTGAAGCAGCTCAAAACCTTGGGCTACGAAGCCGATGTCGTCGGCAATGGCAAAGAGGTTTTGCAGATGTTGGAAAAAATTCCTTACGACTTGATTCTTATGGACTGCCAAATGCCGATTCTTGACGGTTTTGAAACCACAAGAGAAATTCATCGTTGGCAAGAAAGTTCCTTTGCTAGTCGCCGTCGCCCTGTAGTAGTTGCGATGACGGCTAACGCCATGAAAGAAGACCGACAAATGTGTCTAGATGCAGGCATGGATGACTATCTGAGTAAGCCAGTGTTGAAAGAAAAATTGGCTGTTGCGATTGAACATTGGGCAAGCGTGATATTCAAGAGACAGGAGGCAATTGTGTCTGCACAAATTTTTACTACAGAAGTTGGTTCAGATGACATCCTGATTGATTGGGAACACTTGCACCAGCTTTCGGAATCCAACACAGAATTTGAATTGGAGTTATTACAAATGTTCGTTGAAGATGCCCAGTCTCATTTAGAAGTAACCAAAGCGGCGATCGCTAGTAATGATTTTCAGCTTTTTGAGCAAGAAGCTCATCACCTTAAAGGTTCTAGCGCTAATGTAGGAGCCACAACCATTTACTTAGCTGCAGAAAAACTAGAACAATTGGCTCGCACTCAAGAGCGCAGAGGTGCTACTAACTTAATCTTGGAGTTAGAACACTCTGTTAATTGCCTGAAAGCCTTTTTAATTCGTAATTCTTAAAAGGGAACAGGGAACTATTCCCTGTTCCCTGTTCCCTTTTAAGAATTATTTAATAAGATTTACTAATAAATAAACAATAACGATTATCTGATGTGTGTTCATAACTCAACTTATCAGCAATTGCCGACATAATTTTCAACCCACGCCCACGTTCTTCATCATTCTCCTCAAATTCAGATATTTCGTGCAATTTTTGCTGCATGTTGAAGGGTTTACCTAGAGACCAAATACGAATTTCTATGCGTTCATCTAACCGCTCAGCTTCCAGATCAATAGGAGTTTCAATAGGCAAATTTTTGTGGGCGTGTTCAACAATGTTAGCAAAGCCTTCCATCAGCAGTGTTTGACATTCCCACCAGACTGTTTGGTTAGAAATAGGTGGTAGATTGATTTGCTCGAACCATGACAAAACTTCAAAAGTAGCAGTGAGGTCTGTATTAACTTTGAGATAAATTTTGCTATTCACTTTCTAACTACTAGAACCTTTTGATACAATAATAGTATGTAATTAATTTAGCTTATTTTGGTATTGATTGTCATGCATTATTTTCTTTTTAGTTAAATTTCCTCCGCGATAAATTACCTATTTTTTATTCTGTAGTTTATGTTTAAAATCCTGATTATTGATGATGACCCGATTGTGCGGACGGTACTGAAAAAAACACTCCAAAACCAGGGTTATGATACTACTGTAGCCAGCAATGGTCAGGAAGGAATCGTAACAGCACAACGGGTACGTCCCGCTCTAATTATCTGTGACTGGATTATGTCGCAGCTAGATGGACTGGAAGTGTGTCGTCGAATTAAGGCAGATCCAGAGTTAGCAACGACTTTTTTCATTCTACTGACTGCTAAGGGAGCGGCGCCGGGAGAAGAGGAAGATCGAGTTAGAGGACTTGACGCAGGAGCAGATGAGTTTGTTTCTAAGCCCATAGAAATGAATGAATTGAAGGCACGGGTAAGAGCAGGACTAAGGTTACACCACCTGAATCAGGATTTACAGAGTCAAAAGCAAGCTTTGGAGGTACTGAACCAAAATCTGCAAACCCAAAAGCAAATTTTGGAAGCAGAATTAGCTGAAGCAGCCGATTATGTGCGATCGCTTCTACCCTCACCGCTTGTAGGACCAGTAACTACGGAAGCGTTGTTTATGCCTTCAGTTCAGCTAGGCGGTGATTGCTTCGACTATTATTGGCTCGACGATCAGCATTTGGCAATTTATCTGTTAGATGTGTCAGGACATGGAGTGGGTTCAGCTTTACTGTCTGTATCAGTGCTGAATGTGTTGCGATCGCAATCTCTGCCCAAAACTAACTTTGGTCAACCTAGCGAAGTCCTCAAAGCTCTTAATTATCACTTCCAGATGAGTGACCACAGTGACAAGTACTTTACAATTTGGTATGGAGTTTATAATCGCCTGCAACGTCAACTGATTTACGCCAGTGCTGGACATCCTCCTGGTGTACTCCTATCTATGACATCAGCAGATACCCAGATTAGACAGTTATGCTCTCTCAGTCTGCCAATTGGCTTCATACCTGATGCTGATTTTGATGATGATGTTTTGGAAGTTCCCCAAAGCAGCACTTTATATATCTTTAGTGATGGTGCTTACGAAATTCAGCAGCCAGACGGCAACATTTGGAGTCTCGACGCTTTCATTGACTTACTCAGCCAGTGTAGCAAGGCAAATACCTGTCATCTCCAGCAAGTGCTGGAACACATTACCACCTTAGGCGCCAAAGCAACTTTTGATGATGATTTGTCTTTGCTAAAAGTTAACTTTGGTTAGTTTGGGTTTCCTATGCACGTACAACGGTGACAGAACGTCCCTGAAGAGTAGTTGTACTTTGTGTACTCAAGCGTGACTCTAAAGGTAGTGCATTACTGCGGCGGTCGAAAATAACTAACCAACCAAAATCTTCTCCCAACCGCGCCAAATAGGAATCTAACTGTGACAAACCCGCTTCTAATGGGTCGCCTTTCTTATCGCGCCAAGCTTTTAACTCAATCCCTAATGTAACATTACCATATCTCAGACACAAATCCATGCGATCGCGCCCAATCGCATATTCGCGTTCAAGAGTTCCACCACCATTAACCACGCGATGTAAAAACGCCATCAGCACTAAATGAGGTGCAATCTCATGGTAAACTGCACTACTAAGCAAAGGTTCTCCATGCTGTCTCCAAAATGCTAGAAACGCCTGTAACAAAGCATCGATATTTAACTCACCACTCTTAGTTAACCAACTAGGACTAATGTGGGGTAAGCTATCCTGAGTACCTTGTACCAAAACCCGGGGAATCACCTCACGATAAATGGGATTGGCAATCACGAGTCCCCCTTCTGGGTCACGCCGTAACAACCCTAAATCAATCAAATATTGTCGGTCATCCGATGGAGTATCCCCCAACGTTTGTCCTGCCAGCATTGGTTCAATAATTGCCTTTACCCTTGGTTCTCGAAGTTTTTCAGCCAAAGAATCGAGATGGGTATCTTGACGTGCAATCAGTATTTCCTTTGCTTTTAAAATATGTTCTGGTGTAATTGCTTCATTTATATCCCTCACCATCTCTTCGACAACTTCTTTAACTAGGGCATTCACCAACCAAGGTTGTCCCTGAGTCAAATCAAACGCGGTTTCGATTGCCTCGAAAGTAAATACTTGTCCGGTATCGTCAGTATGTTGTTGGTATAATTGTCCTACCTCAGTGGCATTAAAATTTCTCAACGTTAGGGAGCGCACTTTAATATTAAAGGGACTTGACGTATTCAATCGCTCGCTACCCCCTGAAGCCACTTTATAATCCCGCACATCCCGTAAGCCAATCAACCCCACAGAAAGCGGAAAATTTTTGGGGCGGGTGCGATAGCCATCGCGTAACTGCCGCAAAACAGATATCAGGGCTTCATCCTGTAAAGAGTCAATTTCATCAATAAACAGCACCAACGGTCGTGGCGAAGTTCGTGCCCATGCCTGCAAAGCAGCTTGAATTCTTCGTCCTGGCTGCCCTTCATCCCAAAATGCGCTTGGGTGTAAATCAGAGGGTAAATCGAACTGGGCACTCGCCCACCAAGCATCCAGCATAGATAGTTCAGCGGCACCTGGGTCATGACTAAAAGGTGCCCCCACTTCTGCTGACACCATTAGTGCTGTGTAGAGTCCACTACTTGTTAGTTGTTTCGCTAGCGCTATCATTGCAGTGGTTTTACCTGTTTGGCGAGGCGCATGAATCACAAAATAGCTTTCTTGGGCAATCAAACGCTCTAAATCTGGCAACCGACTGGTTGGCGACAGCATATAGTGTTTGTTGGCTTGACAAGGACCTGCGGTATTAAACCAACGAGACATGGATGATAAATATTTGGTGGGGGCGCGAGTTCGATGCTACAAGTGTAGCTCATAAATGAATCGCAGCTTTAGAACACCTAACTGCTCCCAGGGGGACAAGGGGGACAAGGGAGACAAAAAAGACAAGGGAGACAAGGGAGATGTGTTCACGAATCATTTAGGATTGCGATAACACCTAACACCTAACACCTAACACCTAACACCTAACACCTAACACCTAACAC
>CAXTSI010000152.1:0-16680 GCA_964246695.1 uncultured bacterium
TTATCGCTATCATACCTTCATTTGGCGACTTTCTTAAACACCTACCCTTGAAAGCACTGCTCCACCCCGACAACTGCACCCTACTTTAGTTAACCAAGTTAACCAAGTTAACCAAATTGACCGGGTTGACCGGGTTGACCTTTCAGTACACGTTCGATGATACTCGTGAGAATGTCGTTTTTTAAAAGTTGAAATTCTTCTCCCTCAAAAAAATTATCAATGCGAATACGGTCAGCCCATGCAATCAATAAAAGGTCTTCTTCATCAAATCGATTCATTTCTCGAAGTTCGGCTTTGATTATTTCCATGCTGATAAAGGGTATTGGTGATTCTAAAGAGAGAAGAATCTTATCAAGCTTGGCATCTACTGAGGATTGCGGCTCAGCCTCCCCTACAGCCTCCTCAAGCAAGCGCTTTGCCACCAATGACAATGATTCTTCATCCTCTCCCCGAAGGCGCTCTAATTGGTCTTGGACTGCTTCCGAAACTTTGAAGCTGATTAGGTTGCTGCGTTTTTTCGTGACCATTGGTTAACCAAGTTAACTGTTTATCCAGTTTACTACTAGTTAACTGAGTTAACTCGCATCCTGCCCGAACTGCTCCACCCTGAGCAACTGCTCCACTCCCACCCCTAGCTTATTGAGAATTGGCTGCGATCGCCAGAACCTGCAACCCGCACCATAAAAGGGTTGTGTCTCGGTTTAATGATAACGGCGCTCACAGCCCCATTTCAGAGCGTTTTTCGCTGACATATCTATACACCTGAACTCGATTTCATCGGGCTTCACGCCTCTTGTAGATGGCTTTAATGTGGCATTGCTACCCTACGTTTGATGTCAGTTGCAACCAACGCAATATTAAGGTTTTCAGCCGATGCCCTACAACAGCGGTTCGCGGCATTGCTATAGGGGGAAATGCCTCATCCGTTTAGGAGCGGTTCGCGGCATTGCTAGACGCCTCCATGTGTGTAATTTAACTATCTTCCCTACGTCTATGTAATTTTTGTGGTAACCCCTATTTACCCCATTTTTTGAAAAATTGATAACCAGTAGGGTTTGAGGTCATTTGTAGTATGCATACGTTATGCTATGTAATACGCTTTTTTAGAAGGACGCATGCAAAACAATAGTGTCACTTTTAAGCACTCAGTACAAAAAGTGTACTTAATTTCTCAACAAGGCAAAATTATTGAGAAACTACTCGCTGAAACCTTAATAGTTCGTTCCAATACGGATGTCAATAAGTTTTCTTATTGCAACTAACTTTCAAACTTTAATCACAGTACTTTCAGCCGATACTAATTATTTTATGATAAAATATTAATACCCTCTAATGAAGGTTTTGCGTTTAAAATTTTTACTTTTTATACCAAAAATTTATTTAAAGTATCTTTCAGTACCAAACAAAATATTAGTAATATTTAATCTATGTGTTTATATATTTATTCACAAATTGTGGTTACCGAAGTATTATTAAGTAAGTTAGCGCTTCAATTACGTATATGCAATTTTCCGATCATAAAAAACAGATGCTTGTGGGCAAGTACCCAACCGAGTTTAGAGAGCTTGTAAATGCCCACTTGTATGAGTCTCAGGCACGGGTTGACAATCTTTGTGGGAGTTATGAGGCTGATAAGATGAAGATTTCAGACTTACAGGCATTGGTAGGCTTGGCTCAAGATTTTGTAGCTGCTTACCAGATCATGAACTTTGGGGAGATTCCTTTACAGGCATCTGGTGGGAAGCATCGGCATCTTGAGTTAACAAAGTAATAAGGCGATCACCGTGGGGTGCTTTAGCGCAAACCTCTTCCAACTCCCTCACGGATGTTTTCACGCGCTCCACAGTTCGGTGGATTGGAACGCTCCGATTTGAAATCGGGGCTGTACTTACTCACGGATGTTTCCACACGCTCCACAGTTCGGTGGAGGTTCAACCTATGGCGCTCCTGGAACCACACAAGGCAATAATCCCCATATCACGGGGTGCAGGGGTGCTTATGGCTCTTATCGGGGTGCTGGCACGGTGATCGCCTTGGCTGTGGTTTACTCATTGGTGAGGAGCGGTCAACCATTGGGGTTTTAAGGCACAGGAACCCCCATAAGGCAAAATCCCCCACACGGTTAGGTGCAGGGGTTCTATGGTCGCTCAGCGCGGTCAATTAGAGGGCGTTCGTCTATCGGCGGTCAGTTGTTGGGGTTAGTTGTTAGCTGATTGCTTACTTAATTTTTGTTGTTTGGCACGGTCTTTAAGTTGACTTTTTGTTTTTTTGTACTCTTCTGGACTTGTAACTAACTCTAACAATCTTAGTTCTTCTACCAAATCAGGTTTTTCCCACAGTTTCAATTGCTCATACAACCGTATAATATCTTTGTGATGTGCGCTATTGATGAATTTACAACCTAGTGGAGTGAGCGAGTAAAACTTTTTAGATTCACTGATTTCGTCATGTGGTAATAATGTTTTGCGTTTTTCGCTATTCATCTCACGCCACTCAGATAATCCAAGTAATCGTGTTGTTTCCAACTCGTGTACACCACTAACACCGTTTTTTACATCTTCAAAAATTGAGGAAGCTACATCGTCACCGTCTTTTCCACTTTTCTTTGATAATCCTCTCACCCTAATAGTTTCTTCACTATTCAGTTTGTTGAATAACCTGTAATCGGATTTATTTCTAATTTGACATTCAGTGTACAACTTTTTAACTTCAAAGCTGTACTGGTTGTATTTGAATATGTCCAATTCACCAAATATACTGCTCAAATGTTTCCAAGCCAAATCCTGAACATGATTATTTTTATCCAAAATTCCGAACATTAATTCGTTTTGAGCAATTTCGTAACCATATAATGGTTTAATCTCAACAAAGTCTGTACGGTCTTTGCATTTGAAATTTTCAAAACCAAGTTCCGTAAAATTATTTAGAGATTTGCGATTATAGAAGGCTACTTCATTGACATTAAAAACACCCCCATCTGTTACACCCATTAAACTATATAGACCTTTGCCCATACACCATGCAAGTGTTCTAGCACGGGCTGTGATGTTGTTACCTATGATAAAGTTACTAATTCCTGTTTTGTCTCCTGCGAAATACGTGGAGGCGATACATCCATATATTGTATTAACAATTAGTTTGATGAATTCTTGAACTGAATTGTGGTACATCCAGTCATTTTTGCTAAATTCTATATCGTCTATTACCACTTTCTCAGGTACATCTTTTGCAGTAGCGTCTTTGTTGTTTTGACCAAAATGCTTGTTATAGAGTTTGACTTTATTTCTGTGTGTGGCACGATTTTCTAAAAGTGTTCCAGCAATGTCTTTTAATTCAACCCGCACCCATTTTGTACACCACATTAGACCATTAGTGCCAATCTCTTTAATGGAGTGCATTTCGCACATTTCTGGGATGACTTTATCAATTTCATCTCTTTTGTCATAATATGCAAAACATTCAATTATTGCATTTTCACGTATCCAAGCAATTTCTTCATTAGCGCCATATTTTAAAATTACTTGGTATAGGTCGTGAGTAAATGCAGCCATATTGACCTCATTAGTACTCAGATACATGGATGCATCGTATTGTCGATCAGCATCCGAGTTGTGTTCAGCAAAGTGAGATTGATAATGTTCCCACGCTGTAAATGCTTTGGGAACTTTGGATAAAAGTAAGTCTTGTTTAAATGGTGCATCTTTCCAGCTAATACGCGCTACCCACAAACCGGGAATTAGATATTTGGCATAGGTATCTTCCCAGTCCTTAAATTTCATTGGAAACTTAATAATAGACGGGTTACCAATTGGAAACACTTGGTTTTTTAACCCATTGCCATAGCATCCATTGATATCGATGTCTACTAACACCCCGTCAAGTACATCTATGGTGGATCGTTCTTTGACACACCTACCACCGTCCGTCATACCAAGGTAGAGTAGTGCTGTATTCCCCACCAAATGGGAAAGCTGTTTCATTGCCTCTGGGCTAGCCAGTCGATTGTACCAGTAGAGAGGTTTTTCCTTGTATTTGTTTTCATCGGCTGTTGGAAGCATCACATTAGGTCTTGCTGCAAGCCATTCTGAGGTTATACGCGCTGTTATTTTTCCTGTGGATAAACCCCAGTCGTCACAGGGTGCTACTCCTACTGTGGCGGCTATTGCGTTATAAAATTCGATGGTTTTTGTGTACACTTGTGCTAGATACTTAACATCTCCCCTTATATATTTTAGAAAATCTTTCGGGCGAGACATCATAAAGTCCATAGGATTACCGTTTTTGCTCCATTCCCACAAATCTTTAGTTTCGTCTGGTAAACCTACATTTTGGAGATATATTTGTAATCCTTTTGCTCCTTGCATTGCGCATATATCTATTAATTCAATACTTACTGCCGTCCATTTCATACTTTTTTTATCATTTGTAGGTAGATAAAGTTCGTATGGGAGTGGTATTGGTTTGTTGAATTTAGTTGTGATTCTGCGAATTCTTTCTAGTAACGGTAGACAGTAATGGAGAAAATCCGAGTCTTTAGCAAACAAAAATTGAATGTCTTTGAAGCTAAAAAAGAAATACAGTTTAATAGTTTTTACTCTTTTCCGCTGTAAGTCTTTGATGGGACGCCACTGTATTTTGTAAGTGTCTTTTAAGAAGTCAAGTATTACAAATGGTGTCTGAAATACTCTCAATGATTGCATTTCAGCCAACAATCCCATCTTGCGCTTTACATCTATTAAGATAGGTTGGTATTTTGCTGGATGACTATTGGGGTGTAAATACTCGCCGTGGTTACTTGCACTGTAAAGTGATATACAGAATGGTACTGTAGCTTTATCAGTCTGTGCAAAAAATTCTGCATCACCACCGATTTCATCCCAACCTTTAGGTAATTCTAAAATCTCCCCAACAGTTTCGTTAAGTGTTGGCGTTTTAGCTTTACCCTTTAACTGATTGATGTCTACCCTAGTTTCAATTTTGGTAACTTCATCAATGTCTGGTGTTTGTGCCGCTAATGAACGAGCGCGTAGCTGATTGATGTCAACCATTGCACCCCCAAATTCGTCATCTTCATCAATGTCTGGTGTTTGTGCGGCTAATGCACGAGCGCGTAGCTGATTAATATCAACCATTGCACCCCCAAATTCGTCATCTTCATCAAGCAAATCTGTATTGTTTGTATTATCATTGTATATGGACATTTTATTTATCCTTATATGAGTAATCGGTCAGACTTTTCAGCCTGACCGTTTTTTTATCTACACAATCTTAGTTTTCGTCACCACCACGGGCTTCGATATCGATGTTTATATCTTTCTCGCTAAGTCCTTCAGACGCATCGTAAGAGCGCTTCTGTTTACCTGTTTTGTCGAGTAATGGTTCAACAGAATCAATCTTAATTCTGTACCACCATTCCCCTTTTGCGTTTTCTTCAGAACTGCAAAATCCTTTGAAAACCAAGCCTTTTTGACTGTCTAAAAAGTTGTAAATAAGGTTGAGGTCTTCATTTATGGAGTATCCAAACTCATCATCTTCATCCGTTACCACAATACTTGATTCGTGGTTGTAACCCATGAGTTTTAAAAGTCTACCTAGTGTATTGCCATCACTGTATTTGTAGTTAGAGTTAACACAGATATTGGCAGGATTTTTCTGGGTTACATCCATTACTGCGAAAACAATCTGTAGGAAAGCGCCGTTGCCATCGTTGCGTACAGTGTGTTTGTAGCCAGAGAAGGTTAGTTGTGCTTTACCATCTTTACGACTTGTCAAAGGTTCAAATGACCGTTGAAAGTTTTGTTCGGGTTGGGTTGGTGCAAAGCTGTTTTGAGTTGTCATATCGTGTTATCCTGTACCTGTTTTTGTTTTTGTTTTGGGTGTCGTAACATCTCGTTCGTCACCCTTTTAATGTATCCCGTTTGAATTTCTTATGAAATACAAATGTGCCATTTTGTGAAGTGTCCCAAATGTAATTCATTTGACTTTTTTATGAGCTTCTTGTGTTAAAGTTAAAAAGTAACTCTCAAGTAACTTTTATGAAATCGACACTTAAAGATACTCAAGTATCACTCAGACTCAGTAGTGAATTATTAGAAGCTATGCGGTCTGAAGCAAAAGCAGAAAATATCTCCCTATCTGATTTCATAATTAAATTGTTTCAAGAACGTACAAAAGATAAGGATTTAGAAAAACGGCTGGAAGCTTTGGAGAGATTTGTATATCAGTCTCAGGCAGCCTAGATGACCATCTCCCAACAATCAGCTAGTATCCGCACCCTTGCCGCTTTGGCGAGGGTTATTTTTTACCCTGGTGAGGTTTTCTTTTCTCATTTCTTTTTAGCTTTTTACGTGTGACCATTTCCCCCATCACAGGCGTCTGGGGGAGGTGTGGAGCGTATCCAAATCGACTTTCAAACTCTTCTACCGAATACCAAATTTTCGCAACTGCATCCCAAATTAGCCAATTATTAGAAGAATCCCGCATTGGGATAAAAATTTTGGTATTAGGATTTTTGCGAATTGCTTCGGCGGCTAATTTTGCTATTCGGTTAATTTCTTTAATATCTTCGGAATTAAAATTGATTTTTGGATTGATATGCATTAATATATCCTCATCAAGTACTTATAGAAATTTTTCACAGCCGCTATGTTGTAAAATTAGCGGCTGTTTTTTATTTCTTCAGCACATTCATTAAACAATAGCAAGCGCTTTTAAATCAAGCTTTCAGCCGAATAAAAATGATATTTAAATTTCTTATATAGCAAATCTCAGGTATTAAAAGAAAAGCTGCAAATTTGATATATTTGCAGCTTTTAGTCTCTGTAGAAATAATTATTTTAGTCACTAAAATTTCTGTAACCGACAAAACCCATTTCTTGAATCAGAGTCTCATTACCTTCCATCGATTTACAGCCTGGAACACTAAAACATTCTTTGGTGTTTTCAATTTTTACCCATCTGTCTTTTTCTTTCAGACAGACTTCGGTTACAATCCAAGTTTTAGCGGGTTCCAAGTTACTCACTACCGTATCGCCTACTTGCCAGAACATGACTTCCTTCATACTGTATCCAAAAATTTTTATTTATCCGTAATTTTACTATTGTGCAAATTTTATTTTGCTTGGCGTGTGTTTATTTTTCTGCAACACTTTATGCTGTGTAAGGGTTTTAGCTTGCGTTGTAGGGGTAGCTTTCACAGGCGTTAGCGATGACGACGCGCTATCTAGGAGTAAACCAGCACCTAGTAAACCGATTGTGCTGGCAACTAACAATCTTGAGGGTAAATTTACAGCAAAGCTAAAGCGCGGTTTCTCGTAGCGATTAAATGCCTGTTGCACTTGCCAGAACTGTCCTGGGCGAAAGTCAAACCACTCTTTAGAACGATGGAGCGTAACCGAGCAGTGTTTGAATTGTGCATGTAGCTCTGCCTCTACAGCCACCATATTTTCTACAAAAATGGTGCGGACTATCCGAAGATCGCACGGCGGCTGATTGCTGTGGAAGTCATCTAAGCGCTTCTGTGGGTTACGGCTAAGCCCGATTTTACAACGACGCAGGAAGCAACCGGGAATCAGTCCGTGATAACCTTCAGCCTCCATTAAATACACCCACCCTTGCACATTATCATTGCGTTCTACCCACTGTTTTTGGTAAGTCATGATTGAGATTCCTTGTTTGTAATTTGAGTTCGAAAATACCGAAAGGGTATGAGGGTCTATTGCAACTACCTCAGAGAGCTTTACTCATCTACCCGATATTTTTACCAGAATTCAGCTTCTAAATAATCGATAAAGTCAGAGACAATTTTCCTATCTTCACTGCGCTTTACCTCAAACACAGACTCATAAGCTTGAGTCTTATAGACGCTTCCATCTGCTTTTTTGGGTAATTGCTGCCAAAGTTGGACAAGACCCTCATACGGTAGTTTTTGGAACTTTTTAGGCAGTTGTCCAATTTGTCCAAAAACTTTGAAAGTCTTTTGTAGCGGTAATTCTGGAGTTGGATGCTTTTGGACATCGTTGGACATGTCGTCCAAATTATTGTCTAAAACGTCCAAATTATTGTCTAAAACGTCCAACTCATACCCTGTCCATATTTGAGGTTCTCCATTCTGATAGAAACTTATCACTTGGTTTTGCTTTTTTGAACCGAGTAAATCTTTATCCCATTTATGATAGTTTGGGGTGGGAAGTTGACCGAAAAATGATTTACCTTGCGACGGACAATATAATGCTGTGAACTTAAGCTCAGGCTTTGTGTCTAATTCTTTTTGAATTAATTCATATTGTTGGTGTATCTTGTCAGACTCAAACTCATTGACTTTGTATTTAACGCAAGATTTTGCAGATTTTCCTAGAGCGAGGTAAGAACAGTTGTCTAGGTCAGTTTTCATAATGCCAAACGCTCCCGGTTGAAGGTTCTGCCCAGATATTAAGGACTTGACCTTTAGAGAGCGTCCTGTCTGCCAAGTGAAGAGTAGTAAGCGTTTTGCAAACTCGCCTTTATAATTTTCCAGTTCAGTCCGCATGTACTGGGTGAAGTAGCCTAGCCGAACCCCTGACAAAGTTGCTTCAAATCTCCCTAACACATCCTCAAGGTCAGCGTCATTTATCTTTCTCCATCTAGAGAAAATAAGGTTGATTTCATCGACAAAAAAGAGGATAGGGTCGAACTCAGGGAATGGTTCATCATTGAGATAGGCTTGTTCATTTGCGTGAATGCGATATTGAATTTCAAGACCACATTCTAGTAAGCCAAAAATACTATTCGGAACGCCTAACCAATCAACATGGGGGAAAATATTTCTAGTATCTTCATCCATCTTAGGAATGGTGGTGCGCATGGTAGGTGTACCTCCTAGTTCTTCAACCATTCCACCGATGATGTTGGCTATTGCTGTGGTCTTGCCTTGTCCGGTCGAACCCCAAAGCCCTACATGGTAGGAATCCCTTACAAACTGGATAAGCTTGTCCGGGGGTTGTAAAAAGTCTTTAACGCTCTTGGTAGCTTTCTCTCTGTGCAACATGACTATGTGAGCTATAACAAGCCTTGAATCATAGTCATAGGTAAATTTGATAGTGTCTAAGCAGTGCGTTATCTGCGCTAAATTTTCACCTTCCTCATTTAATGCTTTGATATCTACGGTTTGCGCTGCGTTAAGCCGATCAGTAAAGAAAAACAAATCAGCCTCATATTTATCGCCTGTGTAGTGGGAGCGGTCTAGATGAATTCCTTTTGCCAAGCACCAATTGATAATCATGTTTCCCGCTCTGGTAGCTTGATTAGGCGATATTTTCCAAGTTATAGGTTTACACAGTTCTTGGACTTGTTGGTTTAACTGTGCTATTTTTAGATTGCCGGAGTCAATTTGGTCTAACAAATCATTTACTTGTTCCCGCATCTCTAACAAACTATTGTCATTATCATCAATTTTTATTTTTAGATTTTCAAACCTGTTAGTTGAGTCATCAGTCAATTCTCGAAGTGCTTCTAATGCTTTCTGCTTTGGTGTGTAATGCTTTGTGTATCCTCCCAAAGTCTCATAAGCGTCTTGTAATGAGCGTTGAACGTCAAGGTTTAAAACATTGCGATAGCGTACTTTAAGCGCTATAATTTCGTCACAAATTTGAGCATAAATTTTTACTGCATCAATAACCACCGATTCAGTAGGCATAGCAGCTATTTCTTTCAACCAGTCACAATGGTCGATAAATTTTTGTGCAAGCGTATCTTTAAGACTCTGCAAACTTGGGAAGATATTTTCATATTCATACCTCCCATCATCAAGTTGTTTAGTGAGTTTATGTTCAATCGATTTATCCAAATTGTTATAAATTGTGTCTATTCGTTCTTTCAAGTCTTCACATAGTGATTTTTTAAATTTAGTTACTAGTGTTGAAAAACGAGTGTCATCTGCTTGCAGTTTGAGATTAAGCTCTTTAGTTTTTGATTGAAACTCATACTTGATATTTCTAATTTGTGTTTCGTACACGTCTAGTGCTTGTTTAGTTTCAGTCAGTTTACTGCTTTGTAAGTCATAGAGTTTTTTTATTTCATCCACGCCAGACTGATACTTTTTATTAGTGATAGTCAAAGTTTTTATTTCATTTTTTAGACTGTCTTCTCTTTCTTTCGCTTCCAACTTAATAGCATTTTCAGCAAATTTAGATGACAGGTGATTGGTAGTGGCTACTGCTGCTGATATCAAAGCTATGTTCAGAGCTAATGGTTTAGAGTTATCATCAGTAGTTTTAAAGTAACTCGCACCGCCAGCTAAGCACAGTAAAGTAGCGGCAATTGTAATGCCTTTCATAATTGTCTATCCTTGGTAATGTAGATTATTGTGTGAAAGCCCATATACTCATGGGCTTTTTATTTTTATGCTTCAATTAACTTTGATGCTAGTTCTTCACGTTTGCGTTCAATCTCTTGAATTGCTCCCTCTACTTCAAGTTTTAAGCCTGAGTTTTTAGCAAATTGGCGTTGCTGTTTGAGTTCCCACTCGGTTCTAATACCTTCAGTAAGGTTGATAGTGCCTTCAGTAGCAATGTTTTGCTGTGTTAGAAGTTCTTGAGATTGTGTAAGCTTAGAGTGTTCTGTCTGAAACTGGACATTAGCAATTTCATTTTTGATAAACTTAGTAGCAGTGTTAATGCCTGCGGTAGCATAATCAACCACATCCCCGATGAGGTTAATTTGTTCTGTTCCAGCTTTAACGACCTTTCTACCAAGCTTAATTTTCTCGTGTCTGACTTCAATAGCATTAGTTTGACGCTGTAGCTTAAGCTTTTGTTGGTTAGCTTCAGCCGCAGACATTTCAGGGATATTACCATCAGCAGTATAGGGGTCAGAACCTAGTAAAGCTGAAATTTCAATAGGGGCAATTCCAAACTGACTCGCTATTTGAGTCGCTTTGCTGAACGCATCAGTGTGATTACTAACTACGCTATTGTTTGATATTTTTGATGTAGATGTTGATGGTCTTACAGTACCACTATTATCAGTTTGAGGTGCGTTTGTGACTTCATCAGAAGATGTGGGAATTTCAAAACGCTTGCTCCCGGTCAATCCACCCTTGGTCGTTTTTCTGGTAGCCATACTATTTATTGGTTGTTTATGGTTGCATTTTTCACAAGTAATGCTATTAGAAGATGTGGTAAAATACTGGACTTTACCACAGACAGAACAGTAGAGTCTCACGGTTCTTTAAAAGCTGAAATAATTTGGTTAGGGATTATTCTTGCGTTGGTACAAACTGTCGATTTTGACTGACCACAAGGTAAGTAAGCTATAAAGCTGATTATTGTAGCTAGAGCGATTGTGGAAAGTCCAAATCTAAGCATTGAAGAAAACCAGTTGTCTGATGTTGGTACAATGTAATAATCATTTTTGATTTTTTCTGCTTCTAATATTTGTTGGTAAACATTTGCTATCTCAGTGGTTGTCCCATCTTCGAGCATTTGATTAACCATTTCTTTTTCAAGTTGCACTAGTCTATCGTGGCGTGATTCAGATTGATGATTATCCCCGAACATTTTCTATTTCCTGTAGTGAATTTGTTTGATGATTTTTGGAAGTTATTGCCCTAACTGTAATTGTGAAAATAAAACTGATAATCACAACTAGGGCAATTGTTTGAGTTACTATGAGCGCTTCAAGCCTGCGATTAGACTTGATAGATTCGACCGTAATGCCTGCGAGTTTACCGACCGCTGATAAGTCGCCACCGCCAATTTTCCCCGTGTCTCTTCCCCCATCTGATAGCTCTCTTTTGTGTCTGCGGTTAGGCTGTTAAGGCACTCTTGCATAGAAGTGTCAATGTCTCTCAAATCGCTTTCTACAAGGTTTGTTAGCGCTTCTAAGGCTTGACTCTTACCAGCGTTGTAGCCAGCAATTACACCCTGAGTCAGCGCTACCCCAAAATAGTCAGCAAGTGATAGGCGTAAGTTTTGCACTAGCTGTGTTACCGCGTAGTTTTGTGACTCCGAGATAGCTAACATCATTTCAGGCAGTGTGGTGAGTTCGCCCTTTGGGAGTTGAGCGTTTGTTTCTGCCTTGAGATTGTATAGGTCTAAAATCTTATAGGTGATAGTGTCGTCTGGTAGCTTTGTGTCAGAGTTCCAGCTATGAACCTGTGGGAAGTCATCGCCAAAAATACCTTTAATGTCTGCAAGTAAGTTAGCGGTGTCTTTGTTGGTAGCGTCGGCAATTTCTTTAATGGTTGAATAGTTCATTTTTCGGTTCCTAATTTATTAGAAAAAGTATGGTTCGATGATGATGTCTAGATGCTCCTCATAATTCGAGAAACAATGAGGATTAGGGTTTTCAATTTCCCAAAGTCCGTTTAAGTCAGCGATTTCATTAAGGAAGTTTTCAGCGTCGTCAGCTTGTAGTAGAGTGTTTTTACCTTCTGGATTTGTAAGTAGAACACCGTAACGTAAGTCTTTGTAGCCGTAATGTGCTTCCATGATTTCAAAGTCCTGTAACGAGTAATTTACGAATAGCTTGGCGGATTTGTTTGTCACGGTCTAGTGTGGAATCACTGAGAATTTTCTTGGTTTGCTCAATGCCATATGAATTGATTAAGTAGCCAACAATTCTTAGCACCTTGGCAAACAGACCGGGGATTTTCATATCGAGGTCAGTCACCTCTTTAAGTCTTGGCTCAGCTTTAAAGCCTGATCCACATTTGAAGCATTCAATCAGCCAGTTTCGCTTTAAGTGCAAGTATTGAAGGTCATTAAGCCTGATTTCACTTTTGCAGTGGGAGCAGTCCGCAAGCTTGATTACTTGGTCGAAAGCCCGATTGAATCCAGGAGTGTTGGCATCTGTGGCAATCTCGACCCAACGACGCACGGTGTTGCGGTGAACGCCCCACATTTGGGCTAGGCGAGTTTTAGAGTAAATAATTTTTGGGTCGAGCGCTTCGATATCCGCAATGAGATACCCGTCCCAATAAAAATCCTCGTGAGTCTCTGGTACAGATAGCGTGGCTGATCTGCTTAATTCGATTGCATACATATAAGATGTGTTTGTAAACTTAGTTGTTTTTCTGCCTGGTGGGCGATTTGTTTTTCGTCACATCTCTAATTTAGCACTATTAGTTACTAACAGCGTTAAAAAGCGTTTGCATTAACATTTCTTTACAATTGGGCGTTTTAACACGAAGTTACACTAATAGTGTCGATAAGTGTTTATGTATGGATGCTAAAAAGCCTAGAATCAATATTTACGTTGATGAAAATGAATATGAAAAACTACAAGCTATAGCTGCCAAGCAGAAACGTAAGCTTAGCAATTTAGTCAATCTGATAATTACAGAATATTTAGAGAATCATATAGATGACCCAAACACCAGAAACACCTAATAACCGACTAGACCGACTTGAGGCAGCACTAGGACGATTCGCTGAGCTTACAATCCAAAATGTCCAACGACATGATGAAGCGATCGCAAATGTAAGTGAATCGGTACTAGCACAAAGTGACACTATTGATGTCCTAGTGTCGAATATCAGTCAACTGACTGAAAATGTTAATCGATTGAACAATACTGTTGACAATTTGACTATTGCTGTTAATCGCTCATCTCAAAATATTGATAGCCTAACAGCCCAAGCAGCAGAAGACCGCCAACAAGCAGCCATTGATCGCCAAACATGGCAATCTGAGATACAAAGAATATGGCAGTACCTTGAGCGCCAAACAGGCAATGGTCGAGGTAATGCGTGACCAATTGCCCCCAGTGCAGCAACCGACTACAAAGCTTTGATATCAAAACTGAATCATCTACCCCCAATCCCTACGGCAAAGGAGAGGGAGAATTTAAGTATGCCTACACTTGGTACTGGTGTACTATCTGTCTATTCACAAGCAAAGACATACCGTTTTGACGATAGTAAGAACCCATGCCAACATAGGCTAAATGTCCTTAGTATTTCCCCATCTGGACTGTCATCTAGATGGGTTTTGTATATGAAAGAAACAATTCGCAATTTTAATCCTGAAACCACAACAATGATAGATATCATCGATTATTTGGGTAAGTCGCCAGATTGCAAAGTAAGATTACTTGACTCATGCCAAACATTGACTTATGAACGGGTTAATGATGAGAAAGGCTACATGAAAGCCGTTCGTCTCATTGAAACTGGGGAAATTATAGAGGTTTAAAATGTATTAAAAAGATGTAGCCTGTGGATCACAATAAAGTGATACAGGCTATGAAAATCAATCGGCACGGTAAAGCCAAAATACTTACACAGACAGAAATTCAACAACTTTTCAATGAAGGATTCCAGTCTTATATCTTGCACCCGGTAATTTGAATGTCAATTCCATGACTAAGTGCAATTGGACGAATTCGTTCAAGGTCAAGTAAAAAACAACACAGAAGTAATTGTGGAAATATTGTTTGAAATGCAATTTGTGCTGCTTCTCCCCAATCAGGTAAATCTGTAGTGGCGATCGATAAATAAGCCCAGTGTGCCAAGATATAGGCAATCAAAGACAGCACTAACCAACGATACACGCCAAGTAGGGTGCTTTGACCAAAGCGATGCAGACCGAAGCGATGCTTTGCAGTCTTAAACCAGCCCTCGATTTGCCACCGACGCTTACCCCACCAGTTAATAGTACTTGCCTTGAGAGGTCTAGTAGATAGAACAAACCGTTTTTCCAACTTGCCATTATCACGTTTGAGATAGTACCAAGACACCGTGGCGGGAAACTTTAAACCCACGAAGTAGACTTGTTGCCCTCGTTTATGTAAATGTCGCAAAATACGCCCATCGACCAATTTACGATCAACCCGCACACCTACAATAGCGTGATATTTCAGCTTACGTATTCCGTGGAGAAACTCAATACTTCCAAAGGCAGTGTCTGCCAGAATCATCACGTTGAAATGCTTAGTTAGTTTTTTAGGTAAACATAAGACGGCGTTTTAATCCCAACTGTGCTGGAGAGGGAGTCCCTTTCCCCCTCCAGACACGGAAACTCCAAGGAACTCGCCACCGACCAAAAACCAAATACACCACAACCAAATGCAAGCCTCGTTTTCCGTTGTAGACGGTGATTAAATTCTTAAATCCCTTAAATTTTCCAAATTTCTCTAGAGTTGTTAGGTCAATAATCACTTGTAGAAACGGTTTGCGCCCCTTCGGACACTCAGACAAAATCTCCTTGATAACACGGCTACGAGTAGTGCGAATCACACCGCGTGTTGACCAATCGTAGTTATTGAGAAATCGACTTAAGGCGCTGGCAGACTTACTTTTACTATGTTCGGGTAGGGGATAACCTTGTGCTGATAAGAACAATGCCAACATTGCTTCGAGATTCTCTTGTTGGTAAACAGAAGGCATTAATGATAATAGGGTGTAAACTAAGTTTTGGGCGTGGGCAAGAATTGAAACCATTTTTCTTGCTGAATTCATATATATTTCAACGCCCTTTTTCTCATGTTTCGGGTCATGAATGCAAATCCAAGCGCTTTACCAAGTAGGCGATCGCCTGTGTTCTTACCTATTGCGTAATCTCACCTTAACAATGTTTCAAAATTTGCTCTTTATTACGTAAGCTCATCGCTGAGCAGAGTGTTAATTTATTACACACCCATTCGGGTATTAGTGGTTTACCCGTACAGGTGCAAGATATGAGCAGTCTGACCGTGACCGCGCTTTATTCGGTGTTTGTCTGTACACAGCGTGTCGCATCAATGAAGCATGTACGCTCAACACCCTTGATGTCTACGATAAGAGGATGCGTGTACGGGGTGAGATTATATTCCGTAGACAGAACACCAAAGGCAAACTAGCTGCAAGAGCAGTACCCGTAATTGAAGAGCTACGGGGTCTTTTGGTCAACTATAAGCCAGATAGCCGTGATGGTTTCCTATTTCCCGGTAGGCATGGTAGAGGACATATTAATTCAGAATCAGCAAGCCGAATATTACGTGAGACTTGCGAGGCTGTTGGTTTTGAGGGTGTTAGTACCCATAGTTTTAGAAGAACTGCTTTAACTCAAATGTCCAACGCTGGTATTCCGTTGAGAATCATCCAGGAGGTTTCGGGGCATAGGAACCTTGAGGAATTGCAGAAATACTTGGAAGTTCAACCGGAACAGGTGAGGGGTGCGGTATCGGCATTGTCGATGTTGGGGCATACGGGTGAGAAGTAACAAGTGCAAATAATTTCAAGGATATGGGTAATTTGATAGTCACTGAACTTCCTGGTTATAGTCCAGAGGCATTTCTTGGCGAAGAATAATACGATTAATTTAACAATCAAAGCAAAAAAACACAGGTAAAAGTGTGACTAAAGAATCCTTTTACCCGTGGGCTTTCTGTTTCCATACCTGTAAAAATTGTACTAGTGATATCTTTCCCAAAAACTTATAACTATTTCCTTGACAATCAAGAACTAGTTATTATATTTTGTAACTAGATAAACGAAGGAAAGAACTAGATGCAAGCCACCCTACTCGCCTTAATGACTCCTCTCGCATATTTAGAAAAAATACGTCTACTCCGCACCCCTGAAGAAATTGAGGCGGTTTGCAATTCTCTGACTGAGGCACTGTTTAATGAAAACGACAAACCTAAAACTCGTACCAACAAACTGACACCCTACAACAAAGCTATCAACAAAATGTCTAATGAAGAACTAGTTGAGGGTGAGA
>CAXTSI010000153.1:0-16567 GCA_964246695.1 uncultured bacterium
GAGTGGGGAGTGGGGGACAAATCAATTAAAAATTAAAAATTAAAAATTAAAAATTAATTTTTTTTGAATTTTGCATTTTTAATTTTTAATTCTTGTACTCCCTACTCCCCACTCCCCCCCTCTAGCCGCTTTTGCCATTCAGCATCTATTTGTGCAGAACGTGAAACTTCCTGTTCTAATAAATCAGTTTCGGTGGAGTACACCAAATCTTGATTCCCGATGACTTTTTCTTTTGCAAATTGCTGAGTGTAGGCGATTTTTCGCTGCAAAGAAGTATCTGCGCTTGCTAAGAGTCTTGCTCGTCCAAGGCGATCGCGGTTGCGTGTAGCAATTTTTTTATTGCGCCACTTAATCCAGAAATAGCGCACTAATGGTACGCTTAAGAAACCTGTTCCATAAGCCAGCAGCAGCCAGTAAATCCCTTGCACAAAAGCAACCAGTCCACCCACCTGAGTAGCTACCGTACCGTTTCGCAGCAAATTTCCCAGCACTAAGGCACCGACAAAATTGACTACACCCAACCCAGCACTCAGCAGTATTTGTTCTGAACTTGCTGCACTAAAACGCCAAGGCAATTCTTCTAGATACTCCGATATTGACTGACGACGTTTGGAAGCTGCACTGACTTGCAACTCTGGGAAGTAATATATAATCTCCCCCTCAGGACTTACCGCTGGTTGCCCATTAAAGCGAGTCAGAACCGGCAGCATATAATCTTCGTACTCTTTTGCATATCCTTCACCGATATGGTCGAGATAGGGAGCAATTTGTTCGGCTACCACTGCACCACGGTGATGACGAATCACTGTAGCAATTTCTTGCCAGCGGCGTTCTTCTAAGTTGGCGTTAGGATTGCCATCGCCAAACAAAAACGAAAACACAGCTTCAAATAAATTCAGATCGCTTTTCTCCCGCCGCCTTTCACGCTGGCGGGTGTCATAATTTGGGCTAAGATACCAAAATAAATCAGGGAAATAGAAGAAGCTAATACCACCGCTAGAATCGCTACTCCTATTACCATTACCACTGTCACGATCTGAGTTAGCAGCGGTGACGATCATGATGATGGTGATAGTTATGAGAGCGATGGAAACAATTAAGAAAATTCCAAAGGAAATCCGAATTAGGTAAAACAGAACGCCCCAGACCTTTTTCCACCATTCCTGCAACCGTAGCTGCAAATATTTATTACGTAAAATTGCCTGGGTGTTCTTAGGGAATAGATAAACAATATCACCAGTATCAGTCACCTGTAAATGTCCGCCTGCCTCCGAAGCGAGGGCTAGTAACCCTTGATTTGCCTCGGCGACATTCAATCCTGCTTGGGTTGCCACATCGCCAACGGTGACGTGATAGCCCAATTGTTCGATGGCTTTTAAGATGATGGTGGGATTTGGAGCCATTGCTCTGGCCTCCTGTTGAAAATAACTCTTCCTTCTCAAGTATAAAGTTTGATTTTCAGTAACTTGCCAGAATCAGCTTTTGGTACTTTTGTACTATCATAAGAGTTAACTAGTACATCCGGCGCGAAAATAAAGCAACCATTCAAGATCTGCGAAAAGGTTATGATGTAAGCTTTTAGATTGCTTCGCAACGCGAGGCAGCTTCTCAACTCCAGTGGTCGCCGCTGCGCGAACGAGACGAGTAGCGCACTCGTGCGTCGCTACCGCAACGAAGATCGCGAACGCGATTTTGAATTTTTAATTCCAAGAGAGCGGTATTAGGGAATTAAGCCTCGCATAATTGAGTATTATTAATCCTTCCCTAGTATTCCAGCTTAATTTCACGTTAGAATTAGTTGCCACGGCTTGGTTAAGTAGCAAATTTTCTGCCTATATAATTTTCTGCCTAGATATGGTTCAGTACACTCTTACTCAAAGCCCAGAAATCATCCTCACCGTTCCTGGCAAAGATTCAGCCAAAGCCCGTGAGAAAGCAATGGATCAACTGATGAAATTGATGGAACTCGGTGAGTTACCCACGGAACTGGAAGAGGGATTTGGTCCGCAGCAACTAATAGAAGTCAAAGAAACATCAATCGATACTACTAACGGTGAGGACGCTATTACACAAGCAGTCCAAGTTCTGAGCAATCTAGCTTCACTCAAGCTGAAGGTTCAGGAGTCACGCGCTGAAGCATTGGAAATTCGCAAGGCAGTTGACGTTCTCTTCTCAGATAATTCTGTCGCTGAGGAGGAAATTACTCGCCTCAAGGAAGGTTTTAAAGTTCTCAAAAATTTTGCTCAAGCTAATCTGCGTTACCAGGAAGCTCGAGCAAAAGCAGAACACGCTAGACAAGTGTTAGATCAGGCTCTTAAATCTCCTGATTCGTGAATTTTATTGGTAATGGGTAATGGGTAATTGGTAATTGTCCTGTTTTACTCTTACCCATTACCCATTTTTACGTCTGTTAATTCTTCTTAGGGAAGAGGGGTTTGACGTATACTTGATAAAAAATAAAAGGGGCAGGGTTTTTTGCCTGTCCCTTACTTACTGGGGCGCTAGGATTCGAACCTAGGGATGGCGGGACCAAAACCCGCTGCCTTACCACTTGGCTACGCCCCAACGTTTTACACTCTATATAATGTAGCAAGGAAGGAAGGGTAATGTCAAGTGTTTTGAAAGCTGATTTAGGGCAAATTTCAGAAATTCAGTTTTCAAGGGGGAATAGGGGAGCGATCGCGCCTAATGTACGGGTTAGCTTGCTCTCACAGCAATATTTTCTTGCACAGTTAAATATCCAATTACTTTTTATCTAATGGGCTACTCCAGCATCGACAAATAGACTCTAATTCATCAAGTATAGAGAATACCCCTTTAACATAATCCTCCCCGGTCCATTTCATTGCTCGTTCCAAACCACGTTCTATGAGCTTTTGGCGCTGATGTCTATCATCCCAGAGCAACTTAATAGCTGATGCAATGTGTTCAGGATCCTTGGGATCAACGAGTAAAGCCGCGTCTCCCAGTTGTTCTTCGGCACCCGTAACTTTGGAGGCAATCACAGGACATCCAAGGGCAAAAGCCTCTAGAGGTGGTAGATTATCAGGTCCAAAGAATGTTACAAAAGTAAGTGCAAATGCATGACGATAGAGAGATACTAAATCTTCTTGAGGCACAAATCCCAAAAAGTATACTTGTTCAGATAGATCGAGTTCATCTGCCAACTGCTTAATGTATTGCTGATTTCCCCGATCGGAGCCTGAGAACACAACTGGAAATACAAGATTATATTTATCTCGTAAAAATTTAACTGCTAATAGTAGATTGGCATGATTCTTGTGTGCCCAGAATTGAGCTGGGTAAAATAAATACTTATCAGGAATATTATATTTTTCAAAGATGACTTTGTTTGAACCCTCAGAAGCATTTAAAGTAAAATCTAGTGTAGGAAAAGGTAGAATCTTAATTCGCTCAGGTGGTATTTGGTAAAATCGTTCAACTTCAGTCTTACCGGCAGATGTTCCGACCAAAATAAATGCAGATCGCTGCAACAAAGTTGAATAGAAGTTTTCCCGTCCGTTCCACTCTCCTTCTGAACTTACCTCTGGAAAATGGGGTTGAAGTCGATGCTGTAAATCCCAAACTGTAGTAATGTATGGAACTTCCATCGTTAGATAATATGGTCCCAAAGACCATATAGCTTGAATATTTTTGTTTTCGAGCATCTGCATCAGAAATTCTTCATACCCCGATCGGAGTCTCAACTTGCTTCCAGGGCGCTGTAATCTGTTAATCATCGCCTTGCTAGTCCGGCGAAACTTAGATTTTATGCGCTCTATAAAGTCTCTATAAAGAGATATGAACTCAATATGCTGAACTGATGATATCTCCGGAGGAATCTCTTTTTCCCTACTAATCAATACAAAGGTGTGACCACTCTCAGACCCAAACTTCAGTAGGGATTGAAAAACTTCTGCTTCAAATGTAAAACCACCACCAATCTCTGGTGGGTGATTTCCTAAAAATATACCAACTTTCATTTAGCATCCCACCATATAATAGTAATACTCCATGTGTCAAACTATGAAGTTTGACCTACTCCTAGCTTGTTTTTTAAATTTATTCACTTGCTATTAAAAGGCAATAAAGTAAGTACCACCGCAGTTTCTTACGTTTGGAAACCGGACGTGAGAACTGCTCTCTGAAATTGCTTCACCAACTGACCTTGAGAAAAATCCAGACCATATCTATCGAAGCACTCATAATGGTACTTATCATTGCCATCCAATAGTGGCTCCTTATTTGTTATTGAACAATTTTGGCTTGCTCTGGACTAATACCGATAAACCGGGTTTTGTCCTGATCGCCCACGTAGGGACCTTGTTTAACCTCAATCATCTCGATTTCTTCTAGCACTTCAAATCCATGACCACCTGTGACGAGGAGAACCACATCTCCAGCTTCTAGAATGTGGCTTTCTAAATACTCTTGCTGCTCATTGTAAAAATCAACACGCAATTTGCCCTTTTTGATAAACAGCACTTCTTGGGTGTATTGCACTTCGCGGAGTACAGGATTGTGAACGTGGGGTTGAATGACTTTCCCCACTGGATGTTGCATATATGCTAATTGCTGGGATAGTTCGTTAGGAGTGAAAAAGTGAATTCCCGGCTTGTTAAAATGATTTGAGACAATCAGAGCTAAAAGTTGATTATGGTAGGTAATTTGTTGAATCACTGTATTTGCACCTCACGAGTAGGTTTAATTGGGTTATTCATACATTTCATTGAACTTTAGACTTAGACTATACTCAAGGTAGTTATTATACAATTTACTATGATTTTCACATTCACTACCCATTGTAATGATTTTTTGAATTCGTCTAAAGAGGCATATAAGAATTGCAGATGATATTTTTTTAGGAATTTTTCTAAAAATTTTGCTATATTGGTTATTTAGATCAAAGTGAATCACTCTAGAAAATTTTCTTTTCATAGATTAAATTATTATTCTTTTCGGTATACCAAATTCCTTAAAAATTGATTGTAAACAACACATTTAGTGTTAGACTCAACGGCTTTCTCAATTTTATATTTGGTAAAAATTACCCTGACATTCCAGAATATAATTCCATCACTCCATAGGGAGCTGACTGCGTCTATGTGAACAAGGAACAAACAACACCCTTCGTTCCTGAAACGAAAAATCCTTCAGCACCCAAAACTCTTCAAGGGCTGGGGGATGTTTTGTTGTAGATGCATAGCGGTGCCGGTCGTCAGATATCGCTTTCGCAAGAGAGTATATTTTTGACGCAAGCGATCGCACACCTCACCATCTTCTCACGTGGGCGATCGCTTTTGAGCAAAATTTTCCAAAAAAAGCTGGTAGTTTAAGTCCGGTTTTTCCTCAAACTTTGCCAGAGCTATTGTATAGTTGAGAGCAAATGCCATCGTTTCTCTTCAAGTTACATTGGTATGGGGATGGTAAACATTCGTCAATTTGTGAGGTGCGTTACTTTGCGACAAAGTAGACTCCCCAGGTATTAAATGCTGGAGGATGACCACTCATCCATTCTGCACAATCAAGAATCTTCAACCCTGACTCAGCAAGGAAAAGAGTTATCTCAGGCTGAAATAAATAGCGCATCCGATGAGTTTCTCGAAGTTCTGCAACAGCACTGCTGCTTTTATCCTTAATAAAGACCTGGTAGTTAACATCTACTAAATTTTCATTTGGGTACATCACAGGTTCAGCAATGCGAGTCACCTCGATCGCCTGATCTGACAAACGTTTAACTCTAACCGTAGGGCGATCGCTCAACACTGCAGGTCCGTACCAGATATCAAAGATCAAAATCCCACCTGGTTTCAAATGCTCTTTGATATTGGCAAAAGCCGCTTGTAAATCCTCATTCGTTGTCTGGTAGCTGATGACATGAAACAGGGATAGAACGACATCAAAAGTCTGATTTAGCTTGAAATCGCGGATATCTCCTTGGGTAAATTTCAGTTTAGAGGCTAAGTCTGGAGGAAGATGTCCGAGGCGATCGCTTGCTTGGCGCAGCATATCAGCGCTCAAATCCACCCCATGTACTTGATACCCCTCTTTTGCTAGTAATACTGCATGAGTTCCAGTGCCACATCCCAAATCAAGTATAGATTTTGTTTGGGGCGCATACTTCTGTAGCAGTTGCTCAACGAACTGTGCTTCAAGAGCGTAGTTCTTATCGCGGTAGAGTAAATCGTAATAACGGGCGTAGTTGCCAAAGACATTCATAATTAAACACTTAAGTAATATTCCTTTCATCCATATGCCATTACCTCGCGTAATGTACGAGCAACCCGATCTATTTGTTCATCTGTCAATGCCATTCCACTAGGGATGTAAAAACCACGACGAGCAATTTTTTCTGCCACAGGGCAAGACTCTCCAGCAAACAATCCCATTTTTTGAAAGACGGGCTGTTCATGCATTCCCCAGAAAAAAGGACGTGTCCCAATTTGGTGTTTTTTCAGACGCAGCATAGCAACTTCTGCATCAAAGAGAACTTCATCCTTTAACACCAAGCCATATACCCAATAAATATTCTCGGCATCATCTGTTCGGGAGACTGGCAACTGTAAGCCGGGAATATCGGACAATAGTTCTGTGTAACGTTGCCCGATGTGGCGTTTGCGAACCACAAATTCGTCGAGTCGTTCCAACTGCGCGACACCGATCGCTGCTTGCAAGTTGGTCATCCGAAAGTTCCAGCCCAGTTCTTCATGAACAAAGCGTTTCTGAGGTTGGAAGCACAAGTTGCGTAAAGCACGACAGCGGGAAGCCAAACTGTCATCATCACACACCAGCATTCCCCCTTCGCCCGTAGTGACATGCTTGTTCGGGTAAAAGCTGAAGGTGCTTATTTCACCAAAGCTACCACAAGGACGATTTTTGTAGGTTTGACCGTGCATTTCAGCAGCATCTTCAATAATTTGCAACCCATACTTGTCAGCCAAAGCTAGTACTGGGTCCATATCTACAGGTAGCCCGTAGATATGAACGACCATGATTGCTTTTGTTCTGGGTGTGATTTTCGCCTCAATTTGGCTAACATCCATATTCCAAGTGTCAGGGTCACAATCTACCACCACTGGCACTGCACCAGCACGGACAATAGCTGCACCACAGGAGATAATCGTGAAGGTCGGCAGAATCACTTCATCTCCCTGACTGATTTTTAAGGCTGCAACTGCGGCATCAAGCGCAACAGAACCGTTGCTAACAGCAATACCGTGCTTGCGTCCGACACGCGCAGCGAATTGATCCTCAAATTGCTTAACAAATGGACCTTCAGAAGAAATCCAGCCAGTGTCAATGCACTCATTCAGGTACTTCTTCTCATTACCGTCCAATAGCGGTTCGTTGACTGGAATAAAATTCATTACTCTATTGCCATATAGGTATTTTGTTTGACCTCAATCTTTTTGATGAAACAATCAGGGCATATTTGAGGTTGATATTATAATAGATTTTTAGGTTTTTTAATTGGCACTACTATAAATTAAATAGTTACTGGTTCAAGTATGGATAATGGACTGATCTGCACAAATTTTTTCCCCAGAAGATGCAATTACCGCCTCCACAATCAGGTGCGCGGCACGCTGTCCAGCTTGTCCATCATTCACTCCAAATATATCAACGGCAACTTTTTTCTGATTTTGGATCATAGCGTTAACATAATCTCGATCGGAGAGCTTTTGTATTTGTTCTTCCAATTCCTCACGTCTAAGCACTGGTGCCACTGCATGCCATTGAATCATGTTGGGAATAAAGAAATCTAACATCACATAATCTAAGGTCAGGATTGGTACACCGATGCGCATCGCCTCAATCAGACAAGTAGACCAGAATCCAACCACCATCACCGCCTGTTCACAAACCGATGGAAAGTGTTTGGTGCCTTTGAAAATGGACAGCTTTTCTAGTCCTTTCCCATGCATGAAATTCTTAACAGTGTCCAGATCTTCCCCAGGGTGAGCGAATAAAATGAATTGATATTCTGGATGCAACCGTTGCATAGCAATACAGGCTTCCAATATGGCATCATGATGATGTATTCGGCGCGGCCATTGCCAATTATCAAAATCTTGAGAAATAATCGCTACAAAGGGATCGTGAGGATTGATGCCAAGTTCTCTTGCTAACCGATCGCGTGGAATAGCCAAACTATCATGTACAAGATCTCCCCTGGTATACCCTACAGTCACAACTTGTGATGGATGAAGGCGATCGCGGAGTAATTTCCGTCGATAATATTCGCCTATTACACCTATCCTTGTAGCATTGCTCCCACCAAAATGACCAGTGGGTGAAGGTGTTATACAATTTGATGCGTTGAGTGACGCTTTCTGCTTTTGTCTTTGTAACCACGATATACAAGTATTGAATGTGTATTTGATTTTTACCTTTACCATAGCTAAGAAATTGACTTGATAGTCAAAAGCTTTCTTCCAAGGAGCGAGGAATGAATTGGTAATGACACTAGCATCATCAAATTCAGAACTTTCAAAGGTGAAAGAAACTATTCTTTTGCCGCCAAATACAGTAAAGTCCATCAATGCTTCTTGAAGCACAACGGATGCAATTTGTCTGCGAGTTGCTAAACGTACTGCTACTTCATGGTAACCAGGAAAGTCATGGGGAACAACAACAACGTCAGGTCGCAATTCCTCAAGAACGCATTCGATTGCTGCATTGAAACGCTGCCAGACATCCAATTTTTGCTTTTGAGGAGTTTCAAAATTAGTTAATGGCAGCCAGCTTACATCAGTATTTATAAAAGTTTTGTCTTCGGGTTCAGGAGGCGTCCCTGGAAAAAAATCACGACCAAATGTGATACAGAACTGCTCAACGTCTGGGCAAATTGCAGATAAAGCTTGACTAGGTGAAAGAAAAACTTTACTGACACGAGGGGATTGGCTAAGATACACAACACGCATTAAAACCACCATTATTTCAAATTTTTGCTGTTTGCCTGCTGACGCTCTCTTTTTGTACAAGGGAGTAGAAAGTCTCCAGTCTTTCTAACGCCATCCAAAATCCTTCTCCTTCATTTTTATGTCCCTGCCAAATTTCTGGAATAAATGAAGCTTGGGGTGCTGCTTTTTCTAAATATTCTGCTATAGCTGGAAAATCGAGATCACCGGCTCCAATTTGCAGACCTTCACCATCCACGCCTTCAGCATCAGCAATATGTAGATGGGCTGTATAGGGTCCGACTTGCTCAATAAACTCCTTGAACGACCATTTATAATGGTTGCAGGCAAGCTTGGAATGGGAAACATCTAAACAAACCCGATAGCCATTTTCATGGCAGAATTGAGCAGTGTCTTGGGGATCTACAAACAAATTGTGATGGCGCTGTCCGCCAAAATGCCAGGGGAAGGGTGGCATCGTTTGGGGAATAATTTCTACGGATTCCAGATCGAGCTGCGACAAGCTATCGCAGAGCAATTTATAGAGTTCTTGACGCTGTTGTTGTGCCAGTGGTGAATCAATCGTAAAGCCACCGATGTTAGTCACAATGCAGGGACGAGTAGCTTTTTTAAAGAAGGGCTTTAGCTGACGAGTGATTTCAATTACTCGTTGTAATTCAGCAATAGAACGCTGACGATACGACTTATCTGGCGAACAGAGGTCAAGTAAGTGATCGCCAGCAAACAGTTCTGGACTGTGAATGACTAAATCCAGATCGTAGGATTGGTCAATGTATTGGTGAATGTCTTGTTCCATGTCTTTGTAAGACAAGTGGAACTCTAGCAAGTCTGGATTCGATTTTGCCAAGATGCTCTTGAAGTCGTGGTAGCGAACCGGTAGACCCCAAGGACGCTGAAACTTGTAGTGACGGGCTTGAACCCGATCTTGCTCTAGGTCGCTAGGGAAGAAAAAGTCACCAGCCTTAAAAGGTCGTTTGGCTTTCAGTCCGATGAGTTCAGCTTTGCGGTTAGGTTGTAGACCTTGACCAGGACTTTTGACTTCAATCATTTCTGCTGCGATCGCAATTCCTGGTTGCAGATCGCAGTTGATCGTCAAACTTTTAGCCAAGGTTTCACGGTTCATCAGTTCTCCTTGGCTGAGTCTACGTTCAGCTGCGGTTCCCAAAGCCTCCTCGACTTGGCGAATACCCCGGATCATTGCCTTAAACTCAGGCGGTAGCAAACTCACCTTGTGGTCGTTACCTTCCATTGATTTGTCAAGGGTAAAGTGCTTTTCAATCACTTTTGCCCCTTTGGCAACTGCGGCGATCGCCACGTTGATATCTCGCTCATGACCCGAATAACCAACAGGACACTCACCAATTTCTTTAAGTCGATCTAAATAGTTGAGATTCACGTCCTTAAAGGGAGCGGGATAAGTAGAATTGCAGTGCAGCAGCACGTACATAGCTCCTTGGCGCTGTAGAAGACGGGCTGCTTCAGTAATTTCTGCTTCAGTTGACATACCAGTCGAGCAAAGCAACGGCTTACCAGTTTTAGCCAGTGTAGTCAGAAAGTCATGATTCGTCAAATCTGCTGAAGCTACCTTATAAGCTTGCATGCCGTACTCTTCTAAGAGTGCCAGACTTTCCAAATCCCACGGCGTACACAGTGGTAGAATATCCTGCTGTTTGCAGTAGTCAAAGGCAGCAAGCATTTCCTCTGTTGTCAGTTGAAAGCGAGAGAGTAAATCTAGAGTGTACTGGGAACCGAGGTCTTCACTGGCATCATTAGCATCACCTGCGTTGCGATACAGAGTACGCATGCTCCGCAACTGAAACTTAGCACAATCAGCCTCCGCTGCTACCGCTTGATCGATCAGCTTCTTAGCTAACTCCAAGCTACCGTTGTGATTATTGCCAATTTCTGCTATAATAAAAGCTGGTGATTCCGCGTCAATCTTGAATTTGCCTATTTGAATAACATCAGGTTGCTTTCTGGCGATCGCCACGAGATGTCGGTTATGGTCTATTAGAGGGATAAATTCGATTTGAGGCGAAAAATAAGACTGAATTTTTTCTGGTTCTTCTAGAAATGAGACTGATTTGAAGTTTTTATTGGAAATCTTATAAACAGGCTGGTTAAGATCAATACTACTCTGCTTCACTAACCAACGCCGAAAGTCTCCGTCGGTTAAGACTCCTTCCAAGACTCCGGATTCTGTGACTGAAAAAATAATCCGACTCTTGTTGTCGCTAATCTTTTTCAGTGCATTCAGGATACTGTCTTCAGCAAAGACAATATATTTAGCGATATTTCTGTCAATCAACATTTGATTCAACCTGCTTCTTCAGTAAAGACTCAGCAATTTCAAAATCTAGAATCGAATCGATTTCCCAACCTGCTGCTTCACTCATTAAGAACAGGGAAATTTTACCACCTAACCGATTCTCTAATTCCTTAATAATAGAAGGTTTGAATATGTAAATGGAGCCATTTTCTATATACTGGGGCTTCATGTCCTGGCGGCGTTGTCGATGACGATAGTCATAGTTGATAGATTTAGCTATTCCATCAACTTCTTCCCAGAGAAACCTGTGGGAAGGAGATACTGATAAAAGGGAATCAGCTTTTTCTGCCTGAAGCTTCTCAATAGCATGGTCAATGTCCGCACCTGTTCTAATTGGAGAAGTACATTGCAGAAATACAATCAAATCTGGAGAAATCCCGTTTTTTTCGATTTCACATAGAGCATGAATTACGGCAGATTCAGAAGATGCAGTATCACCTGCAAGCTTATCAGGACGATTGATTATCTCTGCTCCATATCTTCTAGAAACTTCTGCAATTTCCGGATCATCAGTTGAAACATAAACATTATTGATTAGTTTTGCTTCTTTGGCATCCAAAATAGAATGAGCGATTAATGGCTTGTCTCCTAGTAAGCGTACATTTTTATGGGGAACACCCTTGGAACCACCGCGAGCAGGTATGATGGCAAAATAATTCATTTTTAGCCTCTCCAGAAGCAGGACTTGAAAACTAAATACATTAGGTATTTCTCAACGGCTCATGCACGAAACTATTTATTTGAGTTAAGCAGTGGCTAATTCCAAGACTAATTTACTGTATGCTTCTTTAAAACAAGAAGGTGAAAAATGAGATTGAAAGACCTCTCTGTTTGCATCACCTAGTTGCTTCATATCACTTGCACATAACCTATTAGCAATTTTAGCTATATTCTCATTATGATTGACCAACAAAACATTATCATTGATATTAAACTCAGGATTTCCATCAATATCTGAAAGAACAACTGCACAGCCTGCATGCATTGCCTCTAAAGTGGCAAAATCAAAAATTGCTCGACGGTGGAGCATCACATAGCAATCGGCAATTTCCATCAACTTGAGAATTGCAGGATGCCCTAACCTGCGAGTGATTAGTTGTGTATTAGCCTCTAAGTCGAACTCCTGAATTGCCGCCCTTAATTGACTTTCCCAGGAGCCTACGCCAACTACGATCCATGTTAAATCGCGAGCGGATAATTTTTTGAACTCTTTAATAAATTTAGGAATCAGATCAATTCCCTTGGCCCAAGTTAGTGCACCAACAGATAGAAATACTATTCCTTTTGTCTCAAAACTATTCAAAATTTTCTGCTCATCATCACAAATTTTTTCTTCATCTGGCAAAATTGTATTATAAAGTGGTAAGCCAGACTTAAATGAATTTGGATTGTTAGCTTTGGAAGACTCAAGGTAAGCCTTTTTTGCACCCAGACTTGGAAAGTAAACCTTGGTCGCACGACGAAAAGCTACTGCTTCAATCAAGTTGAGTACCAGCTTTTGTCTAGTGTTTAGATTGCAACCAAAACTTTCGTTTTCAGCAGCTAGCGATCCCTGCTGATGATAAATCAGACTATACCTAGCACCGCAAAGTGCCAACCCGAAAGCAGATACAGGTTCGTGAACTATAAAACGAGCGTTTTGCCATTTCTTAGTTAGTGAACAAGCCCATTGAATTCTTTGCAGATCCTCGTAATCTAAACCGAGTTTACTAGAGATTCGGCATAACCATTTATTGGCAGGCAACAATGTTTTAGGAGCATACTCATAGTGAAGATCTATATCCCCTATGCTGTTGCCGAGCACGCTCTCTTGAACAAATAAAACTCCTCCAGGTCCGCCTGTAGGTCCTTTGCGCGCACGGTGTGCAATGGAGACTATTTGGTTGCAGGTAGAGCTTGCTTGAAAGTCAAGCCTGACTGGTTTTGATAAAGTTTTCATGGAATTCTGTGCTAGATACTCTCTGTAATTTACTAGTTTTAAGTTGTTTACAGCACTTAAAGTAATCAGACATTTGATGTACGCACTCTCCAAGTCCGTAGTTGATAAACTTTGCTATGACTTTGGTTGGGAGGCTTCTCTACAGCAAAATTAAATCCTTGGATTCTGTCTAAAGTGTATATTGGTGGATTGCCCCAAGCGATAAAGATTTCCATAGTATATAAGCCCATACCTAAGCTAAAGTATGGCATTTCAACTCGGATCTCATTTTCTCCCGGAGAAATCTCTAAGTATCCCTGTTCATCTCGGCTATCCATAAATACAATGGCATCACCTTCTTGATTTAAATCTTTAATATCAATACGGAGACTAACGCACTCTAATTTCTTCTTGACTTTGCAACTTAAACAAAGTTGAACAGGGGAACCACTAATTGGTGATTCAATGATTTTCTCTTCCCGATCTCGAAACAATAGTGAAACAACATCTAATCCACTGCTTTCATCTTCTGATTTTTCTGGAATGAACATTTTTCCTAAGGATTTTTCTGTTTTTGTGAGAAATAAATCCTCTTCATATTTACTGACTACTGAATGTACATCTCCAAAATCAATCAAGGAGCCTTCTGAGAGATAAACTGCGGAGTCACATGTAGACAAGATTGCATATGAGTTATGACTAACCAAAATAAACGATGTGCCTTTTTGGCGTAGTTCAGATAGCTTGCGGGTACACTTTACCCTAAATTTGACATCTCCTACTGCTAGCACTTCATCAATAAGTAAAATATCCGGCTCTGTATGAATTGCAGTAGCAAACCCTAATCTCGCAGCCATTCCAGAGCTATAGGTCTGTACTGGCGAATCAATCGCATCTCCAATTTCTGCAAACTCTATAACTTCATCAAATCGCTCGTTGATTTCCTTTGTAGATAAACCCAAAATTGACATATTGGCATAAATATTTTCCCGCCCTGTCAAAATTCCACTAAATCCAGCTCCTAAAGCAATCAATGGTGCTACCCGACCGTTAACTTCTACAAATCCACTGTCTGGCTTAATCAAGCCTGCAATAATCCGCAGTATTGTCGATTTCCCACTGCCATTTTTTCCCACTAAACCTAGTGCTTCTCCCCGCCGCAATTGGAAGCTAACATCATTTAGCGCCCAAAACTCCTTAGGTCGCAGATTCTCACTTTTCTCCCGCAGCCCTAGTAACTCAGAGGTGATATCCCGGACACCGTAAAGCAAAGACCGCTTCAAATCACGACAAAACTTCTTGGAAACGCCATTAATTGACAGCACAACTTCACTGTCACTATTCTGTGGCTTTGGCGAAATTTCTTGCTCGTTGATACCGATCATAATTAAGAACTCATCCTCTCAACTATATAGGGCATAGATAGACGATAGATAATCCAAGCTAGCAACAATCCCACAATTGCAATCACACTTGCTATCCAAAACCCCAGGGGATCAGATATTACACCTGTTGTTGCCAACTCCCGCGTTGTCACTAACAAAGGAGTGACTGGATTAAATTTCACAATGATGCCAAATACCCCATCCTTAGGAATTGGATAGACAACTGGCGTAAGAAACAGCCATAATCCTGTAATCAACGTCAGCCCTATTGAAAAATCTTGATAGAGAGTGCTTATTGGAGCTAACAGCAACCCAAAAAAAGTTCCTAGTAATATCAGATGAATTAACGCTATTGGCGCTATAGTCATGCTCCAAGTTAGTGGGATTTGGAACCAGATGAACAAACCCACAATCAGAATCAGCTTGATGCCAAAGTTGAAAAACACTTCGCCCAGTTTGGCAAGAATAAGCGCCTCGCGGGGAAAATTAATCCTCGCCAGCATCGGTTTGGCAGATGTTACTGCTTGCACAGGTCCATTCAGCGCTTCTACAAAAGTTTGCCACAAAGTCATGCTGAACATGACGTAGGCAGGATAAGGCAATTCCGTGGTCCCAATATTGAGAATTCCACCCCCTTTGGCAAGGGTAAAACCAGCTGCCGTGATTATCGGGGGTATAAATGCCCAGAAAATACCTAGGAATGACTGACGGTATTTAGCGCTGATATCCCGAACCAGCAGACGCCAAGCTAGTTCTCGGGACGCCAGCAAATCCCGTCCCATTTCCTTGAGCAACTGAAGTGGATGCCTCATTTCACTCTCAGGTCCATACACTACTCTGGGAGATATGCGAGCTACTCGTTGAGTCTGCTTAGAGACTTTATCTTGTCTAGAATTCCGCTGGCTCTTTAGGCTCATGATGCGATAAATAACCTCATTTGTTACGTCAGCTTGATTAATTTGCTTTACCCAACGCTTGGACTCAAAAGAAACATCCTTAATCAATTCTGGTGCGCCTTCGACGTAGTCATCTAAACACCTAGATTAAGTCAGCAAATGTGCGTTCCATCTTGCGGATGTTACTTTCTAATTAATTAGACAAAGTGCGATTATTTGAAAATAAAATAAGGAATTCTGAACTCCAGACTTGATTAATGATTTCAAATAAATTAGATGTTACCAACCTCTAACTACATATTTCTAATCTTTATGAAAAAAAATTAACTGTGACAAAATAAAATAACCTACCTAATTTAACTATTTATTTTGATAGCTTAGTCGTTACCTTTAGATGGTGTCATACTTTTTCGGCAAGTTTGCATGCATTTGGAACATTTTTCTAAGAAAATTTACTGTTCAATTTCGTTGATTTTATACAGGTGCTTTTAAACACTTGTATAGTTAATTATTGAGCAATATTAGAATAACCGAAATTATACGGTTACAATGTGAAGATTTTACAAAGTTTTGATGTCTTCCGGATATGGTGGCTGTATATCTGTAGCCAAAAAAAATGCAGCGGAAGGAGTGACAAAGAGGCTACAAAGCAGACAGGATAAGCTCCCATTCTAGCTGTAATGGATAACTGACAATTTTGGGGATGCTCCCGCGCAGCATCGCCGTTAAAAGTCAGATTTGATTAAGATACCTAAACTCCTACTTAATATTCAGCATAATTGTCTATTGACAAACGTAACGCTATAATATGAAAATTGCAAAAACTGTTATTGACAAAGGCGATCGCTTTAGTCCGCATACTGATTAAATATTATTCAGAGTAAAAATTTGCTAACTAACTAAATCCTATTGCTTTATAACTGATCGGGGTCGATGTCTAACTCTCGCAGTCGTGCTGCTAAGCGCTCAGATCGCCGACGTTCCTGTTGGGCTTGCTGCTCAGCCAGTTGACGTTGTTGACGTTCCTGTTGGGCTTGTTGCTCAGCCAGTTGACGTTGTTGATGTTCCTGTTGGGCTTGTTGCTCAGCCAGTTGACGTTGTTGACGTTCCTGTTGTGT
>CAXTSI010000154.1:0-16510 GCA_964246695.1 uncultured bacterium
ATTAGCAATTAGCAATTAGCAATTAGCAATTAGCAATTAGCAATTAGCAATTACCTAAAAACAGAGAAACATTATGCTAAAGTTCCTGAAGCAAGTTGGTGATTACGCCAAGGAAACGGTACAAGCCGGTCGTTACATTGGTCAGGGGCTGGCTGTCACCTTCGACCATATGCGGCGGCGTCCTATTACCGTGCAATATCCTTACGAGAAACTGATTCTGGGTGAGCGGTTTCGGGGTAGGATTCACTTTGAGTTTGATAAGTGCATTTCTTGCGAAGTTTGTGTCCGGGTTTGTCCAATCAACCTACCTGTAGTGGATTGGGAATTTGACAAAGCTAGTAAAAAGAAAAAGCTCAATCACTACAGTATTGACTTTGGGGTTTGCATCTTCTGTGGTAATTGCGTGGAATATTGCCCAACAAACTGTCTATCAATGACAGAAGAGTACGAGCTTTCCACCTACGATCGCCATGAATTGAATTATGATAGCGTAGCGCTGGGTCGTCTGCCATACAAGGTAACGGATGACCCAATGGTTACGCCGTTGCGCGAACTAGTTTACCTGCCCAAGGGCGTCATGGACCCCCACGACCTGCCGGCAGATGCACCTCGCGCTGGTGCACGCCCAGAAGACCTTGTACAGCAGGAAAAAGTTAGTGGTTAGTTGTTAGTAGTTAGTCGATAGTAGGACAACTAACAACTAACAACTAACAACTAACAACTAACAATCAACAAAGGACAAAAAGTTGTGAATTTAGCCCAAGGAGTACAGGTAGTTTCGTTTGGCATACTGGCTGTGATGATGATTGGGGCAGCACTAGGTGTAGTGCTGTTGGACAACATCGTTTACTCTGCTTTTCTGTTAGGAGGCGTGTTCGCCAGCATTGCTGGGTTATACCTCCTCCTGAATGCTGACTTTGTAGCAGCAGCGCAATTACTAATTTATGTAGGCGCAGTTAACGTGCTGATCTTGTTTGCCATTATGTTGGTTAACAAGCGGGAGAACTTTGTGCCGTTCCCCAACGCTTGGTTGCGTAAAGCACTTACAGGTGTAGTTAGTTTGGGATTGTTTGCGCTTTTGAGTACGATGGTTGTGACAACGCCTTGGCCGCAGTCCAACGCTACCCCCATCAGCAACTCAATAGTTGTGATTGCTCAACATTTCTTCAGTGACTTTTTAGTGCCTTTTGAACTGGCTTCTATTTTGCTGTTAATGGCAATGGTGGGCGCAATTATTTTAGCACGTCGCGAGTATTTGCCAGAACAGGCATTATCCCCAGACCAAAAACAACCTCTTTTAGCGTTGCCAGAACGCCCCAGAGATCTGGTATCAGTCGGCGATGCTAGTCGCAATATTCAGTAATTTGCTAATGGCTAATGGCTAATAGCTAATAGTAATAGGACAATTAGCAATTAGCAATTAGCAATTAGCAATTAGCAATTCCCCAATCAACAACTAACAATCATGCAACTCCAGTACTTTCTATTATTAGCAGCAGCTTTGTTTTGCATTGGCATTTATGGCTTGATTACCAGCCGCAACGCCGTGAGGGTGCTGATGTCAATTGAGTTGCTGCTTAATGCCATTAATCTGAATTTAATGGCGTTTTCTAACTTTATGGACTCAACAGAAATTAAGGGTCAAGTTTTCACTGTATTTATCATCACCGTAGCAGCAGCTGAAGCGGCGGTAGGTTTGGCGATCGTGCTAGCAATCTATCGCAACCGTGATACTGTCGATATGGAGCAATTTAATCTCCTCAAATGGTAGTTGTGTGGAACTTAAGCATGTAATTATTGCTTATAAAGCACGAGATACCCAAGCTAAACGCTGGGCAGAGATCTGTGCTAAGCAACTAGAACACCGCAATTGCCAAGTGTTGATCGGACCAAGTGGACCGAAGGATAACCCCTATCCGGTGTTTTTGGCTTCGGCAACTCAACCAATTGATCTCGCTTTGGTACTTGGTGGTGACGGTACTGTTTTAACGAGTGCAAGACATTTAGCCCCAGCTGGCATCCCAATTCTGGGAGTGAATGTAGGAGGTCATCTGGGGTTTTTAACTGAGTCTGTGGAAGAGTTTGAGGATACAGAACGAGTTTGGGATCGGCTGTTTGAGGATCGCTATGCTATTCAACGGCGGATGATGTTGCAAGCCGCAGTGTATGAGGGTCATGGCACAAATTTGGAACCAGTGACTGAACGCTACCTCGCTTTGAATGAAATGTGTGTCAAACCCGCTTCTGCTGACCGCATGATCACCTCAATTTTAGAGATGGAAATAGACGGTGAGGTAGTCGATCAATACGTGGGAGACGGGTTGATTGTTTCCACCCCTACAGGTTCTACTGGTTACACCGTTTCTGCCAATGGTCCAATTATTCACGATGGTATGGAAGCGATTACGATCACTCCCATTTGTCCGATGAGTCTTTCTAGTCGCCCCATTGTTTTACCCCCAGGTTGCGTCGTCAGCATTTGGCCTTTGGGAGACTACGATTTGAGTACCAAGCTGTGGATGGATGGAGTGTTAGCAACTTCAATTTGGCCAGCACAGCGTGTTGATCTGCGGGTGGCGAACTGTTGGGCTAAGTTTATTATTTTGCGGGCAAACAATTCGTATTATAAGACCCTGCGAGAGAAGCTGCAGTGGGCAGGGACAAGGGTACACTACAGTAATAATCACACGAGTTGACAAAACAATTGTGATTTTATTGTGAGGTGGGCATCTTGCCCGCCCGAACTCAAGTCTGGGCGGGCAGGATGCCCACCCTACAAGATATTTATTGAAGAGAAGTTTTTAGGGCTTCATCCCACCTCTATTCGGACGTATGTACCTGGTTGAGCCTGGTGGGCTTTTGCCTTCGACCCCTGTAAAATTGAGAAGTCGAGAAGATCGGCAATCGAAATAGCGAGGTACTCATGACTTACCCGGAACTGCGCCAGAAAATCGAACAACAACTAGCCCAATTGCCACCCGATCAACTCTCCTTAGTCAGCGACTTCCTAGATTCCCTCCAAACCAAAAGTACTATTAGTCAACGCCCACTTCGTCGGCTGGCTCCAATTAAACGAGGAACTAAGGCAGGTGATCTGCTGAAATTTGCTGGAACCTGGCAAGGCAATGATTTGGAAGACTGTCTTCGCTCGGTCTACGAAACCCGTTCTAAAGCCCAGTTTTGATTTCTGTCTCCATGTATCTCTTAGATACCAACCATTGCAGTTACATCATTAATAACACCCCTAACGTCATTGCCACTGTGCAATCTCGTTCTGCTAGTGACATCGGCATCAGCATCATCACTTACGGCGAACTGCTCTACATGACCGAAAAATCAGAACGACCAGCTCAAAACCTTGCCGCAGTTCAAGCATTTTTGAGCGGTGTTGACTTGTATTTCATTGACGAAGAAACCGCCATTTTTTATAGTCAACTCAAAGCAGCAGTTTTTAATCAGTTTGCTCCTAAAGATAAAAGTAAACGTCGGAGTACAAGTGTTGGAGATTTGGGATTTGATGACCATGATCTCTGGATTGCGGCAACAGCGATTCAGCACAATCTCATTTTGGTTTCTGCCGACAGCGATTTTGTCCGAATTCAGCAAGCACAACCGTTTTCTCTGGAATCTTGGCTATAAATCGCAGTAGTGTAATAACTTTTGCTCAGTACGACGCTTGTACATTTGTAGCTTTGTGTAGATACTATTTTTTATATAACCGTCATCATCTGTAAAAGCGATGCACATTAGTATTGAAGACGACTTAAAGAAACAATTCCATGCAGCCTGTGCTATCCAAGGGCTGAAGATGAGTCAATTTGTGGCAGATCTCATACAGCAGTGGTTGCAAGCAAACGAGGCTTATTCATCTGGGGTTAAATCTAACACTGTTGCCAAAGACAAAGTAGCTAAGTAGTAACAGGGTGGGGCAGCTTGTATTGAAAAAGCGGAATTAAAAATATAGATGCTACTACCTTAGTTACTACTATTTTAGTTATATAGGTAATAAAAAATATGAATTTACGAGGTGACCAGCGTAAAAAATTACAAGAAGCTTTAATTGAGGCTTTTCCTAAAAAATCATCCCTTGAGCAATTATTAGCGTTGGAACTAAGTAAAAACTTAGATGCAATTGCAGGTGGTAATAGTTTAGAAGATATTATCTTTAATTTAATAAAAACAGTAGACTCTGAAGGATGGATTGAAGACCTAATTCGTGCTGCACGTAAGTCAAACCCAGGAAACAAAAGATTGCGTGATGTAACCGAAGAACTTTTGTCAAATGATCATATTGAAACACCTTTTATTCCCTCACCTAACATCCACCCAGAGCTAAGTACTCAGACTCATTCGCGCCGACCTATCAAGAAGATAGTAAAAATAGCCAAAGTTGCAGCAGCAGTAGCAGTGTCCTTGGCACGGCAGTTGCTTCAAGCCGGGGAACCCGTCCAACGCACTGCCTTGTCTTGGCGGTTTTTTAAATCGGTACTCTTCTGGCGGTTCGGGAGTAACCACAGTCTACCGTAAGCGATCGCAACTGTTGGCTCAAGGATAAGTAGCGTAGCTCTAAGCTTCGCGGTATGCTGTTGTGTTAGCTGTTGATTCTTAAAATGAACAGTTTTTCCGGCAAATTTTACCTGTAATAGTCTTGTTCACAGATTTACATTTCATCTGACAAACTAAGACAGGTAGTGCGATCGCTCTTACTGGGTAATTTTCTACAACTTCTTGAACCACCTAGCTATGCGACATCTCAAACTTGCTCCAAATTGGTTGCGGTTGTTAATTATCGTCGTGTTGGTAGTGGGTGTATTTTTTCGCTTCCTTAACCTCGACGGCAAAGTTTACTGGCATGATGAAACCTATACGTCATTACGGATTTCTGGTTACACAGATGCTGAAGTGACGCAGCAAATCTTCAATGGTCGTGTCATTACTAGAGAAGCTTTTGCCAAGTTCCAGCGTCCCAATTCCGAAAAAGGTTTAAGCGACACAATTAAATCTTTGGCAATCGAAGACCCGCAACATCCACCACTTTATTATGTAATAGCCAGAATTTGGGTGCAAATCTTTGGCAACTCGGTGACGGCGATCAGAAGTTTGTCGGCGTTGATCAGCTTGCTAGTTTTCCCGTGCGTTTATTGGCTATGCCGAGAATTATTTACGGTACCATTATCGCTACCATACTTGGCGATCGCACTCATAGCAATCTCTCCAATTCACCTGATCTACGCCCAAGAAGCACGAGAATATATGCTGTGGGTAGTCACCATATTACTATCAAGTGCCTCACTGCTGCGAGCCATGCGGTTGGAATCAACACGACAGCTAGAGTCGAAGCGCATCTTGACTTGGGGAATTTATACAGCAACTTTGGCACTCAGTCTCTATACATTCTTATTAAGTGGATTCGTAGCAGTTGCGCATGCAATTTATGTAACTGCAATCAAAAAACACCGCTGGACTAAGACAGTAAAAGCGTATTTCCTAGCATCGCTGGCGGCTTTTTTAATTTTCACCCCTTGGATTGTAGTTGTGCTAGCTAACTTTGACCAAGTGCGTATCACAACAGGCTGGACAACGATGAAAGTGTCCTTCGTGACTTTAATACAATCTTGGCTCATGCAAAACAGCCGGATTTTTTTTGATTTAGATTTTGGCTTTGAAAATCCTTTCAGCTATTTAATCACGCCAATTTTCTTAATCTTGGTAGGATATTCAATTTATTTTCTTTGTCGTACCACTCATCCACAAGTCTGGTTGTTTATCGTGACATTAATTGCTGTCCCAGCAGTTCCTCTCATGCTGCCAGATTTGATTTTTGGGGGTGTGCGATCGCTTTCCCCGCGATATTTAATGCCTTCTTATTTAGGTATTCAACTCGCTGTTGCTTACCTGTTAGCTTATCAACTATACAACGGAAGTTTGTTACGCCGCCAAATCTGGCAAACTATTATGGTACTAGTGATTATAGGTGGTGTGCTTTCTTATGGGGTGAGTTCCCAGGCAGAAACTTGGTGGAGTAAGGTTGTTAGTTATGGGAATCCACAAGTTGCTAAAATCATTAATCAGGCAGAACGCCCACTTTTGATTAGTGATTCTTTTGGCATTAATTTTGGGAATGTTTTTTCTCTTAGCTATCTTACGGAACCAAAAGTAAGGTTTCAGTTAGTCAAGGGCAACAATATTCCCAAAATCCCTCAGGGTACCAATGTGTTTTTACTAAATCCTTCAGCAAAATTGCGCAAGGGAATAGAAAAAAAGTACAAGTTTCAGGAAAATATTGTTTACAAGGATAACTATTACTCAGTATTTAAATTAACAAAATCTTAAACTTTAGAAACTGCTTTAGCTCTCAGATCAATTCGTCGATCAAATAAAAATCGCGGTTTCAGTAAAATTCTAAATATCAGCAACAGCGAATGCAATTCTCCTGGTGTTTTGTTGCGCTTCCACTGTCCTGGACGACAAAATAATATTTCCACTAAGCGACGGTTTTGACTCAAACTCACTGATTCAAACCTCACTCGGACTGTGGGAAATTCATCTTTAAATCCCATACGAATAATATTTGCATCAAGCTGTAAATTTGACTCGGCAATTTCTAGTTTTACAGGCATATTTTCACATAAATCAATGGCAGGACTTTGAGTAAGAGCAACTTCAGCGCCTACCTCAGAAATCATTGTAGTCACTCCCCAAACACTCTGTTCACCAACACTTAACTGTACAACTCGCCGTAAATCAAACCATTCATGTAAATTTGGTTTGGGTACATCTAGCAAAATCAACAGGGCAACGCTAATTATGAGCAAATTATAAGCACTCCACAGCCCGCCCAAGCTGATACCTTTAATTTGATGGACAATTGGCAGAACTGTGGTATTGCAAGCCCAACTGCCCAAGCATATTCCGGAAATTCGCCACAAACTATTAGCATTGGCAATCCACAAAATAATTAGGGGTAAGGCTAAGTTCCAGTTGAAAGTATAGCGATCGCTGACTTTTCCTTTGGGTGTGACTTTAAACCCTTTAGAGAAAGGGTTCAGTATGACTCGGATCGCAGTCAATGCTAAAGGAAAACACAGTAATATGGAATAAATCTCAGATAGTAAAGCCGAACGTGACCGATAATTTAACCAAGCAAATACAGCTAACCCTACTAAGTAGCTAGGCAAGAAAAAATATAACCATTCTGCTGTTGTAACTCGGATTGGAATTACGCCTAAAAATGAATAAGCTAACGGCATTAAGAGAAAGTAAACACGGGAAATGCTGCTAAACCAAATTAGGAATCCTTCTAAATGCGCTAACCTTTGAATCAAACTTAGTCCAGGAATAGTTAAAGGATTGGAATTAATGAAAAATGCCTGAAGTGTGCCTCTCGCCCATCGTAATCGTTGAGTTGCATAGGCAGCAATGTTTTCTGCTGCTAAACCAGCGCTTAATATTTCATTTAAATAAATCAAGCGGTAGCCGAGAGCAGATAAACGAATTCCCGTGAAGTAATCCTCACATAAAGAATCTGTGACAAAGCCTCCAGCAGCAGCTAATGCACTACGCTGAATCACAAAGGAAGTCCCACAACAAACTACACTGCCGGCTGCATCTTTAATCGGTTGAACTTGCCGGTAAAACACTTCTTCGTCTGCGGTGAGAATATTTTCTAAGCCAAGATTACGAGCTATAGGATCAGCGTTATAAAAGCTTTGAGGTGTCTGTACCAGTGCCACTTTTTTATCTTGAAAAAAGCCAACGGTGCGAGTGAGAAAGTTTTTCGTGGGAACAAAATCGGCGTCGAAAACAACAATTAGTTCACCATTGGTTTTGGCGATCGCATGATTTAAATTTCCCGCCTTGGCATGGCGATTATCCGGTCGCGTTATATATTCACACCCCAAATATTCAGCTAATTCTTTTACTTCTGGACGTTGGGTTTCATCGAGGATATAAATTTTTTTATTGGCATAATCTAGAGCTTGACAACCGATAACTGTGCGACGTAGTATAAAAATAGGTTCATTATATGTTGGTATGAAAATATCAACAGCAGGGACGAAGCTGCCATCAATAACAGCTATTGAATTCCTATTCGCCTCGTGGCGACGGTCTTTGACGTTCAGCATTAAAAATAGCTGGATAGTGCCACCAAGTAGTACTAACATTTCTAGGGAGAACAACCCCAGGCTAAACACCCCATTCAGCGGATCTGCAACATTCAAGGTAGAAAGCGATCGCCACAGAATATACCGTAAATTTAAAATCATTAAAATTCCTACCACCAGCCACCGCGACCAAGCACGAGGTTGAGGAGAAACTTTCATCACTAGCAACACAGTTAAAAACAATGCCAAAGTAGGTGCTAGCAAATATTTTTTACTCACCAGTGGCACTTCTAGCCATATTGGTGGGTTTTCTTGCAACACTTGCAGCTGTGCAAAAATCCTACTGATTCTGTCTTCACCAGCAAACCATTCTGTAACGATAATGCTAACAAACCCGACTATGCCTAATAAAATCAGAGTGGCTGTGTGAAACTTGAAAAATCGCTTGATAAAACGAGTGCGAGAAGCTTGGCGAATAAAATTTGATGCTGACATTTCCAGCTTTTACACCTGATATTTTGAAATAAAAGAAGCTTTATCTATAGTATAGTAACTTTCTTTACAGAAATTTACAAGTAATTAACTTAGAAGAATTTAACACAACAATTAAATGATGTCAAAGTCAGGTATAAATATTTAATTTATAAAAATTTCATAAATATAAAACAATACGGTTCAGTTCAGGATAGGTGGGAGCAAAGAAACCCGGTTTCTCCTAGAAACCGGGTTTCTGATCTGGTGCTTAACTGAACTGTATTGAAATATAAAAAGCAAAAATACTCAACAAATTCTCAGCAAAAATTAATTTTGTAACTGATACTATGTGGTAAATTCCTATTAGTTATGGGTTTCAGGCTTTTCAAGCTATGAAGTTTAAGTATGTACGCAATTCTAGGTATCACGGTCTTGTGAATAGCAGGGTATGCAAATCAGACAACAAATGTAACCACAGGTACGGAATTTACTGACTTGACTGCATAGAATCTAGATCGTATATGGGTTTTTACTGAAATAGGCGATCGGATCAGCATATTTAAGCCAAAATTCAGAACTACCTAGCAGCAGACGGGACTCGCCCTTTTGAGGAATGGCTTGATTCTTTGCGAGATACTAGAGCCGTAGATAAAATTGAGAAGAGGCTTACAGCGAATATCAGTCGGGTAGACCATTTTGGATGCACTGGGATATCGCATTGCGATGCCCCAAAGGGGCTTGCCCGTTCGGGCTCGCACTTAAAGATTAGTTGATTATGGGGTGATGAGGGTGCGTAGACGCGTAGCAGCTTGTCGCCAGACATCGCATCTTTTAATGAAGCTCTTAAAATCCAGTTGTGCCAGAGTGAATTCTGAAGGGAAAGCGATTTCAAGTACATTAAGCCATGAAGCGTTTACAATCAAAGTGTGGAAGCACAACCAAGGGAAATCCGGAACTACCGAAAAGCAGACGGGACTCGCCCTTTTGCAGAATGGCTTGATTCTCTTAGAGATATTACAGCCAAAGTCAAAATAGAGAAGAGGCTTCTTAGAGTTGCAATTGGTAATTTGGGAGACTATCGATCAGTTGGCGAAGGAGTTTTTGAACTGAGAATAGACTATGGTCCTGGTTACCGGGTTTATTTTGGGCAGATAGGATCAAAGATAATACTTCTCCTCTGTGGCGGAGATAAAAGTACACAACTACAGGACATTCTTACAGCTAAGGAATATTGGCGAGATTATGAAAGAAGTGAAAACTTCCAGAAGTAGTAGCTATCACGACTATCTGATTTCTTCTCTCAAAGATCCCGAACATGCTGCTGCTTATATCGGGGTGATGTTGGAACTGGATGAAGTTGGTCCTGAACCCGAGCTGATCCGCTCAGCACTTAAAGATGTGGTGGATGCACGTGTACAGATGAATAATCTCTCGGAAGTAGCCAAACAGCACTATGAAAAACTTGACAAAATGCTGTCAGAAACTGGAGGTGCTGAAATTTACGCTCTGATTGAGTTCTTGGATGCACTGGGGTTCCGGATGGCGATCGCACTCAAAGATTAGTTGATGATGGGGTAAGAACATTAGCATCGCTCAGTTCTACGGTTTTCACATTCCACCTCTGTGTTTTTTACCCTATAGAATAATTACATTTTAATATTACTCGGCGCCCCAACTCATACTCAGCCTCCTCCCTAATCTGTTCTGCCAAATAGAGTTCGAGTTGAGGGTTTTTAAGTAACTCTCGTCCGCGCCGTCGCAGCAGTTCTGCTACCAGAAGATGAAATGATATAGTTGATTTTAGAATGTTCTAAAATAGACTATTTATTCAAAAGATTGACGAGAGAGGAACTAATGGTGATTGAGGCACAGCATAGCCGAGAAATACTGAATATGCTCTCTGTGCTAAATGCAACAATTGAAACTAACGCTCTAGCTTCCGCTGCTGTACCTACTACTGCAATAAATTCAATTAAAATCGAACTGGCAGACGCGGCTACTCGATATGCCTCCTGGCTACCACCAACAACTATTATCTCTGATGGTGCATACGGGTTAGGAATGTTTCCAGGAGATCCGCCTACACCCACTGACCTTGCAGAATGGTATGCCCCTCATATCGCTGCATGGGCTTACTATTCTTTACCAGAAACGACTTTATGGTTTTGGTGTAATGAAATTGGATGGGCTAATGTACATCCAATATTAGCCGAGCACGGTTGGCAATACCGAGCGCTTCATGTGTGGGACAAGGGAATTGGTCATATTGCTGGCAATGTAAATAGTAAAACAATCCGCCGCTTCCCTGTAGTCAGCGAAGTATGTGTACATGTTCTTTATAAATTAATTTTTGTTGGTAACGTGATTTTTACAACCTATGCCAAGAAGCGATCGCCCGTTTCCTCAACGACTACTGTGCGGATCGCACACTTCCCACCAAAGCAACCCGATAATAACCGATTAGGCGATCGCATAAACGAAGGATTCCTGGCAGTATTTGTGGTTGAACATGATGCTTTAGATAGCAGTGTGCCAAGAATTACCAAAGGCACAGATGGTCGTGCTTTAATCTAGAAATGTAAAGCAAAACTTCGCGTCACTATTAATAGGAAAATAAATCTAATTGTGTGGAATCGTTTTGTGGAATTTTAACTTTTTTCTTTCCCCTTGCCGATTCCCATTCTTCTATGTTTCCGTTCGCCAGGTCCGTTAATCGTTTAACTGCTGGCTCTATATCACCAATTTCTGTACCTAGCCAGCATCGGCGTAGCTTTTCTGCTGCATAGAATGTAGTGCCAGAACCTCCAAAGGGGTCAATCACAATGTGTCCGGGGTTCGATGCCATAGCAATGATGCGTTCAAGCATAATAGGAGCTAATTCATTTGCGCCTCTGTTCTTGTGCTGACGATGGCGCACTGGTGGAATATCACTCCACATTTCCTCAAGTTCCGTCCACAAAGTTTGCTCAGCGTTATCAGCAGAAGCATCTTCCCAAACATCCTCAGGAGCATCCCAAGTATCCATTAAATTGATACCTTTGGGATTTAACTTTTTGCGGTGTCCACCGTAATCTCGAATTTCTCCACCACAGTGTCGGCAAACTTGAATGGGTGTATAAACTTTATTGAAAACTGCTGGTTCCCCTTTTGTGTAGTAAAGCAATCCATAGTGAGCAGGAGACATTCTCTTACCGCGAGGAAAAGCTTTAGGCATTCTGCACGCGATCCAGTGACGAAAAAGCATACCTTTTTGATTTAGATATGCACCATATTCAATACACCATTTAGGTAAGTTAAAAATGAATAAACTGCCTCCTGGCTTCAGCACACGAATACTCTCGCTCAACCACTGCTTTGACCATACAAGATAATCGTCAGATTTCATCTGGTCGTTAACACCTTTGCCGTAATCCTTACCAAGGTTGAAAGGGGGATCGGCAAATACAATATCTACACAGTCATCAGGAAGGGCATTTAAAAACTTGAGACAATCTCCCTGGTAGAGAATGCCATAATCACTTTGATAAACCTCAATTAATTCCTGATTAGTGGCAGTCAAAGGTGATATGAGGCGAACAGGTGGCATTGAGGTATTCTTTGGAAGGCTTGCACTGACCTAAATCTTAGAAATTATATTGATGTCTGTCAATAGAGTCTGGGCGATCGCCCACTCCTCCTACAGAAATCTCTCAAAAAAACTCATCCATTCCCAGCCGTTCCTCAGTCAAAACTCATGTTGCTGTGGCTTAATAGCTTGTAAGTTGACTGGTGAAACATCCCCATGACTACCAATCTGCAAGTAGGCGATCGCTTTCCCGACTTCCTACTCCCTAATCATCGCCACGAACTTACCCAACTATCCCAATTGACGAAACCCGGTCTGCTGGACGAAAAGTTGGGATTTCTGGATGGCTATCCGCTGATTTTAGTATTTTACCGAGGCTTTTTTTGCCCCCGTGACCAGCAGCAAATGCGGCAATTCGTACAGTTTCAAGATGAACTGAAGGTGAATTTTTGCCAACTGGTAACAGTTAGTGCAGACTCGCCCATTGTACAAGCAGCATTTCGGGCTGGTTTGGGAGCGCAATGGACATTTTTATCAGATGAAAAACGGGAGATTATCCAGCAAATCAACATTCTTGACGAGACGGAAGGCGAGTATGCCTATCGCGCACAACCTTACACCTTTGTGTTGCAACCTGACTTAACAATTGTTAAGATATATAAAGGTTGGTTCTTTGTGGGACGACCAACTCTGGAAGAATTACGACTTGATTTGCGCGAAATTATGGAAACCTTGTCCAATTACCGCTACGAGTCATATGACACTCCAGAGGTACGGCAAATACGAATCCCTCAGCAAGAATGGGCGAATGGCGCACCACCCCTTGGTGCGAACGGACGAACCGTGGCGCAAGGTGTGGTTCGCAACTTTGACTTGCAAACAGGAAACGGTATCATCGCTACAGACACGGGTGAGGATGTGTTTTTTAGCTTTACCGCTATCCCGGGGTTCGGGTATCGCACCATTCAACCCGGTACACCTGTAAAGTTTGAGGTAGTCGCCAGCAAATCTGGTTTAAGTGCGCGTAATATTCAGCAGCACACTAATTTAACTTAACCAGATCCTGAACTTTCCTCAACTTATCCTCATCGACGCAGCTTCGCTTTACCCATAAAGTGAAGGAGTCCTGAAAAAAGGATTGGATCAGCACTCCTACAGACAGGGCAGACCATTGAACAAGCTAAAACTTCTTTTTTATCCGGAATCCTACTAGTTGAGTTTGTATTTACATGTGTTACCAAAGAAGAGAGATGCATCAAACGGCATCTTTGCTGGAAAACCAAGGAACAAGTAAAAACTGCATAAGTCAATAAACCAGACCCTAAATAAATATAGGAAACGGTTCAAACTCAACAAACAAACGCTAACTTTGAAATTTACAATCATCAGGTGACCAATCATGACAACCTTTACTCAAATCCGGGAACACAACGACCTACTCCTCCCAATCCGCCAACGGTTGGAATCGATAGAAATTCACAACGCCAAACTAGCTCATTTCTTGTGTAAACTCATCCCATCCCAATGTCCTTTTGAGCGCGACATCAAAGTCTTTGGTCGCAAGCTATTTCACATTCCACCGATGTGTAAATTAAATCCTCTCTACGAGGAAGTGGTTGGTCTGCGTTTCAAGGCTCTATGTTATCTTGCAGATGAATGTGGTGAAGACGTAACAGCCTATTGCTAACAGCATCCAGCACTCACAGGTAATTGTGCGCTTTCCGTAGTGCCTTCCGCAAAATTTGACTGAATCAACACACATGAACCTCAACAATACGTTTTATAATGGCGAGTTTTAGTCCGGTTCCAAAAGATTTTTTAGAGTGACTCGGCTCTCGTTAGCTTGGATAAAATCTCTTGAGGAATCGGCTTGCTACCATTGTGAATGTAAATCTATACTAGATTGACATTAACGTTATTGTCAGATCGTTACTTGATATTATCTCCGAAGCGCGATCGCTTCACACGAATTTTGCATAATATTTATAAATCTTTATTTTAAGTAATGTAGGTAAATCATGCGAAAACCCTTGCAGTGTTGCTTAAACTTCTAGTACATCGGGCACGAAAATAAAGCAACCATTAAAGGAATAGCCCGAAAAGCTTATCTTGTAAGGTTTTTTAATTTTTAATTTTTAATTTTTAATTTTTAATTCCACGAAGCCGTACTAGTTGTCGCTACACTTAAAACGGTAAACAACCGAACTGAGTGCGATGACTTACCTAGAAACAGCGGCGCAATTTTACAGCGAAGTCGCCCAAACACCACAAGTAGGACTTTGTTGTGTGCAAAGCACACCCCTGCAACTACCAGGGCTAAAAATTACCTGTCAAATGCAGCAAATGAACTACGGCTGCGGTACCACCGTTCATCCCACTGAACTTGCAAACCAACCTACCGTACTGTATGTTGGTGTGGGTGGTGGTTTAGAAGCCTTACAATTCGCTTATTTTTCCCGCCGTGCGGGTGCTGTCATTGCAGTTGATCCCGTTGCCGAAATGCGGTCAGCTGCTGCACGAAACCTGGAAATTGCCGCTCAAGAAAACCCTTGGTTTGATACCAGCTTTGTAGAAATTCGGGAAGGCGACGCCTTTAACTTACCCATTGCTGATGCTTCCGTGGATGTCGTGGCGCAGAATTGCCTCTTCAACATTTTTGAGCCTGACGATTTAACCCGCGCTTTGCAAGAAGCATATCGGGTATTAAAACCAGGCGGACGACTACAGATGAGTGACCCAATTGCTACTCGTCCTATTCCACAACATCTGCAACGAGATGAGCAATTACGCGCTATGTGTTTATCGGGCGCACTCACCTATGAAGAGTATATTCAACGTATCATAGATGCTGGCTTTGGTCAAGTAGAGATTCGCGCTCGTCGCCCCTACCGTCTGCTTGATTCCCATACTTACAACCTGGAAGAACATCTACTTTTAGAAAGTCTAGATTCTGTAGCTTTCAAAGTTTCTATTCCTGAAGATGGTGCTTGTATATTCACTGGAAAAACAGCAATTTACGCTGGTTCAGAACCATTTTTCGACGATGGAGTCGGTCATATTCTTCAACGAGGAATCCCTGCGGCAGTTTGCGATAAAACCGCTACAAAACTCGCGGCGATTATGCCAGAAAAAATAATTACCACTGATTCAACATGGCACTATAACGGTGGCGGATGTTGTTAACATTGTAAATCTGTAGTAACGCACTATAGAAGGCGGTGCGTTACTAACGCACCCTACAGTTGATAATTTTCAGCATAAAAATAATGATTCAAACAGCGATCGCACCTTTCAAGCAAAAGCTAAATTCACCTTTAACAAAAAAAGGCATCAGTGTTTTACAAATTAATTTGGGTAAACGCTGTAACCTTGCCTGCAGTCACTGTCATGTCGAAGCAGGACCAAAACGTACAGAAGAACTTTCTCCAGAAATTTGCGCACAGTTAATTGAGTTAATTTACAGATTTCCTCAAATTCAGATTGTCGATTTGACTGGTGGCGCACCAGAAATGAATTACGGATTTAAGCCACTAGTAGAAGCAGCAAGGGAAACTGGTAAACAAGTGATTGTCCGGTCTAATTTGACCATTTATTTTACAGATGGGTTTGGTGACTTACCAGAATACTTTGCTAAACACAAAGTTCGAGTTGTTGCTTCTCTGCCCTGTTACCTAGCAGATAATGTTGATAAAATGCGCGGTGTTGGTGTCTTTGATGATTCAATCAAAGCGCTGCGATCGCTGAATCAACTGGGTTACGGTAAAGAACCGGATTTAATTTTGGATTTAGTGTATAATCCGCAATTGCCCAAGATTGAAAAATTTTCCCTAACACCGGAGCAGAGTAAGCTGGAACGAGATTACAAAATGTTCTTGCAAAAACATTTTGACATTGTGTTTAACAATCTATTCACTATCACCAACCTACCAGTTGGTAGAACTAAATTGCATTTAGAACGTCAGAAACTGTACACGCCCTATTTGCAGTTTTTAGAGTCGCATTTCAATCCAGGTACAGTTGAACAATTAATGTGTCGGGATGAGCTTTCAATTGATTATCTTGGTCATGTGTTTGATTGCGACTTTAACCAGATGATGAATTTACCTGCGAAAACTCGTGATGGGGAGAACCTCACAGTAGCCAAGTTGCTAGAAGCTGGCAGTTTAGACTTGATTGGTGAGGTCCAAACTGCTGCTTATTGCTATGGTTGTACTGCTGGCTGTGGTTCCAGTTGTGGTGGCGCTTTGGTGTGAAGTTCTATCGATGGGGAAAAAGCTAATTGCTAATTGCTAATTGCTAATTGCTAATTGCTAATTGGTAATTGGTAATTGCTAATTGCTAATTGCTAATTGCTAATTGCTAATTG
>CAXTSI010000155.1:0-16499 GCA_964246695.1 uncultured bacterium
CATCCCCCTCATCCCCCTCATCCCCTTAACTTCTAACTCGCCACCAGCCACTAGTTTCACTATCATGTCACAATTACAACTATGAGGGAGCAGATTTTTGCAGTGTTCCAAAACTTGGGCACTCTTGCATTACTGGCGATCGCATTTCCCTTCAACTGCATCGTCGTCTTCACATCGCTACTGTGGAACTTTCTCCAGCAACCATTCAGTAAGTCAATTGTTGTCAACCCCAATGCCAAAAATATCTTGATCGCTGGCGCTAGAATGACCAAAACCCTTCAGCTAGCGCGTTCATTTCATGCTGCTGGGCATCGTGTCATTTTAATTGACATTGACAAATACTGGTTAAGTGGTAATCAATATTCCAACTCTGTTGCTGGCTTTTACACCGTTCCCGATCCAAACATCGACAAAGATGGCTACGTTAGAGCCCTACACGCGATCGCCAAAACAGAAAAGATCGACTTTTTTATCCCGGTAGCCATTTTTTCCGTCATCCACTATGACGAAGAGGGCAAGCCACCATTACCAGACTATGTAGAGTTTTTCCACTTCGATGCTGATGTCACTTCGATGTTGGATGATAAGTTTGCTTTTGCCGAAACAGCCCTCAAGTTCGGTTTATCAGTCCCCAAATCCTTCAAAATTACCGACCCCGAACAAGTCCTCAACTTCGACTTTTCCCAGGAAAAGTGCAAATACATTCTTAAAAGCATTCCCTACGACCAAGTGCGTCGTTTGAATCTCACCAAGCTACCTTGCGCTACACCAGCAGAAACAGCAGCATTTGTCAAGAGTCTGCCCATCAGTGAGGAGAAGCCCTGGATTATGCAGGAATTTATCCCTGGAAAGGAATACTGCACTCACACTACCGTGCGAGATGGAGAGTCAAGAATGTACTGCTGCTGTGAGTCATCCGCCTTTCAAGTCAATTACGAGAATGTTGAACAGCCTGAAATTATGCAATGGGCGAGTCATTTTGCCAAAGAACTGGGAAAAACCGGGCAACTTTCCTTTGACTTCATCCAGGCAGAAGACGGAACTATTTACGCGATTGAGTGTAACCCCCGTACTCACTCCGCCATTACTATGTTTTACAATCATCCAGGAGTAGCGGATGCTTATCTTGGTAAAGAGCCTCTGGCTGAACCTTTGCAGCCTCTTCCTAATAGTAAGCCAACCTATTGGCTGTACCACGAAGTTTGGCGGCTGAATGAGATTAGATCGTTTAAGCAACTGCAAACCTGGGTAAGAAACATCAGGCGGGGGAAAGACGCAATTTTTGAGGTGAGTGACCCCCTACCCTTCCTGATGGTACATCACTGGCAAATTCCCTTACTCCTTCTCGACAATCTACGAAGGCTCAAAGGTTGGATAAGAATAGATTTTAATATGGGCGAGCTGATAGAGTGAGACGGAGACTGAATTCCTATTGTAAACATGCCGAAGGGGTGATTTGCCGGACATCAGATCATGCCCAACGCTTCATTGATCGCAGTCATAAATAACTCATTTAAAGGAATTCCCGCTGCGTTCGCCGTATAGGAAATCACACTTTTGTGGTCAAAAGTACAATACAACCCGGCTTCTAAAAACCAAGGTTCTCCCTTTGGGTCGATGCGGAAGTCAAATAAACTATAATGGCGACAGCCCAAAGCCAAATGACACTTCTTAACCTCTTGCTGAACCTTTTGGGCGATCGGGTCATTAGGATCTACAATCCAACCCGCGATATATTCCTTAGCGGTTAAACCCAAGTTGCCCTCGATCGGTTTCTTGAATTTGTCAGTATAGCTGCGGATAGGTCTGTCATGGGGATCTATCAAATACTCTTCAAGGGGTAAACTGACTAGCTCCCCATCTTTGACAATGATGCCGCATCTGACTTCTCGACCGGGTTCAATGAATGCTTCTACGATCACCTCCGAAGCATGTTCAAATGCTTTCTTCAGGGCAGCGTCATAGTCAGTAGCCTCTTTGACTAAGGACACCCCTAAAGAGTTGTCGGCACTTGCGGGTTTGACGACTGCTGGAGGTGTAATTGTCGGAACTTCTCCTTGGCGGAGCAGTTCTCCAAAAGGCACTTTCACCCCTGCCGCTGCGACAATTGCTTTGGTTTTGGCTTTGTGCGCCGTTATTGCCATGAGATCCGGAGTATTGCCTATGTAAGGGATCTTCAGCAGGTCGAATAGTGCGCGGTAGTGAGTCATTCCTGGGATACAAAACATTTGTGGCAACATCAGGTCAATGTTTTGCGCTGTTATAAACTGTATGGCATCTAACAGAGGCATCGGTTTGGCGACAGCAATATCTTCAAGACTGAGAGAGGAAGGAAATCGCCACTGACCATCAGGTGTGATGTATGCAATCAGAAAGTCATAGAGCGATGGATTTGCCGTAGCTAGCAGACAGCTTTGGGCGTAATTGCGTGACAACTCACAGTAAAAATCATTGTATGCAGACCCGGCTAAATGAAGGATACGAAGTACTGGCATGATTCATCTTCTTAGGTAATGTTATAATAAGATATAAAATCAGCTACTACGATAGAGTCTTCGTTCCAGTGCATAACCGATCCATGTCAGAATCATGATCATCAGATAGTAAACAGTACCAGCAAATATCAGTGGCTCAAAGAAAATATATTTTTGTGATCCCACAATCTGAGCCCTACGTAATAAATCTTGGACGCCAATTGTTGAAACCAAAGCCGATTCTTTAAGCAGACCAATACTCTCATTCACTAGGGCTGGCAAAATGTTTTTCAATGCCTGTGGCAAGATAATATCCCACATCATCAATTTGTAAGGAACACCCAATGACAAGGCAGCTTCTTTTTGTCCTCTATCTACTGCCAGAATCCCACCACGGATTGTCTCGGATATGTAAGCACCTGAGTTGAGAGTAAATGTGATTACGCCTGCTAACAAGGCAGAAATATTGTAGCCGATCAATTGGGGCGTTGCGTAATAAACTAGAGCTATTTGTAACAGCAGGGGTGTGCCTCGGAATACAGATGTGTATGCTGTGCCGAACCAAATGAGTGGTTTTATGCTGGATATCTTAAACAGAGACAGTACCGTACCCCAGATAAATCCAAACAGTGTAGAGATGATAGTAAATTTTAACGTGACTAATACCCCGCGAACAATGTAAGGAATACTAGAGCCTATTCTTGCAAAAGAAAAACCTGCTGTGCTGGTGTAGATATCAGTTTTATTTCTATTATTATTAAACCATTTTTTGCCTAGCCTTTCTATTTCGCCGTTATCTTTCATCTGCTGCAAAACTTGGTTGAACCTACCAACTAGGTTTGAACCTTTAGGAAAAGCCATAGCATAACCAAGCTTTTCACTATTATGAATAACATGATATTCTAAATTTAAATTATTTGCTATGTACCCCTGAGCCACAGGTTCTTCGACAATTCCTGCATCAATACGATTGGACTTTATCTCTTCAATAATTTCAGCTGTTTTATTACGTAACTCCAGTATTATTCCTTTAAATTTCCTAGCTTGTTTTTCTTGAAGCGAACCTAACGGTACACCTAGTTTTTTACAAACTAAATTGGTTAAGGTCTTTAGGTTACGACCTTTTCTAGAAACAATTGTGTTTTTCGCCTCAAAATAAATATCGGAAAAATCTACATACTTTTTGCGCTCTGCTGTGGGAACCATGCCAGCTACAGAAAAGTCAGCCCGACGAGACTGTAAAGCAGGAATTACTGCGTCTGTATCTATAACTTCAACGTCATATCCTAGTTGTTTGGTGATGTATTTGGCAATGTCAACATCAAAGCCAATAATTTCATCTTTACCAGTAACAATGTCTCGATACTGGTATGGTGGATATTCCGATGAAGTCACCATAGTCAATTTTTGCTGACCGTTCCCCCACGATTGGGCAGTGGATTTATCGATCCTCAAACCTCCTACCAGTAAACTTATCACCAGCATAGCGGAAAACAAAATAGCAGATAGCCATTTCCTATTTAGTCTCATTTGAAGTTTACGGAATTTTTGCTAACTAGGGTAATCAGAGCGTTTCGGGATTGACCGAATAATTCGTAATTCGTAATGACGCTCGTTCCGACGCCGGAGTACCGGAAGATCGCAACGCTTACGCTAACGCTGACGCTCGTTCCGACGCTCCTTCGTCGCTAACGCTTCGCTATCGCTACCGCAACGCTTACGCTAACGTAATTCGTAATTAATAAATTAAGGGTACTTGCACCTTGTTTATTAATGAAAAAATAATAAATGCGTTCTGCACAATATTCATGCGAATGCCTAAATGCATGGGGACGCCAATAATGCTGTCCGGCTTAGCCACACCGCATTTTGGCTCGTAATAATTACGAATTGCGCACTACGAATTACGAGCAGGGAGATAGCGACTTGACAAGTTTGCCAGGAAATAAACTAAATCGGCGCGTTGTGCGAGAATCAATGCATTGATCGTGAACCATTGAAATTGAGCCAAGCCACTCATAATATACCACCAGATGGATAAACTTAATGCCAGTATGGCTGACTCAAAAACCCGCGTCTGGTATTGTTGCAGTTTGTGTAACAGTTGACGAATCATTTAGGATCGCTATACGTCCGACCCTACAAGAGTTATACTGAATTCAGGTATGCTCGTTGCGAAGATTATTAGCTGATGACCCAAGACCAACCAAACCGACTAGACCGAATTGAAGAAGCTTTAGACAGACAGGTTGCCGTTAATGCGGACTTGCGAACCTCAGTCACGGAACTAAGAGCATCCACAGAAGCATTACTCCAAATCGCCAACATCCACCAACAGAACTTTGAGCGGCTTGTGGTTGAAATGCAAGCTGATAGACAGCAAGCACAAGCTGATAGACAGCAAACGCAAGCTGACCGGGTGGAGTGGAGAGCGCAAATCGACCGCATCTGGGAATACCTACTACGTCGGTCTGGTAATGGCAGGGGAGGTGAGCAACAATAAAAAATTAAAAATTAAAAATTAAAAATTGAAGACAGTTTTCTTCGGGAATTTAAATACCGACTGAGTAAGTATTTGATCAATTACCAATTACCAAACCGATTAACCCCATCAAGCCGCATTTTTCATTAAGGGATAAGGTTGAATCAATACATCCGCAGGGATGCCTAATGAGTCATGCAAATGTCGAATCATCTCCAAAGTCAAAGGCTGTTGGCGATTTAAGATTTCTGCAACCTCTTCCCTACTCCCAATCATACGCTCCAAATCATCACCGGATAAACCACGGGATTCTAAATAATATAATATCGCTTCAATTGGGTCGGGTGCTTCAATTGGGTAATGCTGTTGTTCGTATGCTTCCACTAGGGTCGTTAAAATATCTAAACAGTCATACTCTGGTGTATTAGGTTCCGCATCAAATAACCTTTCAATTTCATTAAGCGCGGCACGATAATCAGTTTCGGTTTTGATAGGACGAAGTTCAAGCATCATAATACAACCTCAAATCGTTGTTGCTAGTACTTACGCATTGACAGAAATAGTCAAGTATGCAGTATGATTTTTCAGGCATGACAGCTTCTTTCAGTCCGGTAGACCACAATATGACCGTAGGGGCGGGGTTTCCCCGCCCTTACAATGTGGTCAATTCCAACAAACTCTGGTAGGTAGAATTCATCAACAGAGTCATAAATTTTTCCGACCAGTTTTCTCTTGTGTTTGCGATCGCATGCCACTTTTCCCAGACTACCTTGGTTGTGTTGCCACACAATCTTAATAACTTGTAACAATATCTGAAGTGCGATCGCTGACCCATTTCCTACAGAAAAACCGGGTTTAGTGAAGCTATAACCCTTTCGATGGATGAATTTTCAAAAAATGAAAGCCCAGCTGGTAAAAAGATAATACGCTGGAAATTTGAGCTAGAAACATGGAAACAAAACAGTTAGGGAAAACAGGTGTCTTTGTGAGTGCGATTGGATTGGGGGGTATGCCGATGTCGTTAAGCGATCGCCCTTCAGAATCACAGTCTGTCAACGTCATCCATCGTGCTTTGGATCTGGGAATCACAATCATTGACACCGCCGACTCCTACTGCAAAGATGAACCTGACAAGCACCACAACGAGCGACTGATTCACAAAGCTTTGCAAAGTTACAACGGTGATGTCAATAATGTTGTTGTGGCAACCAAGGGCGGTTTGATGCGTCCCAATGGCAACTGGACGCGCAACGGTAACCCCCAACATTTACGGGAAACCATCCGGATCAGCTTTGAAACTTTGGGTGGTGATAAACCAATTGATATTTGGCAATACCACGCCCCCGATCCAGATTATACCATCGCGGAATCTCTCGCACCAGCTAAAGAAGCAGTGGAGGCGGGTATGATTCGGTTCGTAGGAGTTTCTAACTTTTCTGTAGCCCAAATCAAGCAGGCGCGGGATGTAGTTGATATTGTCTCGGTGCAAAATCAGTACAATCCCTGGTATCGACAGCCCGAGACTGATGGCGTACTGGAGTATTGTGAAAATGAGGGTTTGACGTTTCTGCCTTGGAGTCCGTTGGGTGGTAGTCGTCGCCATGCAAGCTTGCAAGATTTTCCGGTGATTGCCCAGTTGGCAAAAGAAAAAGGCGTCTCGGTGTATTGTATTGTGTTGGCGTGGTTGCGTTCTAAATCACCCTGTATCTTGCCTATTCCCGGTGCTAGCAAGACGAACAGTATTGAAGACTCAGTGCGTACTGTCAATGTGAAATTATCTGATGACGAAGTACAAAGAATAGATCGGGAAACTTAAAAACATTACCGCAAAATGGTAAGGTCGGTAATTGGTAATTGCTAATTGCTAATTGCTAATAGCTAATTGCTAATTGCCATTAGCTATTAGCCAGTCTGACATTCCCTACTCCCCACTCCCCACTCCCCACTGCCCATTTCCCCTTGATACAGGACTTAATGCATTAATAGTTATGAAGAGTTTTGTGTTGATAAATTTGATTCAAATTGAGTAAAACAGCTATGTTACCTTTGAAAACAGACAGAAGCAAGGTTAATTTCAGTAAATACTCTGACAAAATTGTACAGCATCGGATATTAGAAGACTGGGGTTGGTTAATTGCTTTTTTAAGTATCAGTGCCTTTAACGGCTGGATGGTAAAAGTAACTTCTGCATCTGTATTTATAGTAATTTATTTTGCTGTTTTTCCTTTAGCTTTTATTATTTGTAGTATTTACGAAAAAACTTGGATTTTAGTACTTAAGTTAGTTATTTCGTATTCTATTTTAGCTTTTACTTTATCTATTTTACCTTTACCTGAGGTTTCGCCTATCACAATAATTTGGTACTGCATAAATATTTTATTTTTCGCTTTTTTATTGATTTATGTAGCAAACACACGGGGAATTTTGGTTCCGGCTTTAATAGTAATTTTGATCATCTTGCTATTGACGGTAAATGGTTTGCAACCGATTATGCGTCTAGTTTGGTATTGCAACTTAATAGTGACTCTCAACAAAGCCGGGAGAAGCCTAAGGAAGCATTTAAATAGTTTCAGTGCTGCTATGGTAGTTATGACTGGAACCGCAGCCTTTGGATTGGCGCTGGGATGGATGCTGGGTAGCTTATAAAAATTTACGAATTATTCGGTTAAGTTTTGCGGTAAGATGATGAACTTGCGATAAATCAGGAAGCTTGCTGACAGGAGATGCACCAATGGCTCGGATGTACTACGATGAAGATGCCAATTTAGACCTTTTGGCGAGAAAGACTGTTGCCATCATCGGCTACGGTTCCCAAGGTCACGCCCACGCCCTCAATCTCAAAGATAGTGGCATGAATGTCATTGTCGGGCTATATCCGGGCAGTAAGTCAGTGGCAAAAGCGGAAGCTGCTGGGTTAACTGTGAAGAATGTGGCAGATGCTGCCGGGGCAGCTGATTTGATCATGATTTTGTTGCCTGATGAGGTGCAAAAAACGATTTACCAAAACGAGATTGAACCCCATTTACAAGAAGGGAATGTGTTAGCTTTTGCTCACGGCTTTAATATCCACTTTGGTCAAGTGGTGCCACCAACTCATATAGATGTGGTCATGGTAGCACCGAAAGGACCGGGGCATTTAGTAAGGCGGACATATGAACAAGGGCAAGGAGTACCTTGTCTGTTTGCAGTGTATCAGGATGCCAGCGGTCAGGCACGCGATCGCGCTATGGCATATGCGAAAGGAATCGGCGGCACCCGTGGTGGCATTCTCGAAACCACTTTCCGCGAAGAAACAGAAACCGATTTGTTTGGGGAACAAACAGTATTGTGCGGTGGTTTGAGTGCTTTAATCAAAGCGGGATTTGAAACTTTGGTAGAAGCAGGTTATCAGCCAGAGTTAGCTTATTTTGAATGTCTGCATGAAGTCAAGTTGATTGTTGACTTGATTGTGGAAGGCGGTTTAGCTAAAATGCGTGATAGCATTTCCAACACCGCTGAATATGGCGACTTTACTCGTGGACCTCGGATTGTGAATGACCAAACCAAAGCAGAAATGCGTAAAATTCTCCAAGAAATTCAATCAGGTCAATTTGCACGGGAATTTGTTCTAGAAAACCAAGCAGGTAAACCAGGGTTCACTGCTATGCGTCGTCAAGAAGCCGAACATCCTATTGAGTCCGTTGGCAAAGATTTACGCGCTATGTTTAGTTGGATGAAGAAGGATTAATTAGATTTTAACCGCACCCTGTAGCAGATGGACGCGGATAATTGATTATTATATCCGCGTACATCTGTGTCTTTACTGCGGTTTCATCCTAATTTATTAGGACTGTCTGATATCATGTCCGGTCAATCGCCCAGAATAAAACTTGTTTGTAGTCAGGACGGAACTCCTTGCTTCTCTAGCGCGCCTAGGACGAACGTCCTCACTACAAACTTATTTTCGGGCAATTACCAGACGTGATATGAAGTCTATTTTGGGGCAAATACCATTAGTCTTCCCGGTGTCTCCATGCCTTCGACACGAGCAAAGGTAGCAATCAAGTCCCATTCGCCAAGCTCCCAGGTATATGAGCTTTTGCAGCCAACTCAAAACATATAGCTCGTTGTTCAGCTAAAAGGTAGCTGTAGTTAATCGGGCTTGAAGATGACATCAATCCAGTAATTGCTGGATTTATCGGTCTCGGTGGGGAAGCCACCTCCTAAGCCGTACTTATATAGACCGTTGTGGCAACTGTATTCACCATTGACAAGTTCAGAAATACATAGTGCAGACAATGCACTATTACTGACATCAACACCAGTATTGTCTACAGCAACATCAGTGCCGTCTTTCGGATTGAAGAAGTTTTCGGTTACCGGATACTGTCCCCTATTTGCATAGTAGGAAGCAATATAGGTTTTCCCTGCCTCAATGGAAACTGGTGGGTACACCTGAACTGTCTGCCAACCCGGAGTCGGCTGCTGTCCCTCAATTGCTACTCCATCACCTAGCAAATTACCTTGTTCATCCCATAGATGAACTATATAGCCGCTATTAATAGGCACGGTGCGGTAGAACTGGATGGCGCTAATCTTTCCAGGTACATTGCTACGGAACTTCATACCTAATTCTACAGGCTTGAGATCGGGTTCAACTGGGATAGCTGGTGATATTGGACGAGGTGAACTAGACCAGAGTGAGTAAGTCTGCGTATCTGCTAACGCCGACTGCATGTGCAGGTCAGCAGGCAACAATCCAGCTAGCAGAACAGCACCAACAATACGCATGGTTATACGGTGATTCTGCCACTTGGTATATAGCATTTTTTTTTCTGTAGAAAAATAAGTTCATGATTTATTAATTATATCATTTAATTGTGGGTAATCAGACGGACTTGATATCATATCACGTCCGCTTAATTACTTATAATAAAGAACCTCTCCACGCCCTTCGGGTTCGCCATAAAGCTTGGTGCAGAAGCGATGAGGGAAACCCGACACAGAGCGCTGCTTCACCAGTTCCCAGGGCGCGGGAAACAAGCTGCACTTTCCTGGTCTCACCAGTCGCCGTGAGAGCGGGCTGACACTCGTGTCGGCGCTTACGCTCCCCAACCCCTCCCCTATTAGGTCCGGGGAGACTTTGACGCAAGTCTTAGGCGGGTTGAAGGTAGGACCTAAATGATATCATGTCCGTGTAGCGGTTATTATATGAACCCTCACCCCGCCCTCTGGGCACCCCTCTCCCAAGCATGGGAGAGGGGACGGGGGCATCGGTCGGTATATCGTAACTGTTTATACGGACATGATATGATAAGTGATTAACCGGACTTGATATCAGAGGTAATCAGCTAGAAACGCAGGCTGATGTCAAGGAGATAAATCCTTTTCCCAATCAACCTGCCAAAATTAGTGTGTCCGGCTTTTATTTGGTCGTATTAAACACAACGTCTACCCAGTAGTTGCTCGAGTTATAGGTGGAGTTGGGGAAGGTCGGAGTCGAGCTATAGTTATAGACGCCATTGCCTCCACTCGCTCCATTGCTGAGAGCATGCAGGGGTGGGTTATCGGCTCCAGAGTTGGCAAAGTACCCATCATCTACAGAGTAGTGTCCAACATTAGTGTGGTAAGACACTACATAAACGGTGTTGGCGGTTATGGCGACAGAGGTAGCAAAGTTGACCTGTTGCCAGCCTGAGGCAGTCTCGTTGCTAAAAGTTGCCCTTGCAAGCTGCTTTCCACTACTGCTCCATAGGGTACCGACGTGTGTACCAGTATTAGTGGTACTCTTGTAGAACCTGATGCCCTTGATATAACCGTTAACATCGGCACGGAACTTGAGGCCCACTTCGGTCGCTGCCGTATCTGGATCTGCCAGCAAACTGGGTGTTGTCGAATTATTCCAGATACTGCACGGACAAGTGCGTGCTCCAACCGCGATCGTCACCCCCGCTCCTGGTGTCTCGATATTGCCGCTATCGTCAGCAGCGCGGCTCTTGATAGTTACCGATCCAGTTGTTGAAGGTGTCCAAGTGTAGTTCCAGCTAGCACGACCATTAGCCGGATGCCATGTCGTTCCGCCGTCAATCGATACTTCGACACCGCCAACAACACCGCCACCTGTGTCGCTCGCCGTACCACTGATTGTGACTGTGCTACCAGTTTGCACAGTTGTGCCAGCAGTCGGTGAGCCGATCGTCGAGGTGGGAGCTGTCGTATCGGTCGAGGCAGTGGCTAGCACCAAGCCTGCCTGCAAGTTGGCAGGCTGCACGCCCATGTCAGCGAATAGGTTAACGGTTGCCTGCTGCATACGCACGTCCGGCGCGGCACTGCCATTGTCATGCTTGCTATCTAGCCCCCACGACCACTGGTACGTTCCTGAGCCGAACACTAGGGCACCGCTACTATGTTTGTACAATGTCAGGTGGTGGGTTGCTGTCCCAGACCCATAGTTGGCTCCGTAGTCGAGGAGGCGCTGCGGCACGTTTACTGTCGTGGAGGACAACCTGACCAAACCAGGGGGTCGGAACCCGTTGTCGAGGTCTTCATCCCATTCAGCACCCAGCGTCCCAGTTGGCAAGGTGGCTGTAGCGCCTGCTGCCAGTGTGGCGATACTGGTGTTGCGCCAGAAGCGCATCTTACCGTCGGTATCGGGCACGGTGATGGCGGAGGTGCAGCAGTTGACAGTGAAGATCGTGCCAGATAGGGCGTTTTCCGGACGACCGCCGTCAGCTGGTGGGCTAAAGCGTGGGTCGCGCCAAGTACCAGTCCAAGTAGGCGGGTCTTGGGGATCTATGACCGCATTGGCTTCGGTTTCCTTGTACGAAACCAGCGTGCGATTGGGTGTATTTGACCCGTCAATGCTGTTTTCCCACCGGGTTTTCCAGAAGACTTCGTTGCCACTGAAGAAGCCCAGATGGGTGCCCGCATTCCGGGCTGATTCAACGTTGGTACGTTGTGCCCCCGACCAGTACTCGTCGTGACCGACTGATAGGAAAGTTTTATGATTGCGGATCAGGTTGCCACGACGATCGCTATCAACACCAGTAAAGTAGCTGACGTTGTAGCCGTTAGCCTCCAGCCATCGTACCATCGGATATTCCGCGTTGAAGAGCCAGTCCGTATCACCGTCGTACACACGGGTGTTGAATGGGCGGTTGTAGCTGACTTTGTAGGCACGCGCTGGATTGGTACCCGGACCACCAATGTAGAAGTTGTTGCCACCGTAGATGTTGTACGCATGCCAGGTGGTATCGGAGGTCTGGAACAGTAGGTCGGACGTGCTGGCGTCGTCGCGGACGATGAAGACGATGTGGCTCGCTCCCCCGGTATCCGGGCGCACGAGCTTCGCTACGTAAATCCCTGACGTGGCGATCGCCGGAACAGTCCAAGACGCAGACACCGCCCAGTTACCGCAATCGATCAGTCCAGTCGCTCCATCAGTTAGGCAGTTTGGTTGGGTCTGTGGCAAGGTCACCGAAGGCTGAACAGTTACCAACTTACGGGCACCTGCACCGCCGTAGTAGCCCAGCCGATAGATGTCGAGACGGTAGGCAGCGGCGTCGGTCTTGACTTTGAAGGAGACGGTATCCCCTCGGTTAACGCTGATGTCGGTGGCGAAGCCCTGGATGCTTGAGTCACCGTCGCCGCTGATGTCCCACTCGGTGGCGGGATTGCCTGAGAGACAGTTCTCAGCGACGATTGGGTTAGCAGGGGAGGCGCAGGGATCTGCGGCAAGTACCCTTTGTATCGGTGGCTGCAAGCCCACGTTCAGGTTTAACACCAAGAGAAACGTGAGCATTATCAGCATCATTATGCGAATGAGCTTCTTCATAATATGTAGATCGGTATGCCGATCTAATTAGTAGTAAAAACGATATCAACCCAGTAGTTTGTTGATTGATAGGTGTTGGTCGGGAAGCCACTAGTGCCATATTTGTAGACACCATTGGCGCCACTATTTCCGTCAACCAGAGCATGCAGTGGTGGGTTATTGATTCCAGAAGTGGCAAAGAAATTGTTATCACCAGCGTAGTTTCCAACATTGGTGTGGTAAGAAGCCACGTAAACGGTGTTAGCGGTAATGGTCACTGGGGTAGCAAAGTTGACTTGCTGCCAGCCTGAGGCAGTCTCACCGCTAAACGTTGCTTGCGCTAGCTGCTGACCGCTGCTGCTCCATAAGGTGCCGACATGTGTACCTGTGTTGGCAGTACCTTTATAAAAACGGATACCCCTAATAAAGCCATTAACGTCTGAGCGGAATTTGACGCCCAGTTCGGCAGCATTGGGATCGGAAACTGATGGGTTCGTTGGAGTTGCCGAATTATTCCAGATGCTACACGGCTGCTGAGAGCAGGGTGCCGCCCCTGTGGTGAAGGACCAGCTAACGTTCGCTGCCAAAGCATTGCCAGCCTGATCCTTGACACGCGGATCGGTCGTTCCGCCTTTGATAGTGGCAGTATACGTCGTGTTACCCGCCAAAGAGGCGTTTGGTTTCAGCGTCGCAGTTTTGGTTGTCGCGTTGTAGGTGATGGTGGCGGATACCACTGCATTCGCCGAGTTGCGCACTTCAAAGGTGTTCGTGTTAACTGTTGCCGCATTTATATCCTCGCTGAAGGTAGCTGTGACCAATGTCCCAGTACTAACGTTTGTGGCACCGTTAGTGGGAGTCGTCGAACTTACCGTCGGGGGTGTTGTATCCAAGGCATATGTAGCAACGTAGGAGCCGGCGCTACCTGAAAAGAGGGCGTAATCAATGCCTTTGATCGGTGATGTCGTATAGGTAACCGAGCTACCATTACGTGTAATGCTGGTGAGAGTGCGGTTGGCAGAATTAGTTGGCAGCATTGCCTGCAAGCCATTCGCACCTGTACCGGGCGCGATCGTAAAGCTCAGGCTGCTGTTGTTCCATGACAGCGAGCCGAAGGAGGATGTGTTGCGACCGTCCAGCCAAGTCAACATTTGACGGGCGGAAACAATCGGGACACCACGAGATGTGGCAGCGGGGACGACTGCATCGGATACTGCCGAAGGATTATAATCAGTATGGGCGTTGACGGTGAAAACACCGTAATACCCCTCGGAACCAAGCGCCCTATCCAATAGAGTATTGATTGTGAAAGGGTATGACTGTCCGGACTCATCGGTCATCTGAGTATTTGCCCCGTAGACATCGATGAGCGTCCCGTCAAGATCTGCTAAGCGCATTAGCATACCGCTGCCTGTGAAGAATCCCGGGCTGTCAGCAACCCAATTGGGTGGCCAGTAGTAGTAGCTGGTGTCAAGCCGTATCCCATGATTCAGCTGCACTTTGGCTCCGGTGAGCCAATCACTCCAAACAAGGCAATGGTGTCGTTCAGTTACAGGAGCAGGTATGCTAGGGAAATTGGTGCTAAAGGCGCTCAGCTGCTGTGTGTAGAAGGACTCTAGCGAAGTGGGCGTGAAATCCGCACAGTTCGTATTTACATGCAATGAAACTTCAAAGCCATCAGCATTGTAAGCTGCTACCTGCGTGTTAGTTAGCGGCGTGTTGGGAAAGATATATGAAGTACTCCGAATACACTCCCAATTATTTACCGAACAACCAGCAGGACTCTCTGCTTTATATTGGTCAAACCGACCTGCAGTTCCCCCATTCGCATGGTCGTCACCGCTCATGAGTACAACCGCCTTTTTGCCGTTCGGGAAATACCAGAAGCGCGGTAGGGGTTTCTTCGCAAGGTTCATGTTGATTATCAGGTTTGCCAGTAGGCGCTGTTGCTCATCTGCTTGGGGGATAGCAACATTATTTAAATCGACCCAGTCGGGCTCGGGATCGCCGGTGGCATTTCCGTAAAATTTGTCGTCGGATCGAATTGGTGTAACCCCATCGCGCTCCTGTGCGGCCCAGGCAGGATCTCCCTGGCGTGTGTAAATGATTGAACGTGCTAAGTCGTAGGTGAATGCAGCAGCCTGACCGCCACTGCCGACACTACGCAGTGTTACGGCAGGATTGGGGGTTGCGGTTGTCGCATTTGTGTACAGCGTAGCAAGGCTGGAAGCACTGCTAAGGGTGTAGCGATCGGCAGTTCCGTGAAACTGGATAGTCTGGTTCACGATGCCATTGCCGGGAGCTTTTGAGGTGTCCACGAGCAAATAGCCATTGGCAAGGGTGGAGCCTGCATCTGTCAGCCCAAGCAAATTGGCAAGCTGCTTGTCAGGGTGCATGGCGATGAGATTGCCACCACTATTCACCCAGTCGCTGAGTATTGTCACCTGAGCCGAGGTGAGAGTCATGTCAGCGAGGATGACAAGATCGTAGTTTTTCAGCGTTGCTGACGTTACTGAAGAGATATCGCTGACGCCGAAGGCGTTGAGTCCTTCATTTCTGAGAATTTCAGCGTAGTAGTTATTAAAAGGGTTGGAAGTACTCGCGATCACCAGGATTGGTCCACCTGGTGGTGATGGCACAGCCGCAACGGTCGTACTTTGGGTTGTTAGGCTCTGTTGGGGAGTGGTTAGCACGTTCTGTGTAGACAGTACCTGGGCACTCTGTTTCTGTTGACCCTTTGGCACATCCCACAGGATAATCGCTCCTTCCTGATCTGTACTAACCAGAGTGCTTCCATCTGCGCTGATGGCAAGTCCGGTGATGGACGTTGTATTTCCTTTGAGGGTGTTACGTAGTTCGGCGGTTTCAACGTCCCACTGAAAAACCTGATTGTCATCACCTGCGCCAAATAAGGTTTTTCCATCTGGGCTGAAGGCGACTGTCGTTACCTTTTTAGTTGGTTGACGGAAAACCTGGCGCTGTGTACCGTTTGCCAGGTTCCAAAGTCGGACGGTGCTGTCATTGCTCCCACTCGCTAGGAGATCTCCCTTTGGGCTAAAGGCAACTGCAGTCACTGCATCGGCATGCCCAAGCAAAGTCTGGCGTTGTTTACCAGTTGCCACGTCCCAAAGGATAATCCGGGCGTCCTCAGATCCACTGGCTAAGGTCTTCCCATCTGGGCTGAAGGCGACGTCGTTGACAAAGTCGAAGTTCCCCTCAAGGATTCGGAGCAGCTTACCGCTTTCCTCATTCCACAGAACGATTCGGGTATCTTCACCCCCACTCGCTATGGTTTGACCATCCGGGCTGTAAGCAACCGTCCTAGTCGGGTTCTCGTGTCCAGTGAGGCTCTTAAGTTGTTTACCGTTATTCACATCCGACACCCGGAGTACGCTGTCCCTGCCGACACTAGCCACTTTGTCCCCTTTTGGATTGAAGACTACTTTGGTGACGGGGAGACCTTCGTGTCCTGTTAAGGTTAGTTTCTCTTTGCCGCTCTCTGCATCTAACAAGACGACTCGACCATCCTTGACCCCAACCGCCAGGGTCTTTGCATCTGGACTGATGGCGATCGTCGTACCTATTTTGGAATTATTTGATACTACCTGTGCCAGAGTATAACTATTAATCTGACTGAAAAAGATTATTAGTAGTAAGCTGCAGCAGAAGATAGATAGGTATCTTAAAATCCTGTTCATGGGTAACCGTTCAGGGGGTGCGCCTGCGGCGCACCACCCGGCAATCAAGCTGTAAC
>CAXTSI010000156.1:0-16473 GCA_964246695.1 uncultured bacterium
TCGTAATCGTCGTTCCTCAACTGCTTAAGATTTATTTTATAAACACCCTCTTAGCGAATTTGACAGAGTATGGAAGGGAAGGACTAGCCTTCTTCGACAATGACCTTGCCGACCATACCCGTGCTTCGGCAGGGCTGCAGGAGTAGGTTTACTCACCCGGAGGCAAGTTGAACTCCTTCTTAAACTCTTATTTCAGAGTAAACTACTGCAGATAGATACAACTTGGTGAGTTTCTCTCACGTCCACCCTTGAGAAAGGTGTAAAATGACCAAAGTCGAGAATGAGAGTAATTGGTACTCGCCCCCCAAATAGTCAATGGAACTCTCAACTCTAGTCGGTGTAATGCGGATAGCGTGCACGGTATCCAACTAGCTTGCCAATGAATGCCAGTGACCAGAAGAATGGTTTGCGCAACACTGGAGGCAACATCAATGGTTGTACATCATTCCAGAACTCTTGAACTATGACAGCGAGCTGTAGTATATTGGGAACGCCTTTTTCATCTGTCTTACCATCACGTGCAAGACCAAACCAGGTTTCAAAAGATTCTTCCATGTTTGATGCAGGCCGAAACTCAAGGATCAGATGTGCCTCTTCACCAACGTTACACCAATAATGGGGAGTGCCAGGGGGAACTACTACTGTCTCGCCCGCACCAAATATTTGTTCTTTGCCGTCTACGCGGAACTTGCATTTCCCTGAAATAATTGCCAGCCGTTCTTCTAACCCGGGGTGGATGTGCTCGGACGCTACGCACCCCATTGGCTGTACAACCATATCCATTTGCAGTAACTCGCCGTTTGTGTCTTTTGCCGTCTGTAGAAAAGTGATCCGCTCACCCGTAACAGGGTTGTCAATGATTTTGCCTTGATGTGCCATTGTCAATCTCCCTACTTAAACTAGAGTGCAAATCCCTCTGACGAATTACAGAGTAGAAGTAATGGTAATAAAGTGAACTGTGAAAGGAAGTTCAATCTCAGGCAAACATCGGAGAAATATCCATGTAGGCCCGTATATCCCGGATCAAGTCTCCTTCCATTCGCAGGATGTCGGTACAAGGAAGCGTCAACACCTTTCCGTTATCAAGACTGTAGGTGATTTCCAATTCGACTATCACCACGTCTGTCTGCTCCCAAAAGTCCTTTATGTCGAAGGAAATCGCCTTGACATGCTCGAGATGGGTAGTCTTGGCAGATTCCAGCAGGTCCTGAATTCCGATAGTGGGTTCAGCGTTGCCGAACCGATACCGTACATCTTCAGTGAAGTATTTGACAATTTCATCCATGTTCATTGACTCGAACACATTAAACATTTGCTTGAGCATGTCTGCTCTAGTTCCTAAAAGCTTTTCTGACATAAATCCTCCTAATTTGCATGATTTGTCTAGGTCTACAACAACACCGAACTGCGACTTCGTATGACCAACTGGAAGTGATACAAAGCTTTTACTGCCCAGACAAGGCAGTCGTCTCTAACTTAGAATTTCGTGATGATATCTCTCCAAGATTTTAAATTCCTCAACAACATATGGAATATATCTTTGTGATGCCTCCATTTTGTCCAACAAAACATTCCATATTATTTCCACCGTGGCATTAACAGGAGTGCTGAATGTGCTGTACAGCATAGCTTTTCAATGTCCTTCAGCTAAATAATGAGTTTCAGAACAGTGAATCGACTCGATGTTTGGCATAAATATACCTGCATTAGAAACCTCTCATTAATAAACGCTAGTTTTGGTCATGATTCAGTTTTCCAATTTAGGCAGGTTTTAGACTCTGATCGTACTAGCAACCTGCGGAATGTTGGTTTTGCCGTTAGACTGAGCGGATTTCCAGGAAGCGTAGTAGGTTTCGATATCGTCCATAATTCCGGTGTGGCGGGGCGTCCAGCCGAGCAGGCGGTGCGCCTTGCGCGAGGTAACGAACTCGTTCTGGTCAAAGATGGTAGACCAGTCGCTAAGGTCCGCAGGAGCCAGTTCAATGTTTCCTCTGAAACCCGCCACCCGCACACAGGCGGTCATCACCTCTAGGCACTTGAGCCGTTGCTCGTCGGCAAGGCAAAAGATCTCGCCATCGATGCTGAGAGCGCTTTCTGCCACCCGCACGTAAGCCTCGGCGAGATCGCTCACGTGAACCCAAGACCAGCCCTTCTCCGGGTCGCCGCGGTAACTTGCCTTGCCCTCTTCGCCCATCTGGAACCAGAGACCACTCATGCTTGTGTGCCCGTCTTTGCCGTACAGGAAGCCGGGACGCACCACCACCTTCCGGAAGTTCGGCATGGCGAGCACTTTCTGTTCCATATCCATCCGGAAAGCCAGTGCGTGTTGTGGATTACCGGGGGTCGTCTCGTCCATAATTCGCTCAGGCACTTTGCCGTAGACTGAGCAGCCTGTGGTGTAGATAAAGAGGCGTTTCCTAGGCGACGTCTCAGCGACGACCGCCATCGTCTGTAACAGCGTATTATCTGTATTCTGAGGGTCTTGGGGGTCCATCACAGTGTGGATGATCGCGTCGCTGCCCTCAAGGTACTTCTGGTACGTCTCTGGCTGTTTCAGGTCGCCTTCCGCCAGGTGTACCTCGTTACGTTGCAACTCCTGCGCCCGACTAGTTTTCGCGTTTCTCACCAAGCCATACACTCGGTGACCTGCAGCACGAAGTGCAATTGCGGCATAAAAGCCCCCGTATCCTGATGCGCCGGTTACTAGTACTTTCATAGTTAATCCTAATTAATGTTTCAATCGTTAATCTGAGTTTTTACACGCTAACTTTTTTCAGTGCCTGCTTGGTAATTTCCTCTAAGAAGACACTCATGAATTCATTAACTACCTCGGAAAGTGCTCTTCAATCAGTACACCTATTTTTCCTTTGATATTGGATGATTTAGTTGCCATGTTTTCCTAACTCCTTCTAATTAGTCTAAAAAGGATAATGCCGGATGGATATGCCCTTACGCCTTAGGCGAACACGGGAGATATATCCATGTATATCCGCAACTCCTGAACCTTATCGCCCTTAAATCGGATGGTGTCGCAGCAGGGAAGTGTAAACACCTTACCGTCATAACGGATGTAGGTTACCTCCATTTCGGCAATCACTGTGTCGTCTTCCACTTCCCACATATTCTTCATGTGGTGGTACACTTGCTCAACCTTCTTGAGGAAGTCAACTGAAGCGTCGCGGATGCCTTGCGGTCCGTACACGACTGGGAAGTTGCTGAACTGATACAGGGCGTCATCGGTGTAGAACTTGACGAAGTTTTCTACATTCATCGACTCGCCCGCTTTGAACATACGCTTGACGATGTCTATCAGTTTTCCTGAAAACCTTTCTGACTTAGATCTTTCCGGCTTTATGGTTTCGCCTTCTATAATACTTTTCATATGAAGGACAGCCTGTTTGATCATTTCAGGTTGGGCAGCTCGAATAAACCACTGGGCTTCTTCTTGGTCTTCCGCTTTCTCACTAGTAGGCTTTAGGTTAAAAGTGTAAGTAAGTATCGGTAGAGACCCAGGATTGTCATCTAAAGGCGGGGTTACCTGGTTAATAAGCTGACCAGTGAAAAGGGGGTGATCCACCAAAGTGAACGTTATTGTTCCTGCTTGTTTGTCCACAGTGGTTCTTTCTTTCATATGCATTTCAGACGTTTTAATTTCGCGGAGAATTCCATCGTCATATTTCTCCCAAATATGAAGTTGAGAAACTTCATATGGAATATATGGCTGCGGTCTTTCCATTTTGTCTAACAAGAAATTCCAAATAGTTTCCTTTGTGGAATTAACAGGAGTGCTGAATGTGGAGTACAGCATAGCTTTCCCTCAGTTAAGTAACAATTTTTAGAACAGAGAAACCACTTGACGCTTCTTTGGCTGTAAACCTTAAATTTTTAATATCTGAGATAGGTTAGCGACAGCTTGCATAACCTAACTAAATTTGAAGTGTGCAGTTGGGCTTTGTTGAGAATCTTGCGTCCTCAGGAGGCGAACACGGGTGAGATATCCATGTAGATCCGCAACTCTTGAACCTTATCGCCCTTAAATCTGATGGTGTCGCAGCAGGGAAGTGTAAACACCTTACCGTCATAACGGATGTAGGTTACCTCCATTTCGGCAATCACTGTGTCGTCTTCCACTTCCCACATATTCTTCATGTGGTGGTACACTTGCTCAACCTTCTTGAGGAAGTCAACTGAAGCGTCGCGGATGCCTTGCGGTCCGTACACGACTGGGAAGTTGCTGAACTGATACAGGGCGTCATCGGTGTAGAACTTGACGAAGTTTTCTACATTCATCGACTCGCCCGCTTTGAACATACGCTTGACGATGTCTATCAATTTTCCTGAAAACCTTTCTCCCGTAGTTCCTCTCTGATTTGTGGTTGTGGATTCTATTTGAGAATCTAATTTCTGCTCTGTAGCTGTGGATTCTATTTGGGTATCTGAAGACCAAGTGAAGTTTGTTTCGTTCGCTTTATTATATTGATCCAGTGCTTTCTTAAAAAGTGTTTTTGCTTTACGAGTCACTTGGTTAAATTCAAGCTGTTCCCCATTTGGCCCTTTACAGTAAAACAATGACCAGCCATGAAAATCACCGAACTCTGAATCTGAGTATCCTTCGACAAAATATTCTGGGTCATGCCAAAATTTGTTGGCATTGTACTTGAGTGAAACTTTTTTTCTCTCGGTTTCCGAGTTGACATGAATGACTCGATTACAAACGACATTAGTCATCCCGCGCTTTTGACACTCTTCTTCCAACGTTTTTGCAAACAAATTGAGATCGACATCATCTTTTACATGAAAAGAAAGATGTGAAGCATTTGCATGACCAACGCCGGAAGGAATCTTTCCAGCAAAATTAGGTGCACTAGATGTTAATGCAGCATCTCTAAAGTGGATAATTTCAACACAGGTGTTGCCAAACGAAATGAACCTAACATCCAACGCTTCTTCTGTACCATCTCTTAGGTTGGGAACACCAAGAGTCTTAGGGTTAACACCTAGTTCAATTGCATCAATATCCTCTTTTTGAAAAAGAGTATTGTGCAGCACTTCGCCAACAAATCCATCTCCGCTAATGGCTATTTTTCCGCCTAAAACCTCTGTGTAAAATTCGATTGCTTTTGGCATATCATCAACTGTTACCCCGAAGTGTTGCACTCCTTGCAGGTAATGACCCAACCCTGACTTACCATTCTGTTTGCTGTTCATAAGAGAAACTATGTCTGACTTCAGTTGATTGGTTGCTCCAATGTTCGTGATCAAATCTGCCACCTTAGAACTCCTTTGACCCGCTAGAGTCATCTGACCGTTGTAGACAAAAGTATAAGCACTCCGCTCTGGAAATGGATTGATTTCTTTAACAAAATTTGCTTGATTTTTGACAGCTTTTGCGTACTCAATTGATGCCAAGAATGTTTCCATTTCTAGAGAATTCGAGAACGCAATTTCAAAAGCTGCCTGATACTGCTTATCTAATGGTTCATTATGAATTACTCCATCAGCATCTGGACGTGAATTATCTACAAATTCAAACAGATGCAGTCGGAACTTGAGAACTGAGTCACTCTCGACAACAGCAGGGGCAAAGCTGTCTGTCATATATTTGCGAAACTCGTCCACACTCACGTCATCGGCTTTCTTCACCATGACGTGGAACTTTAAAATACCCTGTTTTCCGTTTGGGTCACCGGTTTCGATGCCATCAACATAAGTTTTGGAATTACCAGGGCTAGTGTTGTATCCAATCGCCTTGCTGAATAAGTTGTGTTCGTCATCCATCAGAATGGCAGCAGCTTGGAACCATGTCTGACGGTCGGCTTCTGTCTCAAAGGTTAATTCGGCAATGCCATCGAACTGGTCTTCTGACCGACTGGTGTACTCGATGCCATCAATAGTTGGCCACAAAGCACCCTGATTATGAGCTAGGTGGAATTGCCAGTATTGGTGCTGACCTGGTAGTCGGGCGCACACTGGACCATGCACGTTTCTCCAGTACTCATCGAACAGCTCTAAAGTTATTGACTTTCGTTTCCATAGGAGAACGTAGAAGACTGCTTTGCCATTTTGATCGCGTAAGGCATAATCTACCTTTTTGATCGCTGATATCATTGCCGCTTTCCTTGGTTCAACATTACTACTTTGCTCAAAAATCTCATTTAGTGTGCCGAAGCAGCCTGCGACCTGATTAAATCCCGCATAAACGCACATGAATAAAAGAAGTTCGTCGATTTCCGCCCGAGTGGCTCCCTGTTTGAGAGCCATACTCACATGTGCTGCAAAAGGATTGCCGGGACCTCTGCGATCCTGACTGACAACATCAACAGCGATCGCGATTAGAGCCTTGGTCTTTTGGTCAATTAATGGCAAACCCCATGCTTCACCTGCTACACGAGTAACAAAGTCACCAAACTTCGGGTTGATACCTTTTAAAGCTGCTTGCAGTTCCAAGTCGTTTAAAACTGCATTTTCGTATGACCTATCATCTGTCATATTAAGCTGTGGCGATCAACTTCAGTAGTTCACTAGGGGCAAAAACATCACGGTAGAACGTTAGCTGCTCGGTTTTGAGATAGCACGCACCTCTGTGACCGCGTCGCATCCAGGTGACACTTCCCTTGGCAAGTGTTTCATTGGTTTCGTCGTCTACAGATTTCCATTCAAAGTAGGTAACTTCACCATGGAACATAACAATAGGCCAGCACATGGTTACTCCTGGTTGCGCAATTAATGCCCACCAATGTTGTTCGCGCTCTTTTTGTTGTTCCAAGCCGTAATACGGGCCGTCCTGGCATAAATAGACGAGATCGTCGCGATATTCGCCAGTTAAAATATCGCCTCTTCCCTGTCTCAAGGCCTCGCAATGAGTGGGCCACCACTCCTTGTTCTCGAATTCAATCTGTTCCAGTGTGTAATCAGAATCTATTTGTGGCAGCGTCTTTTCTTTCACTGCCACGTACTTTTCGCCATCCTCAATCAGTTTTTTTGCTACATAGGCAGTAACGAGTCCCGGCTTGGAATAATCAGCTGCCAAATCTTTATAGTAATTATTTCGCGTTTTTAATGGAGTATTTGTAGTGTTTTGCAACTCATTACTATAAGAATTAGATGAACCATTATTTAAGGAACCATTTGAGGTTGAAATCATCATATTTTGAGTTAGCATGAGAGATGATACGTCCTCCTTGAGTTGATTGGTTGCTCCGATATTCGTAATCAGTTCTGCTACTGTCGAACTCCGCTGACCAGCTAAAGTCATCTCCCCGTTGTAGACAAAAGTGTAAGCACTCCGCTCGGGAAAAGCGTTGATTTGTTTGACATACTTAGCCTGATTTTTTACAGCTTGAGCGTATTCTTTTGAAGCAAAGAACTTTCCCATTTCCAAAGGATTTGAGAAAGCAATTTCAAAAGCTGCTTGATACTGCTTATCTAATGGTTCATTATGAATTACTCCCGCAGCATCTGGACGTGAATTGTCTACGAACTCAAACAGATGCAATCGGAACTTGAGAACAGAATTACTCTTAACGACAGATGCGGCAAAGCTGTCTGTCATATATTTGCGAAACTCGTCCACACTCACAGCGTTACTTTTCTTGACCATGACGTGGAACTTCAAGATACCCAGTTTTCCGTTTGGATCACCTGTTTCGATGCCATCAACATAGGTTTTGGAATTGCCAGGGCTAGTGTTGTATCCAATTGCCTTGCTGAATAAGTTGTGTTCGTCATCCATTAAAATGGCAGCAGCTTGGAACCATGTCTGACGGTCTTCTTCTGTCTTGAAGGTTAATTGGGCAATGCCATCAAACTGATCTTCTGCGAGAGTATTGTACTCGATGCCATCAATAATTGGCAAAAGGTCACCTTCATTATGAGCCACGTGGAACTGCCAGTATTGGTGCTGACCTGGTAATCGGGCACAGACTGGACCATGGACATCTCTCCAGTAGTCATCGAAAATATCTAACGTTATTCCCTTCTTTTTCCACAAAAGAACGTAGAATACTGCTTTGCCATTTTGATCGCGAATTGCATAATCAGTCTTCTTCATTGCTAATGTCATTTGTCCAATACCTCTTTGTTCGCATCAGAATAAGGGAATTAAGCTACGTAGACAGCCCGAAGAATTAAAGTGATATCAAAGCGGTTGATTGCACATGGTATTTGTAGGGGCACAGCAGTGCTGTGCCCCTACCGTTTGTGTGTTCATTTAACCGGATTTGATATGAACCGCATTTCCACATCCTCAAAATTAGGCGATTAATTCTGTATAATTTTAAGACTAAGAACCTAGAATTTCATTCAGGGTACCGAAGCAACCTGCGGCTTTATTGAATCCTGCATAAACGCACATGAACAAAAGTAGCTCCTCAATTTCCGCACGAGTGGCTCCCTGTTTAAGAGCCATATCCACATGTGCGGCAAAAGGATTGCCGGGACCTGTATGGTCCTGATTCACAACATCAACTGCAATCGTGATTAGAGCTTTGGTCTTTTGGTCAATTAATGGCAAACCCCATGCTTCACCTGCTACACGAGTAACAAAGTCACCAAACTTCGGGTTAATACCTTTTAAACCCTCTTGAAGTTCTTTGTCATCCAGAACTGCATTTTTGTATTTCATTGGTTAAATTTATTCAGGGGCACTAGATTCTTAAGTGGAAATGCTAGGAACTTTTTCTTAAGTCTTTTCCGATCAGTTTAGGGAACACCAGATACGACTACAAGGGTCGATCTTTCGGAGCAAGTTTACATTGTTTCGGTTCCAATACTTCTCGGTTAACCTCTCTCCTTGCAGGAGAGGGGGAAAAAAATTCTCCCCTTCCCTACAAGATGTTGTATTGCATCAAGATGCAAATTGTTATAGGTTTACACCTTGCTAAGATATTGATGGATGAACTGAACGGCGATCGCACCCTCGCCCACCCCGGAAGCGACTCGCTTTACAGACCCATAACGCACATCGCCAGCGACGAAGATACCGGGTACACTGGTTTCAAGTAAAAAGGGATCGCGATCTAGGGTCCAGCCTCGCGGACAACGGCGATCGCGCATTACGTCAGGTCCAGACAAGATAAACCCTTGTTGATCTCGCTCCACAACCCCATCTAACCAATCGGTACGCGGCTGCGCACCGATCAAGATGAACAGCGAACTCGCGGGAACAGTTTGCTTTTCGCCAGTGACGATATTAGCGATGGCGATCGCCTCCAAACTAGTCTCACCTTTGACCTCGACGACACTGGAATGCACCCTTACTATGATGTTGTCTGTCGCCGAAATCTGCTCGACCAGGTATTGTGACATGCTTTTAACAAGGGACTCGCCCCGCACCAGAATGGTGACCTTGTGGGCGTACTTAGAAAAGTACATCGCCGCCTGTCCAGCCGAGTTCGCCCCACCGACGATATAGACCTCTTCACCGCTACAGGCGATCGCTTCGGTCTGCGCTGCACCGTAGTACACGCCAGCCCCAGTCAGCCGCTCGATTCCGGGCACGTCGAGCTTCCGCCACGCCACGCCGGTCGAGATCAGCAGCGCGTGAGAGCTGATCTCGCTCCCATCTGCCAGCTTGACAATCCGATAGGGGTCTTCCACGCGAACACCGATCGCCTCCTGCGGCGTCAGGATCTCCACGCCAAACCGTTTAGCCTGAGTCACGGCACGCCTAGCCAAGTCTCCTCCACTGAGTCCAACTGGAAAGCCCAAGTAGTTCTCGATGCGGGAACTCGACCCAGCCTGCCCCCCTGGAGCCTCTCGTTCAATCATCACTGTACTCAGCCCTTCAGACGCCCCATAAACTCCTGCTGCCAGTCCAGCAGGTCCAGCGCCCACGATCGCCAGATCGTAGAACGGTAGTTCAGCCTGTGTCTTCAGTCCAATTTTCTCAGCAATTTGGACGTTCGTCGGCTGTGTGAGATGGGAACCGTCAGGAAAGAGTACAAGCGGCAGGCATTGCCGACAATCGTCGGCGTATGTAACTAGGCGGCGCGCCTCTTCATCTGTCTCGATGTCCAACCACTGATAAGGCACCTGATTGCGACCCAAGAAGTCTTTGGTTTGATGCGACTTAGGCGACCACCGATTGCCAATAACGCGAATCCCTGCAAACGGGGGACGGAACAATGAGAGCCAGTCATCGAGCAAATCATTCAGAACGGGGTACAAGCGTTCTTCAGGCGGATCCCATGGCTTCAACAGGTAGTAGTCTATCTTCACAGTGTTGATGGCACGGATAGCGGCATCGGTGTCCGCATACGCCGTCAGCAAGACCTGTTTAGCCTCAGAGCAGAGTTCCATTGATCGTTCAAGAAACTCCATACCACTCATCTGCGGCATTCGCTGGTCTACCAGCAACAGCGCCACTGGCTGGTTGCGCAGTTTCAGCTTTTGTAGCACCTCCAGGGCTGTTGCACCTGAGTCCGCTCGCAGTACCCGGAAGCGCGTGCCGTACTCGGTTCGGAGGTCACGCTCTACTGACCGTAGAACTTCAGGGTCGTCGTCTATCGTCAGCAGTGCAGGCTTAGCTAGTACAGAGTTAGCCACAATCGCTCCTTAAAAAGTTTTTGCAATAGAACCTATACCTTTGCCATCTCGACACTCTCATACTTATCCAATATGGTGACGCCCTCGCAGAATGCACTCATCTTGAGGAAATGCAACACATGCTCAGTTGCGCCAACTACATAGATTTCAACATCAGCACCCAGCTTTTGCTTAGCGAAAATGAGGCTCCGCAGACCTGCACTGGTTACACATTCCAGGTTTTGTAGCAGCAAGACGAGGCGTTTGATTGGCTGGGCTGTTGCTTTCTGCAATTCTTCCTGAAGCAGTTGCACAGCACTTGCATCCAGTGAGCCAGTTAAGGATATCTTGGCAGTACCTTCAATGACATCTAGCAGAGTTGCGTTAAAAAATACCTGAGTGGGAAGAAGTCTCACTCGAACTTTCAGTTCGTCTTGAGTCGATGGCAGGAGGACAGTCAAGCTTTCGGCATTAAAATCCGAATACGGTTGCCCATTGATCCATACTTCGCCAATGCGCACACTGCCAGGTGGAAGAATATCTGGCGCAATCCGCAGGATGTTGTCCTTAAAGCCACCTGGCTTCGGTTTAAAGTACAAATTCATCGGCTGTTTAGTAATCAGCAGGTTCGTATAGACGCAAGCCAAGTATGCCAGCTCGAACGAGTGGTAACCGCTCATCGCGTGGCTGCCCTTGCCTCGCTCAGTTCTTCCCAGGAGGTAGGGAAGTCCATTAGCAAAAACATTGTAGTAAATACCTCCAACTTCGGTATCGAGGAAGTAAGAGTTATAAAAAGCTGCCGATTCACGAGCCAACCTTTTATACTCAGGGTTCTCAAGTGAGCCAGCCAGGATCAGGTAGGCTAAAATAGCCTGTTCCTGCTGCCACCAAGCCTTACGGTCATGCCAGACAAAGCGGTGTACCTCTTGCCCTGGTTCTAGTATGCGTTCCACGACGTCATACCATCCCCCACGCTGTTGGTCGCTACCAACTGCAGGCATAATTTTGGCAATCTTTTCGGCCAGGGCTGCGTATTTTTCTTTTGGTTTCAGGTGGTGCATACGCATGAGGTTCCAAGCGATTTTGAGGTTGTGACCCACAACTGCTCGGTTCTGCTGCCAACCCCAAGTCGTGTCGTGGCTCCAATCCTCATAAAAACGTTCCTGAACAAACGGGCTATTGTCGTAATCTGGGAAACGCTTTTCAATTGTGTCAAACGTGTACTCAAGCAAATCGGCGTATCTCTCCTCGCCTGTCGCCAGCCAGAGATTGATTAGATAGGCTGGGGCATGGTCACCTACCGAGTTCCAGTTCTTTTTCGCACGGTTATTGCCCAAAGACTGGCAGTGGGGGCTGAGGGTAATCGGATCAATGTGTGAGAAAAACCCCCCTTTGTCCGTTTTGTCAAGGAAATATTTGTTAAACAGATTAATGGTCAACTCAATGTCATTCATAATGCGGGGATCGCCCGTTACCCGGTAGGTCTGGGTAGGACCAGCTAGGGCATAAATCTGCTCATAAGCTGGGATAGCGTCATAATCATCCCCAAATTCTGAGGCAAATACTTTCTGTTCGCTTCCATCTGGCTGAACGTCAATTGCATGATACCAATAGCAAATTCCTTCGCCCTCATCAAGAAAACGCATGTGTTCACGCAAGTATTCAGTCCCTTTTTCGGCAGCCTCTAGGTAACGGTCTTCCCCAGTAACCATGTAGGCTGTAGCGAAACCGTAAACCAGACGCGAAATGGTGTCGGTTTCCTGACTCTTGGTTGCTCGCTTTGTACCAATCCAGCCTAGCTCAGTGCGATATTTTCGATAATCAATTTCGTCATCACCGAACTGCGCTTTTAGATAAAAATTGGCAAGACTTTGTATCTGGTTGACCCACCAATCTGATTTTTCAAAAACATAATCACTTTCTGTTCTGCCTGGAAAGACTATATGTTTGGCTTCAAATTTGTACTGACCCGCCTCACGATAGAAAATGCCATACACGAAGAGATGCCGATTTGGGACAAGCATTGATCCCATCTGAACAGTACAATCGGAGTAAGGCTCTCCAAGATTGCGCACCAGCTCAGCAGAGGTTATTGGGGTTAATACTACCTCAAGTTTTCTGCCGTCCGACGTGTTGAGACCGAAAGTACCAAAAGCTCCCTTTTGTGAGTCAAAATCAGTAACGTAACCAGCGAGCGAATCTGAAAACGAAAAGCCTGTGTTACTCATTGAATTTACTCCATTCGTGTAAATTACTTACCAGTAAATTATTTGGAAATTAGAACGACAACGCTATGACCTTTAACAAGGTAGACATCATCTGAAACCATAATCTCTTGACCCGGTTCCATAATATCCATAGGGGAAGACTCAGCAGTGTCTACAACTTTGTACCATTCCCTATCCTCAAGAGAGGGAATTTCAAAGTGCATCTCCTCCGAGTACATATTGAGCATGACGTGAATATCTACTGATCCTTCAAAGCCCCCCACAGTAAGTGCAATAACTCTGGCATAAGGATTTTCCCAACCAGGGCTGAACAACTTGCAACCATGCCAAGATATATCCGCCAGACCGCGCTCATTCACTTCACCGCTGAAGAAATAGCGGCTACGTAAGGCAGCATGGCAATAGGACTTGCGGAAATTGATCATCAGCTTGAAGAACCTGAATATATCCGAGTTCTTCTCCACAAGATTCCAGTCAAACCAATTAATCTCGTTATCTTGGCAGTAGGCATTATTGTTGCCCTTTTGGGTGCGTCTGACTTCATCACCAGCCAGAATCATTGGTACTCCTAGGGACAGCAAGAGAATGGCTGCGAAATTTTTAATTTGTCGCCGACGGAATGCATCAATTTCTGGATTTTCAGTCTCTCCTTCAAAACCACAATTCCAGCTCAAATTTTCATTGATGCCATCTCTATTGTCTTCACCGTTGGCTTCATTGTGCTTGTCGTTGTACGAAACCAAATCATTGAGGGTGAACCCATCATGACAAGTGATGAAATTGATACTGTTGATTGGTAGATGACCGCTGGTTTCGTAGAGATCGGCACTGCCGGCAAAGCGCCAAGCGACTGCGCCCACCAGTCCTGAATCTCCTTTAACAAAGCGCCGGATATTGTCTCGGAAATGTCCGTTCCATTCTGCGTAACGATATCCAGGAAATTCACCAATTTGATAAAGTCCACCGGCATCCCAAGCCTCAGTAATAATTTTGGTCTCCGCCAAAACTTCGGATGTTTCGATGTGCCAAAGTACCGGTGGATACGCCATTGGTAGTCCGTCGTGTCCACGCGCTAGAATAGAACCTTCATCAAACCGAAAGCCATCAACGTGCATCTCTCTGACCCAAAATTTCAGACAATCCACAATCAACTTATTCACCATAGGGTGGTTGCAGTTGACGGTGTTTCCACACCCGGAGTAGTCCATGTAGTACTGCTTGTCCTCCGGCACGAGGTGATAGTAGACGCTATTATCAAGGCCTTTAAAGTTGATGGTTGGACCCTGATGGTTGCCTTCGTTAGTGTGGTTAAAGACCACATCCAGAATGACCTCGATCCCAGCTTTATGCAATGCCTTGACCATATCCCGGAACTCCCGGATGGGGCTTCTTTCAGTAGGAGAAGTGCAATACGAGATTTGCGGGGCGAAGAAGCTGTGCGGGTTGTATCCCCAATAGTCTTTCAGGACCTCACCGTTAACTTCTCGGAGGGTGTCCTTTTCATCAAAGTCAAATATCGGCAGTAGTTCAACCGCTGTGATGCCCAACTCTTTCAGGTAAGGGATCTTCTCGATGATTCCATAGAAGGTACCGGGGTGTTTGCAGCCTGAGGAAGGTGACTTAGTAAATCCGCCAACATGCACCTCATAAATGATGGTTTCATTCATTGGTCGGTTGAGGGGACGGTCATCTTCCCAGTCATAATCTGAGATATCGATGACTACACTGCGCATCGAGGTGGTCAGGTTGTCTTGTGACCCCAAAGCATCGATGCGGTTCCAAAGGGCATTACTATTGCTCTTAGCGTAGGGATCAATCAGTACCTTGTTTTTGTTAAAGCGGTGTCCTGCCCCGTGTAAATCCTGAGGACCATCAACTCGATAGGCATAGGCAGTGCCTGGTTTCAATCCTCTGACATAGACATGCCAGAAGTGGAATGTTTTATTTATTCTTGGGTTTAAGTTAATAATCTCTATAGGTTCTGGGTCATCATGCCGATCAAACAACAACAGTTCAACAGATGTGGCATGCTGTGAAAAGATTGCGAAGTTTACTCCCTCTTTATCCGGAGTCGAACCTAAAGGATGTGTAGTTCCTGGTTCTACTTGGTACTTATTTGTTGCTAGTTTAATCTGAGGTGTAGCTGTAGTTAAAGTCATTTTGCCCTTTCTATCCTTACGGCATTTAATTAGTTGTGTATTCCCATCCTGCCCAACGTTTTAATGCTCCGCGAAGGGCTTGATATTTGTGTAGTTGTTTTTTTACATCTTTCACTTATTATGGAACGTTAAGCTAAGGGTTTCTTCGTTACCTGCGTAGTCATGAAGGCGAGCATAAGCAAGTACAACTTGTTACTAATGCTACAATTATCTAGTTGTCAACCAAGTAAAATCCAGATGCATCTTTATGCAAAAACTTAAGATGCACCCCCTCAGTTTTAAGCGCTTACTCAGAGAACCTTTTACTCTTTAGCGGGAAACTGTACTCACACTGGTAACTTCATTGACTGTTGGTTGACTTGTAATCATCAAGTTTAAGGAGTACAAAACACTCTTGCAAGGGTCGAACTTTCGGCACAAGTTTGTATTCTTTCGGGGTATTAGGTCAAATGCTCCGGTTATGCAGCTACTTAGACAGCAGTCAACTCTTGCCAGCTTTCAAATCGAACTGACCATTTCTTGGAGATATTCAGAGGCAGTAACCAATTGTCTCGTAGATTACGAAGAGCTTTTCCGTACCACTTCTGCCCCTGGGTAATACCAAGTCGCGTTCATAGCGCGTGCGATCGCTGCCATGAAATTTCAGATTGTGAAAAACTGGAATCAGAAGTCCAGAGATGAACACTTACCTCAATTCTGCAAGAGCTTGTTTGACCCCTTTGAACGGTTACATCCTATACCAGTGATTCCGCGCCTATTTGGGGAATACTAGATAAAGAATTAATTAAGAAGAGTTTGATAATGAACTTAAATATAATTGACAAAAAGTTGCAAATAGAGTTTACATTTAAAGAGCAACTGTTAGCTGTTCGCTTCAGCAAACTTTGGGAAATACCATTAGAACATATTGAACAAGTTACGACAGCCGAACCTCAGAGTAATTGGAAAGAAGTCCGTGCCCCTGGTAGCTTTATTCCTGGAGTGATTAAAGCAGGAACTTATTACACTAATCGAGGCAAAGAGTTTTGGTACGTGAATAGAGAGACAAATTATTTAACCATTGAGTTGCGCCATGAATCCTATCAAAGGATTATCCTGACCATTGACAACAATGAATTTTGGCAACAAAGACTTTCTTTTTGAGAGGGATTAGCCCTTGTAGAGATGTTACATGTAACGTCTCTACATTCTGTAGGCAATTTCCAAATATGGAATTTTTCCGGTATCAACCACCAGCCACAGCGGGGACAATACTTACTTCATCGCCATCTTTCAGAGGTGTCGCTGTCCCTTCCAAAAAGCGGATGTCTTCGCTATTAAGGTACAAATTTAAAAAGCGCCGTGGTTGTCCCGCTTCATCGCACAACCTTGACTTGATACCAGGACAGCTTTGTTCTAAGGAGTCGAACAGTTCAGAGATACTGCTACCACTACATTCTAAGGTAGCTTGGTTATGGGTGAATTTTTGCAAAGCAGTAGGAACTAAAACTTTTATAGACATTGTTGGTTGTTGGTTGTTGGTTGTTGGTTGTTAGTTGTTAGTTGTTAGTTGTTAGTTGTTA
>CAXTSI010000157.1:0-16342 GCA_964246695.1 uncultured bacterium
GGGAACAGGGAACAGGGAACAGGGAACAGGGAACAGGGAACAGGGAACAGGGAAATCCTCTTGACGCATTCATCAGGGGATTTTCTCGTTCCCAGCCTCTGGCTGGGAATGCCTAATTGGCGGGCTGCTGCCGACCTATACAAGCAATGAGGCAGCAGCCCCAAGGACTGCATTCCTATGCAGAGTATGGGAACGAGCAAACTACTGCGGGTTTCAAAGTTAAGTTGACACCAATGAACAATGTTGTGTCCCTACGACAATTTGTGGTTCAATAAACAGAAAATAGCTGTAAACAAGATTGTCTTTTTTTGCAGGTAGAACAAACATGCTTACCTGCCAATTAACCAGATCCTTTCCACCAAACTTTTATTTCCGACCCTTAAGCGCCTTTTTAAAGTTTTGACGATAGGATTTATTCGTAATAAACAAAGCTGGCCACAATAAGGCTAAACTGAGGCGATTAGGCAAACTCTGCTGGAAGTTAGTCCGGTAAAATCCATTCCAAAACTTCCAAACACCCGCCGCATAACCCACTATCAATGTAAAAACGATTAAAGTACTCATTGCCATCAACCCCGTGAGCAATTGACAAAATTAGAGTTAAGTATTCTGACTCCATATTGGCACTTTACAAAAGACACCGAGAAGCGATGACTAAAACCCACAGTCTTCAGCATCCTTTATTAATACATCCTCATATTCTCTAGTTTAGAGTAGCTCTGGCGGAAATGGTACCCAGAAGCAAAGCAGTATTGAGTACCTCCTTCTGAAGTCATGAGTGAAATTACTTAAAACTTAGGACTCAACAAGGAAGAACTCAGGACTACTGAATAAGGCAGCAGGGGGTTAAACCCCCTGCTGCCCCTTCTTGATCTTCTATAGATAAACAAGTTAGTGTGACGAATAGATATTCTTGTATGTGACCAGATGAAAAGAGCGAAAGTTCCAAAGCAAACTAGAAAAAAGTTGAACAAACGCGTTTTATGGGACTTGACGCTGGAACTGGTGCAAACCGCTAAGGAGGATTTATGCGTGCAGTACTGATGGCAGGAGGATCGGGAACGCGGCTTCGCCCGCTTACTTCTGACTTGCCGAAACCTATGGTGCCTATTCTCAATCGACCAATTGCCGAACACATTATCAATCTTCTCAAACGGCATCAAATTACAGAAGTGGTTGCCACACTGCATTATTTACCTGATGTCTTGCGAGACTACTTCCTAGATGGCAGCGATTTCGGTGTGCAGATGACCTATGCCGTAGAAGAAGACCAGCCCTTAGGCACCGCAGGCTGCGTGAAAAACATTGCGGAACTCCTTGATGAAACCTTTTTAGTAATTAGCGGCGATAGTATAACAGATTTTGACCTAAAAGCGGCAATTGAATTTCATAAACAAAAAAAGTCAAAAGCCACTTTGATTTTGACACGTGTCCCCAACCCAATTGAATTTGGAGTGGTCATTACCGATGAGGAAGATCGGATTCGGCGATTTTTAGAAAAACCCTCTAGTAGTGAAATTTTTTCTGATACGGTAAATACTGGCACATACATTTTAGAACCAGAAGTTTTGGAATACCTGCCAGCAAACACTGAATGCGACTTTTCCAAAGACTTGTTCCCCTTACTATTAGAGAAAAACGAGCCAATGTACGGTTACATCGCCCAAGGTTATTGGTGCGATGTCGGTCACTTAGACGCTTGTCGTCAGGCTCAGTATGATGGATTACACGGACTCGTCAAACTTGACTTTCCCTACAAAGAGGTTTCACCAGGATTGTGGGTAGGTCAAAACACTCATATAGATTCTTCAGCTGAGATTCAAGCCCCAGCAATTATTGGGGACAATTGCCGCATTGGCGCCAAGGTACAAATTGAAGCTGGAACCGTAATTGGGGATAACGTCACTATCGGCGCTTACGCCAATCTCAAGCGTCCGATTATTTGGAATGGAGCGATAATTGGCGATGAAGCACATCTTTCAGCTTGTATTATTGCCCGTGGTACCCGTGTAGACCGTCGCGCCCATGTTTTAGAAGGCGCGGTAGTCGGTTCCCTTTCGACCGTGGGAGAAGAAGCCCAAATTAGCCCTTACGTGCGCGTCTGGCCCAGTAAAAAGATTGAGTCAGGGGCGATTTTAAATATTAACTTGATTTGGGGTAACACTGCCCAACGCAATTTATTTGGGCAACGTGGCGTTCAAGGATTAGCCAATATCGACATTACCCCAGAATTTGCCGTGAAGTTGGGGTCTGCCTACGGTTCTACCTTGAAACCACGGAGTCGGGTCACTGTCTCCCGCGACCAACGCAATATCTCTCGCATGGTCACGCGGTCATTAATAGCAGGTCTTTTGTCTGTAGGTATCGATATTCAGAACCTAGACGCCACCTCTATTCCTGTTGCACGCACAGTTATACCCAAAATGGGGGTAGTTGGAGGTATTCATGTGCGGATGCATCCCGATCGCCCTGATTACATCCTGATTGAGTTCATGGATGCCAAAGGAATAAATATCTCTAAGTCTCAAGAAAAGAAAATTGAGGGGGCTTACTTTAAGGAAGATATGCGGCGGGCGCAAATCCATGAGATTGGCGATGTTGTCTACCCCATTCAAGTGGTTGATCGATACTGCACTGCTTTTGAAAAGCTGTTACATATTGATACGATTCGCAACAGTCGCGCAAAAGTCGTAATTGACTACGTGTATGCTGTGTCGGGCGCAGTGTTGCCCCAAATGTTAGATAAGTTTGGCGCTGATGCTGTAGTACTCAACGCCAGTCTGAATAAAGCCACTATGTCAGCAACTGACCGCGAAACACTTCTGACTCAGCTTGGTCATGTCGTGGAGGCGTTGAAGGCTAACTTTGGTGCCCAGATCACGGCTAATGGAGAACAGCTAATTTTGGTTGATGAATCAGGCATTCCCATTCGTGGAGAAATGTTAACAGCGCTGATGGTGGACATCGTGTTAACTTCTAACCCTAGGGGAACCGTGGTTGTACCAGTTCATGCTTCCAGTGCTGTAGAACAAATTGCTCGTCGCCACGATGGCAAGGTACTCCGTACCAAGGCAAATCCCACAGCATTGATGGAGGCGTGTCATAAAAACCACAATGTAGTACTGGGAGGTAGTGGCGACACAGGCTTTATTTTACCAGAGTTGCATCCAGGATTTGATGCTATGTTCTGCATTGCCACCCTGATTGAGATGCTAACTATACAGGAGCGATCGCTCGCTTCTGTACGCTCAGAATTGCCTCGTGTAGTTCACAAAACTCATACAATACGTTGCCCTTGGACAGTCAAAGGCGCACTCATGCGCTACCTAGTAGAAACTCACCCAGCGCAAAACCTGGAATTAATTGATGGGGTGAAAATTTGTCAGCCCTACGATGATAGTTGGGTATTAGTTTTGCCTGATGCTAGCGAACCACTAGTACATTTATACGCCAACAGTAACGATCGCGATTGGGTAGATGAATCCCTGCGCAGTTACCGCGCCCGCGTCCAGGCGTTTGTCGAAAGAGAACAAGAACAAGTTGTTGCTGAAGTGTAACGGAAGTTGTTGGTTGTTGGTTGTTAGTTGTTAGTTGTTAGTTGTTGGTTGTTGGTTGTTGGTTGTCAAAAATTACCACTAACCACTAACCACTAACCACTAACTATTCAGCAAATATTGCCAATTCAGTCTCTGGGTCAAAAAAGTGAATTTTTTCTGGAATTAGAGATAACCACAGTTGTTCGCCGACACGCACAAAGCGGTCTGGTGGAACTCGTACATGTACGGACGCCGTTGTGGTGGCTTTTGGAAAACCAGGTTCGACAAGTTTTGTAGACAAATATGTGTCGTTGCCCAGATTCTCCACCAATTCTACTTGTACGCTCCAGTTTTTGGTAGCAGGCACACTCAATATTAAGTGTTCTGGGCGAATGCCTAAAATTAGGGTTCGCCCGTTGTATTTTTGCAAAGCAGTTCCCCAAACTTCTGGTAGTGTGAGACGGAAATCACCACTGGTAATTAACAAGGGGGCATGAAACTCCACAGGAATAAAATTCATCGGCGGTGAACCAATAAATTGGGCAACAAAGCTGCTGGCTGGACGATTGTAAAGTTCCAATGGGGAAGCAACTTGCTGGATTTTACCCTCGCAGAGAATAGCGATGCGATCGCCCATCGTCATCGCTTCCGTTTGATCGTGAGTGACGTAAATCGTCGTTGTACCCAGTTGACGTTGTAGTTTCACAATTTGGGCGCGGGTTTCGGCGCGGAGTTTGGCATCCAAGTTAGAAAGTGGTTCATCCATTAAAAACACTTGGGGATTACGTGCGATCGCCCTTCCCAATGCCACTCGCTGTCTTTGTCCGCCAGATAACTGTTTAGGTAGGCGATTTAGTAAAGCCTCAATTTGCAACAGTTGGGCAACATAACGCACCCCACTGTCCACCGCCCGTTCTCGAAAAGAATTATAGCGCAGTCCTTTGGGGAGTGAACGTGTCATCCCCACTAGCAAGTTTTCCGCCCAAATAGGAGGACGGGATGAGGAGGATGAGGAGGATGAGGGGGATGAGGGGGATGATGTTGCTCCCTTATCTCCCTCATCTCCCTCATCTCCCCCTACTCCCCCTACTCCCCGCCGCCGTAATCCAAAAGCGATGTTGTCATACACCGTCATATGAGGATAGAGGGCGTAATTTTGAAACACCATCGCGATGTCTCGTTGTTTGGGGGGTAAGTCATTTACCAAGCGATCGCCTACCCAGATATTGCCTCCAGTCATCGCCTCCAACCCAGCAATTATCCGCAGGAGGGTGCTTTTACCGCAACCAGAAGGTCCCACCAGCACAATAAACTCACCATCTGCCACCGTTAGGTTAATTCGCCGCAAGACATTGACGCTTTCAGCACGATGGTTTGAGGCAACACCTTCCCCTTTACGAGGAGGAAAACTTTTGTAAACATTTTCTAAAATAACCTGCGCCACAAGTTTTTAAGATAAGTGCAATATTCAATAGTCATTAGCTTAAGACAAAAGTTATGCGTTGAATGCTGAACTGGAGTAGTCGTTAGAGGTGGCAGTAAGAGTGACGTCCTTAAACCCTGTCACAAAGTTTTCTTCATCTTCCATGTAGTACCGTCAAAAAACAAGACATACGACCAACTTGCTAAATTCAGTAGGGAATGTGTGACTAATATCACCGATACGCCTGTGGCAATTATTTTTTCGACAATTCCTATAACCTTGTGCGCTGTTTCAGTATCCAGATTGGCAGTAATTTCATCTAATAAGAGAAGTTGAGGAGAATGCACAAGTGCACGTGCAAGCGCAACCCTCTGCCGTTGACCTCCTGATAGTTGATTTGGGTAATCATCTGCTTTGTTTTCTATGCCTAGTAGGGCTAATTGTTCCTTCGCCACTTCATCTGCCAGCTTCTTATTTTTCCCATTACGGAGCCATAGAGGTAATGACACATTTTGAATAACGGTCATATGAGACCAAAGATATAACTGTTGAAATACCATGCCAATTTCTAAGCAATTCTTATCAGACGTGCGTTTTCTGAAACCAGTCCTAGAAACAATTTCTCCATTAAAAATAATTTGTCCTTGGTCAATTTCTTCTACCAAGGCGATACATCGCAAAAGGGTTGTTTTTCCACAGCCACTAGGTCCTTGAATCACCATACTTTCACCTCTTTCTAGAGAGAAAGACACAGTATTCAGAACAGTTGTGTGGCTAAATTTTTTTCCTATCCGATCCACAAAGAGAAATAAGTTTTTCATGGCAATGATAGGGCAATACGGTTCAAGTAGGGGCAGTGGAGAGTTCACACCTGTAGAGACTTTGCATACAACGTCTCTACAAAGATTGTCGTTCTTACAATTTATCTTATAGATCTATATAATATAGCAATCCTAAATCATTTGTGAAAATCTCAAGCCTCAGAAACCCGGTTTCTTAAAGAAACCGGGTTTCTCTGCTTTCACGAATCATTTAGGACTGCTATATATATAAAAAATTCCTTATAAACTCTTTTTTCTCACCTTACTAAAGAGCCAATCTCAAGCTACAAACTCATATTTTCTCTATTCCGCCTAGCTGTTTAACACTTTGTACTCGCCTCAGAAGAATATTCAGAGGAATTATGGTAATGATAAACATCACTGCTACAGCAGAATACATTTCTAGTGGTCGGTAGGTTTGGGCAATAATCGAATTTGCAGTGTGTAGGATTTCTGGAACAGCAATAACTGATGCCAATGTTGAGAACTTATAGGTCGTTATATACTGCCCCATAAGAGGTGGCCAGGATTCACGGAAAACTTGAGGGATAAGGATATAACGAATTGCTTCAAAGCGTGACATTCCTGTACAATAAGCGACCTCAATCTCACCAGAGGGTATTGAGTTAATTCCTCCTCGAATTATCTCAGCTACAAACGCCGAAAGACTTAAGCCAAGTCCCAGGATAGCACAACTCTGTCCCTCAATAACTAAACCAGGGATCATCAGCGGTAAACTGTAATACAGCCACACGAGGAGTACAAGAACTGGTAGCGCCAGAAAAAGCTCAATAAAAAGTCTAGCTATGCATGAAATCAAATTCAAGGAAATAAGTGATAACACTCCTAGTAATACACCGATTACAGTTCCTAAAGTAATGCTTCCAACGCTAATCCAGACTGTTACGAGGAAGGCAAAGTAGAGTTGTAAAAGATTGCTCCAAACTACAGAAAAATTCCAGTCCATTTGTGTATCAACTACTAGTAAATTCCCAAATTTTCTTAGTATGAAGCCAGTTAGCGCCAGCTTTTCGTTCCCATTTAAGAAGATATCCTTGATAGTCAAATGTGTTCAAACTGCTATTTAAGAAGTTGAGAAGTTCCTCATCTCCTCGACGTACAGCCCATGAAACAGGAGTCAAATTGTATGGGGATTTAGCAAATAAATCTTTCACCTCCTTTGAGTGAGCTTTTACAAATTGTGATGTCGCATAAGCGTCACCAAGTGCAACATCTGCTCGACCGCTTATAACTGCCTGAAATGCAAGTGATTGGTCACCAGAATATCTAGTAATTTTGACTTTCTTAAAATTTGCTCTTGCATATTCATCTCCAGCTTCACCCTGAGTTACTGCAACCACAATCTCCGGCTGGTCGATGCTCTCAACGCTTGTGAAACGATCATTATTACTACGCACTATTGCACTGTTACCTGCAAAGAAAAGGGGTCTAGTGAAATAGACTGACAACGCTCTTGGAACAGTTATAAAAGTAGGTGCTATTGAAACATCAAAGCGACGGGAGTTAAGTCCGGCTGCGAAGCCAACCCAATCTGTCTCAATAAACTCAAGATTCCAATTGTTCAATCGAGCAATTTCTTTGATTGCTTCAACATGATGACCAACTAACTCACCCGAAGGGCTTTTCGTTATTGTTGGTGGAAAAATAAGATACCCAACTTTGAGCTTTCTAGTAGCAGATATTTCCGCTAGCGTAGACTTATTATTTAATTGTGAAGAATTGCTATGACACGAAGTAAGATAAAGAAAAATAATCGTGACGAGTGTCACACCAAATGCGAGTAACCTACGCCTACTTTTTCCATAACTCATTCTTACTTTCTCCAGAAAAACTATAGCAATCTTATTTTAGTTGTGAAAATTTAAAGTGCCAGAAACCCGGTTTCTTTAAGAAACCGGGTTTCTCAGTGTTCACGAACCATTTGGGAGCGATATATGCGATATATGAGGTAAACTCTTCGCTTCCCAAGCATCTCTACATTGCTCTGACAAACTTCTCAGCAATTCTCCCCACATCATCGTCTGTGTTTGCAAGACGAAGTTTATGCCATTATTAAGAATTTCCTCTCCTCTTTCTTGTTTACTTAACCAATCAATTGTGTCTTCAAACATATCGAAGTGTTCTGCATTAGCATGAACTTTAAAGAAGCGAAGACCCCTTTCTGGAATACCAGTTTTTTGAATAACACGTAGCAAGAGTGCATAATCAGGTTTGTCAAATATCTCATAAATTGCAATTGCTGAAAGAGCTTCTAGAAGAGGCGCTTCTCGACAAAAATTCTCCCATAAACTATTAAATTTATATGTAAATAAAGGTGGTCGGAGAAACTCTTCTGAGTTAGCTCCTACACAAGATAAAAAATCTCTATATAGCTGGTTATGACTTGCTCCTTTTCTTCCACCTAACTCTTCGATTAAATTCTTTGCAAGTCCTGCCCACAAAAACTCATTAACACCACATCTCTCACCCAATATAAAATTAAGGCGACAGTAATTAGATCGCACGAAGTAGAACGCCTCAGCAAATCGTTTTAAGCCTTCTTCGCTTGCCATCGTATTACAAAGATGTAACTCCACAGCCAACTCGCTTAAGATTTTTTCTTCTTCAGAGACTATAAATTCTACTAGGGATGATAATGTCTTTGTTTTTACCACGTTACCTACTTCTCTCCTGGGGATAATAATGTCTTTGTTTTTACCACGTTACCTACTCATTTTTAGCTTATTTTTGGTAAAATTGAGAAATAGCTAGACATTTTATTTACTAACTTTTAGGTAAATTTGCTGTCTCTCAGATTGACCAAAGCCTATAAAATGCAAGTTATTTAATATTGAGATTTATTTAAACCCTTGGTTTACTATCTCAAGATAAGTAGGTAGGCGGGAAAATTTATAACTATGTCTTTGCGAACGGAGCGAAGTGAAGCAATCACAAGGGTTTCGAGCGTTTTACATTTTGCTACATAGTTAGGTTTATTTGTGCTTACCTACTTACTCATGTGAGTAATTTTGTTTACTCAATAAAGGATATTTGACCAAATTCCAGATCAAATATCCTTTCTTTTAGCAGCCAGATTTTTTTACCAACACAAAGAGGATTGCTAAAACTGTATCTTGGGAACTATATTGATAGCGGAATTAGCTGCTGTAGTCAGCTTCTCTTCGTCTGGATGAAAAGCAAATGCTGGAGCCGTCTTGATATTTTCTAATCTGTCACTTTTTATGACCTGTAGTTGATTCTCGTTAGAGAGATATTGACAGGTAAAATTCTCAGACAGAAAGACAGGAATAACATCATTCTCTCTTTTTGCTGTTGTCAGCAAATAACTGATGGCTTTCCTTCTATCTTCAAATTCCTGATTCTGGTATGAGTCGCCAAGAATGGTAACTGCCCAGCTTCCTATTTCACCTCTAACATGAACCAATTGAACACGCCTATTTGGCAAGTCTTCAAGAGAGACAGATTTGTTGTTGACCTGTCCAGGCACGATTACAGCAGAAAGACTATAAGGTTCTTCACTACATGGCTTAGAGAAACGATAGTCAAAGAAGCGCTCTGGTAATGCCAGAAAAAAAGGAGCAATACCATGAACTCTTCGTTCTCTGATCGCGAGAGGCATCTCCTGCCATGTCAAATATTCCCAATTTGTAGTGATCCCAAGTAATCGACCAATTTGCTCTGCATACTCAATGGCTAAACCAGTTGGGGTAGAACCAGGGTTATCTGGAATCTGTGACCATGTAGGCACATCAGTATATCCAAGTGTCCATGATTGATTTTTGGCTATTTCGTGCCAACTGTAATCTACCCCTTTACCTTTGACAGCAGCTCGGTAGCCTGCGGCGTCAAGAAGCTCATTGACTATTCCATCAATTTCATCGGACCCTGGAAAGGGATTATGAGGCAACTTTTGATGAGTCCGATCAAGCCGACGTGCTAAAAATACTGCTATACGGTTAATTACAGCTTTTTTCGGAACGCTGTCACCGCGTGCCCACCGATAGAATTGCGTTTCCCCAACCTGGATTTCATCCATCAACTCTTGGTTAGTCCACGCTGCTTCACGGAGGTATCTTTCAACAACCTGAATGAATTCAGATTTAGGTGGAGGATTTTTAGATTGATTGCGTGTTAGACGTCCCACAAAGATTACTCACCTCCTTATTTAATAGGGAGCGCTACCTAAAACTGACTTTGCCTCTACTGAAGTAAAGCACACAGCTAAACTGGCTGTCAGGTAACTCAAATCATTCTATCCAGAAATTGTTCCATAGTAAACGGAGTAATCGGAAATTTGAACAATCTTTAAAAGATAGTCCTCTACTATCAAATTTGAAAATTTATGGTTGTTTAAAGTTAACTCCTATTTTGCGTTAACGTGTTAATACTGAGAGCAAGTGTTTTAAAAAACATGTTTTTAAGAGCATCAACACGAATAATCAGGATTTTTTGGGACTGCGTAGGCAGGATTGTTTGTATAGAATCACCCTTATAGAGTGTGGGTGTAAGATACGAACCTCCGATTAGCGGTGCTCGCTACTAGCAACATATAAAAGTAACACATTTTTCTTGTTTTCCTAAAATCCTTGCTGGACATGGGTTCCAAAATGTGTTGCTTAGGAGTTAAAGTACTTCGCCTGAACTAATCCATACCTAAACTTATGACCCATTTACAGGTAGGATTAGACATGTGTCTCCGCTTGAAAGGTGGGTCGGTAGTACCAGGTTGCATGTGGCTTGACCCTTAGTGTAAGTTAGAATGTTTCAAAAATTGACATTCGTCACTGACTTTAACTGCTTGACATTTGAATCAAGAGTAGTTAAAGTACCTATATAAATAAAAAAATGTTAACTGTCTTAAAAAGACAGCTAACATCATAAAAGGCTAGCATCTTGATATTATTCGGGTACAAATATCCGAAATATATCTTCATTGATTTGTTTGTCTGAATCAGTGATTGATAGCAACAACATGAGGTACAGTCCAGTTCTTTGTGTGAACTATTTTTTGAAAGTAAGTTCGCTTGGAAGTAACAACTGAGAATATACTCATTTGCTTATCATGGTGGGGAGTAACTCCAAAAAATAGGACGCCTGAACAAATGTGATTCAGGTAACGTGCTTATTGTTTTTGGCTCTGTAAAACCTTTAGAATTTGGAGAATTTTGCCAGAATTATGGAGGATATGAGCGGATTATGGGGAGAAAAAAATCCGACTCTACTCATGACTCCATCCTTCATTCATAGAATTCAGGCTACATCGCTTCTTCATAATCAAGCTTTCAAAGATTGTTGAGAGGGAACAGGCTGTATCGTCTGTCTTTCATAGTCAATGTTTCATACTTAATCACACTTTGATTCAGCAACGCCCTCTCCAGAAATCAACTGAACTATTGTGGGTGTAAAACTGTGACAGAAAATGAGCATAATCTTCTACTCAGAGTGGTTTCTAAGTCACTCAAATATTTTTTGCTAGCATTAATAGGCTTTGGGTTCGTTAGTTTAGTATCCATGACTTTCGGTGGAATACAGATTATGAATCCCTTGTTACCCTTTGTCGGCGGTTTGGTTTTACGATTATTGGACCCACTGAGAAACTGCAAGACGATTTAGAAGTGCGGTTGAAGGGACTACCCAATCAACGGATTTGTTCTGCCAGTAGCGTAATGACTTGTGTGGAATGGGCGTTGGAGAGTGGACGGAAACTTTGAACCAGATACATGACTGCATCAACCTAGTCAAATTACAGTTAAGACGAGTTAAGCATTATGACACTGTTTCATCCAAACGACTCACTCTCTGGACTCACTGTATATAAACCTGAGAAGCATACCAAGAGCTGGAAGAACTTGCCGCAAGGGCAACTTGAAAAATTGCCTGCAAAAGACTTAGCGATCGTCAAACAACTTGTTGAACAGCAGGGACAGTCCGAATTTGCCAGTTTACGCATTACGGATCTATCCCAAGTCGCCAGGCGACCAACTTCACCTGCAACAAAATTAGTCGTCAAAATCATTGCTACCATCCTCAGTGCACTGACTTTCAGTGCAGGAATGCAAGTACTAACTGCTCGCCTTGGGCGAATTGGATTTCCATCTGCTTTGTTTGCAGCAGCAATTGCAGGTTACTTAGTTGAGGATCGAGGTACTAAAGCGATTACACGATTGCGGCAACGGCAGAGTACCCTGAAAACGCTACAAGCGCTTGAACGTAATGTGCAAGAAAATCCACCATCTAATGAATTAGAAGACAAATTTATGCGATCGCAGTTTGATCTGCTTCAAACTGTAGAGGCGGGAAATTTAGACAGACACTTTCCTGTCGATAGTGCCTTGGCTGGAGGATTAAGTCTCTCAGAGTACGTAATCGCATTCTGGATTGTAGCTCAGTTGGGATTACCAGGAGGACTGTTGCTTGAAGGCATTGCTGCCAGCATCCCGATCTTTATTCTCTGGTTAGGTGCTGCATTCCAAAGCGAGTTATTTGAACTTCCAGAACTTCACTTAGAACTGATCGAAAAATACCTACCTCATGTCTTTCAGTCGGAAAGCTTATCAGAGGAAGAGGTAAAGGAGATTTATTGCCTCGATCGCTGCCTTAAATTCGTAGTGCAAGGTGATCCCACAGGTCAGATTAAGAACCTAGGCATGGCAAAAGCGGACTTTGATCTGCACTATTACCGGAAGCGAAAACAGCAGTTTGAACAAGAACGAATTCAGACTATAGAAGCACTTCAAAACCAACACCACGCAGCAATTACCCAGTTACCCTGTTTCTTCCCAAAGCAAACAGGTTTGTCAGATGAGGAGTTTGCTTGGAAGCAGACAAGATGGGTTGAGCAAGAAACTCACAAGCTAGAAGCTGTTCTGATCAGGGATATTGAGATGATTGGTCAGAAGTACAACCAAAAAATTAAGCATTGTGAAGAAGAAATGCTCCATGCTCAACAGGCATATCAAGCAGCGTATCTACACTGGAAAAACCTTTGTGGCTATCTAGAAAGTGATCTGCTTAATCAAAGCTAGACGAAATCTCGTTCACTCAACACAAAACTTATAAAATTTTTGGGAGAAAAATAATGTTGCAAGGAATTAAAAGTACTGCAATTACCACAGCTTTTATTGCTACCCTGATGATTGTTACTAATCCTAGTGAAGATGCCTACACAAAATATGTTGTGTGGAAATTTCAAAGTACTACCTGCTTACAGCTACAGTTTTCAGCTTGCCATACCATCAAATCCTTGCCACACAGTATTAGCAAATATCTGCTGAAAGGCTACATTTATCGCCAAAATTTTGTGTTTTTCAGCCTTTATGAGACAAACTTCTTTGGCTTAAAGAGTCGTAGTATTGGTATATGCGGATATTTTTTCTAGTGTTAGTGCTACCGATTTTAAAGCCATAGACTTTTGAGCAAAATCGAGAACAATGAAGCGGTGCGATCGCCTGCATAGTGAAATGTGGTTCCAAAATCAGACAGATCGCGTCGTCTAGCATTACTTATGTAGTACAATTATACTAATAAGGAGCTTTACAACTCCTTGTTTTTTACTGTCAGAGTGAAATTGTAGCAGCTAAAAACCGCTGTTTGGGAAAAATGCTGGAATTTTATGCTAAAAAAGATTCAATAGTTCAACTAATAATATGAAATTTATTAAAGAATTATTAAAAAAGGCAGAAAGTTAAACACATATTAATTATTCATTCTTCCCCACTCCTGTAAGGGCGGGGGGACCCCGCCCCTACGACGACGTTGCATTGCCAATTTTTCACTTAGGAGGATTTTAATGAACAACTGCATTTTGATGGCGGAAATAATTCAAGAACCCCAACTGCGTCATACACCAGACGGGCTGGAACTCACGGAAATGATGGTGCAGTTTGCAGGAATACGACCAGATGACCCTCCAGCGATGTTGAAAGTAGTAGGCTGGGGAAATCTTGCTAAAGAAATTTATCAAAACCACCACCAAGGCGATCGCGTCCTTCTGGAAGGACGCCTAAATATGAATACCATCGATCGCCCAGAAGGTTTCAAAGAAAAACGCGCTGAATTAACAGTGCAACGCATTCACCCCCTAGGCGCAATCACTACTAGTTCATCGCCATCTATACCTGTAGCGTCTTCCCAGACAGCCATTCCCAGCTATGAGTCGCCGCCAACCACACCAGCAGCAACAAGTAGTGTTGGCGTCCGAACCCAAAATGAAACCGAAGAACGCAGACCACAAAAAACAAACTTTCCCCAAAATGACCCGGAAGAATACACACCCCAAAGCAAAAACTTTGAACGACCGACTTATCCAGTAGCAAAGGACGAAGAACCGGATGTAGACGAGATTCCGTTTTAAAGCAACGGTGAAGGTACTCGATTAGTGCGGGGCAACGGATTTTGTAACGGATGTAGCGGATGTGGCAGCCGTGAATGTACGAGATGTAGCGGATGCTTGATCTGGTCGCCCCACCATTAGAGGAATCCGTTACATCCGTTACCACATCCGTTGCCACATCCGTTGCCAAGGCTGTTAAAATCCAAATACTTTTAACTAACAATTTTTACCCAATTCCTATGAGAGAAACTGTCCTAGACGTTCGCAATCTGCAAGTCGAATTTTCTGGTGAGGGCAATATCATCAAAGCTGTAGATGATATTTCCTTTCAGCTACATCGAGGAGAGACTCTAGGAATAGTAGGAGAATCGGGTTCGGGAAAATCAGTAACATCCCTAGCAGTAATGGGTTTGGTACAGTCTCCTGGTAGGATAAGTAGCGGCGAAATCCAGTTTTGCCCGTCGGAAAATGGCACACCAATCAATTTGCTCTCGCTGTCATCTGAGGAAATGCAGATCTACCGAGGCGGCGACATTGCCATGATATTTCAAGAACCGATGAGTTCGCTTAATCCGGTTTTTACCATTGGGTTTCAGCTGACAGAAGCGATTAGGCGACATCAGAATATTTCACTATATGAAGCACAACGAAAAGCGATCGCCGGTCTCCAAGAGGTAAAACTCCTCCCCAGCGATGAGATCCTCCACCAAGAGTATATTGAAACTTGGAAAGAAACTGCTGGTTCATCAACACTGAATGAGCAAAAAGTAACGCAGTTGGTAAACCAGCACAAAGAAGCAATGCTAGAACGCTACCCACATCAACTTTCAGGAGGTCAGTTGCAGCGGGTAATGATTGCAATGGCAATTTCTTGCAACCCAATGTTATTAATTGCTGACGAACCAACTACAGCATTAGATGTGACGGTGCAAGCAACAATTCTGGAATTGCTGCGAGAATTACAGCAAAGCCGTGATATGGCAATGATTTTTATCACCCACGATTTGGGACTGATTGCGGAAATTGCTGACTCTGTAGCGGTAATGTACAAAGGCAAAATTGTCGAATGCGGTTTAGTTGAGCAAATTTTTACTAACCCCCAACATCCATATACTAAAGGCTTGATAGCTTGCCGCCCCACTCTCAACCGCCGTCCCCAAAAACTGCTGACAGTTTCCGACTACATGAACGTGGAGGAGAAATCAACGGGAGAGGTAGTGATTCAACCGAAACAACCAGAACAACCGCCAGAAGTCACTACTGAGGAAACCACCCAAAGATTGGCTTCCTTAGAACAGCAGCAGCCTTTGTTACAAGTCCATGACCTGAAGGTTGGTTTCCCTGTCCGGGGGGTGTTTGGTGGGACAAAACGCTACACTATGGCAGTTAATGGTGTTTCCTTTGATGTGAAAAAGGGGGAAACCCTGGGATTGGTCGGAGAATCTGGTTGTGGTAAAACCACCCTTGGCAGAACCTTGCTACGACTCATTCAACCAATGAGTGGTCAGATTTTCTTTGAAGGGCGAGACATCACGACATCCATTGGAGAACCGTTGCAGCAGTTGCGACGGGAAATGCAAATTGTCTTTCAAAACCCCTTTAGCTCTCTCGATCCACGCCTGAAGGTTGGGGATGCAATTATGGAGCCTTTGATCATTCACTCTATCAGTAAAAGTAAGAAACAACGACGAGAACGCGTAGCTTATCTCTTAGAAAGAGTGGGGTTGAATGCAGACGCCGTGAACCGTTATCCCCATCAGTTTTCCGGCGGTCAACGCCAGCGGATATGCATTGCCCGTTCCTTAGCATTAAATCCTAAGTTTATCATCTGCGATGAATCAGTTTCAGCTTTGGATGTGTCGGTACAGGCGCAGGTGCTGAATCTCTTGAAAGAATTACAACAGGAATTTGGTTTGACTTATATTTTCATTTCCCACGACTTGAGTGTGGTAAAGTTTATGAGCGATCGCATCTTAGTGATGAATCGCGGTCAAATTGTTGAGCAAGGTTCAGCGGAAAATATCTACCGCGCACCTCAAGAAGAATACACTCGGAAATTAATTGAGTCGATTCCTACTGGTAGTCCCGAACGGATGCGAAAGCGGCATTTACGGGCATCATGAGCGGCTATGTATATGTACATAAATAAACATTAAATACAATTTGTATTTTAGGGCTGGCAGGATGCCCACCCCACAAGATATTTAAG
>CAXTSI010000158.1:0-16322 GCA_964246695.1 uncultured bacterium
CATTACCCATTACCCATTACCCATTACCCATTACCCATTACCCATTACCCATTAGAAGTTTATATTATGGCAGAACTACTTCCAATTATTGAATTAGGCAATCCGATACTGCGACAAAAAGCTGATGAAGTCGAAAATATTCATGCTCCGAGGATTCAGAAATTAATTGACGATTTAATGGCAACAGTCGCCAAGGCTAACGGGGTTGGAATCGCTGCACCTCAAGTAGCAAAACAAGATCGTTTATTCATTGTTGCCTCCCGTCCTAATCTTAGGTATCCCAATGCCCCAGAAATGGAACCCACTGCGATGATTAACCCTAGAATTCTGGCGAATTCAACTGAAGTGGTCAAAGGTTGGGAAGGTTGTTTGAGTATTCCAGGGATTAGGGGCTTGGTTCCTAGGTATGAGGTGGTTGAGGTAGAATACATTGACCGAAATGGCAAGCCTCAAAAGCAAGAATTTACTGATTTTGTGGCTCGGATCTTTCAACACGAGCATGACCATCTCGACGGTATCGTATTTTTGGATCGGTTGGAGAGTACTCTTGACATCATCACCGAGCAGGAGTACCAAAAGCTTGTAGTTAACAACACGGAACGGGTAAACCACAATCAACAGGGGAATAATATTTAAGAGTAACAAACCGCGAAGACGCAGAGAACGCAAAGAAATAGGGTCAAAGTCTTTTATCCTGGATTTTAGCAGTTTCTAAACCAAGAGTGACTAGACTATGAAAAAGCTGATTAACGAGCCTCTTGACTTTGTAAGCGAAAGTCTAGAAGGTATGGCAGCAGCTTATCCCGATTTAATCAAAGTCCACTATGACCCAGCCTTTGTCTATAAAGCCAATGCACCCGTACAAGGGAAGGTAGCAATTATTTCTGGTGGTGGAAGTGGCCACGAACCGATGCATGGTGGCTTTGTGGGGATGGGAATGCTCGCTGCAGCCTGTCCAGGAGAGGTTTTTACCTCTCCCACCCCTGACCAAATGCTGGAAGCAGCTAAGCAGGTAGATGGTGGGGCTGGTATCCTTTACATCGTCAAAAACTACAGTGGCGATGTGATGAACTTTGAAATGGCAACGGAGTTAGCCCGTGGTGAGGGGATGAGGGTACTGAATATATTAATTGACGATGATGTAGCAGTGAAGGACAGCTTGTATACTCAGGGACGCCGGGGTGTGGGAACGACGGTGCTGGCAGAAAAAATTTGTGGTGCCGCTGCCGAGCAGGGGTATAATCTGCAACAAATAGCAGATTTGTGCCGACGGGTAAACTTGAATGGGCGGAGTATGGGGGTAGCACTGACGAACTGCACTGTGCCTGCTAAAGGAACACCGACATTTCAACTGGGCGATCGCGAAATAGAAATGGGCATCGGCATTCACGGTGAACTAGGACGTTCGCGCACGAGCATAAAATCAGCTTCGGAGATTACTGAGATGCTGGCGCTATCGATTATTGAGGATTCACCCTACCGCCGCACACTACGGGAGTGGGATGAAGATCAAGGGGAATGGGTGGATGTGGAACTTGTTAATCAGGCTTTTGAGAGGGGCGATCGCCTGCTAGCTTTCGTTAACAGCATGGGTGGAACTCCGCTGAGTGAGCTTTATATTGTCTACCGCAAATTGGTAGAAATTTGTGAGCAGCAGGGACTGCAAATTGTCCGAAACCTGATTGGTCCTTACATCACTTCTTTAGATATGCAGGGTTGCTCAATTACCCTGCTGAAGTTGGATAATGAGATGATCGGGTTATGGGATGCACCTGTCCTGACGCCAAGTTTGCGGTGGGGAATTTGAGAGATGGTGACCATTTTTTGAATTAAAAATTAAAAATTAAAAATTAAAAATTTTTGTGTTCATGCGACAAAGTCGATGGGGTTTGTAATTTTGAAGCAAGGGGAAAGCGAGTGACGAAAGAGCAAATTCTGCAATGGCTGCAGACATTTACAGCCGAAATAGAGCAGAACAAGGATTATTTGACTGAATTAGATGCGGCGCTCGGTGATGGAGACTACGGGAGCAATATGGATCGTGGTTTCAAAAAGGTCATGACTCAGTTGCCGAGTTTTGCAGACAAGGACATTAGCAGTATTTTAAAAGCGGTGAGTATGACCTTGATTTCGACAATCGGCGGTGCCAGTGGTCCTCTTTATGGTACTTTTTTCCTGCGAGCAAGTACAGCCGTAGCAGGCAAGCAAGAACTCACTGAAGAGGATATGCTTGGGATGCTTCAGGCTGGGTTAGATGGAGTACTTCAACGTGGTAAGGCACAACTACGCGACAAGACTATGGTGGATGCGCTATCTCCTAGTGTAGCGGCTTTTGAGCAGGCTGTGGGTGAGGGTAAGGGTATGCAGTTCGCTATGCAACAGGCTGTAGTAGCAGCGGAACAGGGAATGAAGGACACCACGCTCATGATTGCTAAGAAAGGGCGGGCTAGCTACCTAGGAGAGCGGAGTGTGGGACATCAAGATCCAGGAGCGACTTCGTGTTATTTAATGTTGAAGAGTTTGTTAGACTCCATCTAATAATGAGAACGCAGAGGAGAAAAGCTAATCGCTTCTGTTTGACTGTCTACAGGTTAATTCTTACAATAAAGTAAGAAATTACTGATAAAGTAAGGAAGTTTTATGTCCATTGCCACAATTACTAGTAAAGGTCAGACAACTATCCCAAAAGAAATTCGAGATCTACTCAACTTACATGCGGGCGATCGCATAAATTTCATCATCGAAGCCGATGGCAGAGTCTACATTCAACCATTGAATATCAAGGTAGAAGAATTGTCTGGTATTCTTCACAATCCAGCCAGGAAACCAGTTTCTATCGAAGAGATGAATGAAGCAATCGAACAGTGTGGTGGAAACTTGTGATAAATGGGCTGGATACCAATGTTCTTGTTCGTTATCTGATTCAAGATGACTTAGAACAATGGAAGTTAGCAAACGAGTATATTAAACAGGTCAAAGCAAGCGGGAAAACCTGTTTCATCAACAACATCGTCCTTTGTGAACTCGTTTGGGTGCTGAAAAGTTCTTATAAACTTAGCAGGAATGAAATTACTGAGGTTCTGGAAAAGATACTGAGAGCGGATGCATTTGACTTTGAAAATAGAGAAGCAGCTTGGTGGTCAGTGCAGCAGATGAAAAAGGGAAAAGCCGATTTCTCTGACTATCTTATTGGCAAGTTAAATGCACAAGCTGGATGTAGTGAAACTGTTACATTTGACAGTAAATTGCAAGGAACTGAGGGAATTCGGTTACTTTGACGAATTATGCTGTTGAAAGCCACGCTCAAAGCTTTAGGGACTTCCAGAAAATAAAATATCCCAAATATAGACCGATCAACCCTATCATTCGTAAGGGCGGGGTAACCCCGCCCCTACAATTTGGGACAATTTATTTCTAGGTGTTCCCTTATGGGTGGTGGGATCTGTGCTGTTTGATATTAATCAAGTCTATGGACATAGTTATTTAGAGAGGTTTTGACAATGGATGACTTGCTAAAACGGATCGCGTTTGACCCAAAAGTGCTTGGTGGTAAACCTGTCATTCGAGGTTTAAGAATTTCAGTGGCGATGATTTTTGAACTCTTAGCAAAGGGAGCCACAACCCAGGAAATTTTGGAAGATTATCCAGAACTTGAACCAGACGATTTGCGAGCAGCATTGCTTTATCGTACTCTCGTCTAACGCACACGGACAGACTACTGAGATTTTTTCAAACATCAAAGTAGTGAAACTGTTACGTTTGACAGCAAATTGCAAGGAGTTCAGGGAATTCGGTGACTTTAACCTCACTCAAAGCTTGACAAACGCGCTTTGTTGTAGACAAGAAGTTAACATAAGGGTAAGTAAAAGAAATTCCCTTTATATTAAAAGCTGCGCCTGTGATACCGATTAGTCTTGACTCGTTAATCAGTGCAATTACTGGCATCGTCAACCCCACTGCTTTAATAAAAAACAAAGTTCAGCGCAATGAGACTGTCATCAAATTATTAAAGCAATTTAACCTTGACCCTGAGCATCCTCCAGCAGACTTCAGCGGTGTGTACGCCTACACCTTGGTAGAATACGGCGTAGGCAAACCCAAGCCATTCCTCGAACTTTTCCGGCAAGAAGAAATAAAATTAGCTTTTCGCAAAGCATTCGATCACAACAACCCCTCAATTCTCCTCTCTGAGGTTGAAGCTTTTCTTGATACCTATGCCTTGGGGGATGAAATCAAAAGCTTCGGAATTGACATGAGGCGAGAAGTCGCCGCCTTTGCCACTGTCTTCATTGAGGTTGCTAAGCGCAGCCGCACACCTGCTGACGTGTTGATGAACCAGCATATAGGCTCTTTACATAAAAGAATAGCAAATATCCAAGAACAACTCAATAGGTTGCCAACACTGGAAGGCATGAGAACAGAGATGGCGCGGTTGGCGAACCAGAGTTATCCTGCACTCTCAGTAGGTGTAGAGACGCGAAATTTCGCGTCTCTACATGAAAAGAAATGTAGAGCAATAGCTCTTGCCCAGCAGATGCGAGGTTGGTTTGAAACCTTGGATTATCGCTTTGAGAAGTATGAAGTCTGGGACGATGCATATTTTGAGTTTATTGTCAATATCCCAGTCAGACGTAATCGATATGACCGCATTCTTGTGCGTGGGATTGAAGGTGAGGCGGGACTGGGCGATGTGATGGCTTTGCGCTCCTCAGTGGAGGCGCAAAAAACAGATGAAGGCTGGTTGGTGACGGCACGGCGTATTTCACGGGCGGCGCGTGATGAAGTTGAAAAAGAGGAAAATCGTCACCTTGAGTGTTATACTTTCGACGAACTTATAGATCAGGATGCTGACTTTAGCGGTTATCTCGACTGGCTAGAGGCTGAAGTCAAAAGCCGGGAAATTGACAAAAAGTATGTGCCGCTAGCCTGTACTAAAGAAGAGTTTGACTCATCAAGTCAGCGTCAAATAGGAGTCAGTCGTTATGATGAACGTGACGGCTGGATTGATGGTTATATCGACCTTTGGCTTGACGATCCAGCCAAGGAGCATATCTCAATTTTGGGAGAGTTCGGCACTGGCAAGACTTGGTTTGCTTTCCACTATGCTTGGACGGCATTGCAACGTTATTTGGATGCTCAAAAACGCGGTGTAGAACGTCCCCGCCTTCCTTTGGTCATCACACTGCGCGACTATGCTAAAGCACTCAATGTTGAGAATGTTTTGGCAGGTTTCTTTTTTACTCAACATAATATCCGCTTGAACAGCGAAGTTTTTGACCAACTCAACAGCATGGGTAAACTGCTGCTGATTTTTGATGGCTTTGATGAGATGGCGGCAAAGTGCGATCGCCAGCAAATGATTAACAACTTTTGGGAACTAGCTAAGGTGGTGGCACCTGGTGCAAAGGTTATCCTTACATGTCGCACTGAGCATTTTCCAGAAGCGAAAGAAGGACGGGCTTTACTCAATGCAGAATTACAAGCGTCTACTGCCAACCTGACGGGGGAAACTCCCCAGTTTGAAGTGCTGGAACTGGAGAAATTTAACGACGAACAAATCCGGCAGGTGTTGTTGTTCCAAGCTGAACCTGCAACTGTTGAGCATGTAATGAGCAATCCTCAACTGTTAGACTTGGCACGTCGTCCGGTGATGACAGAGTTAATTTTGGAAGCATTGCCAGATATTGAAGCAGGTAAACCTGTGGATATGTCGCGGGTTTACCTGTATGCTGTGCAGCGGAAGATGGAGAGAGATATTAAAGCGGAGCGTACCTTTACTTCTCTAGCGGATAAGCTCTACTTTTTGTGTGAGTTGTCGTGGGAAATGCTGTCTACAGACGAGATGAGCCTGAACTACCGACTTTTCCCTGACCGCATTCGTCGCTTATTTGGTTCCATTGTTCAAGAGGAAAAGGACTTAGACCACTGGCATTTTGATATGATGGGTCAGACGATGCTCATCCGCAATGCTGATGGTGATTACACTCCGGCTCATCGTTCCCTGTTAGAGTTCTTTGTGGCATACAAGTTTGCTGCTGAATTGGGGGTGTTGGCTGATGATTTTACCGCATTGGCGCAAGCACAGTCGCATTTAGATGAAGGTGCTACATCTCAGGATTACACTTGGTCATCCTATTTCCACCGCCAGATGGATCGATCGCGGAATATGATGGCGATCGCACCGCTGAAGGGATTTGTCAGAGAACCTTTAGTGCAGCTTCGCAATAGTTTTGGGCAAGCGCCACTAACGAAGGCAGTTATGGATTTGATTGTGCCAATGTTGGCAACGGATGTGGTAACGGATGTAACGGATGAGTTAATGGTAGGAATAACATATAAAGCATCCGCTATATCCGCTACAACATCCGTTGCCACATCCGCTACATCCGCTACAAAGGATAAGTTAACTGTGGGACAACCAGATCAAGCATCCGCTACATCCGCTACAACATCCGTTGCCACATCCGCTACAAAATCCGTTGCCACATTATTACAAACTTTACAAAATACCCGCAACAAAACCGCAGCCGAAGTGGGGTACGTCGGGGGAAATGCGGCAACGCTGCTAGTGAAGCTTAATAAAACTGCCCTTGAAGGCAAAGACCTCACCCACGCTGTGATTAAAGGTGCTGATTTTAGTAATGCTAGCCTGTGCCGTGTCAATTTTGCCGAGGCGTATCTGGCTGATTCTTCTTTTACTCAAGCCTTGGATACTGTCTTGTCAGTAGCATTCAGTCCAGACAGCAGGATCTTGGCTACAGGTGATGCTAGCGGTGAGATTTACTTCTGGAGCGTCAAAGATTATAAACGAATTTTAACCTTTAGTGGACACACTAATTGGGTGCGTTCAATTGCTTTTAGTCCTGATGGTCGCATGCTAGTTAGTGGTAGTGATGACCAAACAGTGAAATTGTGGAATACCAGTACTAGTCAATGCCTCCAAACTATGCAAGGGCATACTCAACAGGTAAGGTCAGTTGCTTTTAGTCCTAATGGTCGTATGTTAGCTAGTGGTAGTCTTGACCAAACAGTGCGACTGTGGGATGTTCAGACTGGTCGATGTCTCCAGACTTGGGAAGGACATACTGGTGAGATAAATTCAGTCAGCTTCAGTCCGGATAGCAGCGTACTCGCTACTGCAAGTAGCGATCTGACTCTACGCTTGTGGAATGTCGATACTGCTGAATGCCTTAGAACTTTACGGGGACATACCGCTTGGGTATCGTCAGTTACCTTCAGTCCTAATGGTCAAATCTTAGCTAGTAGCAGTAGCGATCAAACAGTAAGACTATGGGATATTCACACTGGTGAATGCCTCAAAACTTTACAAGGACACCTTGATGCAGTACGGTCAGCCACCTTTAGTTTTGATGGTCGCAGATTAGCAAGTGGTGGCACTGATCAAACAGTAAGATTATGGGATGTTCATACAGGTGAATGCTTTAAAATTCTTCAAGGGCATACTGCTTGGGTCAGGTCAGTCACATTTAGTTCAGATAACCAAATGCTAGCTAGTGGTGGAGATGACCAAACGGCGCGATTGTGGGACATTAATACTGGTGAATGTATCAAAACCTTGCAAGGCTACCATCATGTAGTAATATCTGTTGCCTTTAGTCCTGATGGTCACACATTAGCCAGTGGTAGTGATGATGGCATGTTAAGGTTATGGAACACTAGTACAGGTAAATGCTTTAAGACTTTAGATGGTCATACAGCTTGGAGATCGTTAATTATCTTCAGTCCTGATGGACAAATCTTGGTTAGTAGTGGGAGGAACCAGATAGTAAAACTTTGGGATGTTAATACTGGTCAGTGCCTCAAAACTTTAGAAGGAGATAGCGATCAAGTATCACCTGTTGCTTTCAGTCCTGATGGGGAAATCCTGGCTAGTAGTTTTGAAACGACGATCAATTTGTGGAATGTCTCTACTGGTAAGTGCTTTAAAATTTTACAGGGTCACGCCAGTTGGATAACAACCCTTACTTTCACTCGTAATAAACAAATCCTAGCTAGTGGGAGTGAGGATAGGACAATAAAACTTTGGGATGTGAATACTGGTCAGTGCCTCCAAACCTTCCAGGGACATACCGCTTGGGTATGGTCAGCTCACTTCAGCCCCGATGGTCAAACTCTAGCTAGTAGTAGTGGCGATAGAACCGTAAAACTTTGGGATGTCAATACTGGTCAGTGCCTCAAAACTTTGCAGGGACATACCTTTGCTGTCAAGTCAGTTGCCTTTAGTCCGAATGGTCGAATTTTGGCTACTGGCAGTTACGACAGAACAATAAAACTTTGGGATGTCAATACTGGTCAGTGCCTCAAAACTTTACAGGGACACATGAATTGGGTAGTATCTATTTCCTTTAGTCCCGATGGACAAATTCTAGCTAGTGCAAGCTCAGATGGAAGTATTAAGCTTTGGGATGTTAAACGAGGTGAGTGTGTCAAAACACTCAAATCCGAAAGACCCTATGAGGGCATGAATATTACAGGGGTAACGGGTTTAACGGCAGCAGAGAAAGCCACGGTGAAAGCTTTAGGGGCGGTGGAAGATGGGCAACGGATGAGGTAACGGATGTAACGGATAGGAAAATGGGGTGGTGGATATAGGGGCGATCGCCTGATTAGGATGGCGACTTTAACCTTGAATCGGAGGTCTTACAGCAGTTTTCAATTGAATTTGCCAAATTGTAGGGGCGGGGTTCCCCCGCCCTTACTGTTTCGCGTACATTAATCACAGTTGCACTTAAAGATTCACCTTTGACTGGAAGAGAATCTCGAAATTCCCTCGTACTAGCTAACCACTGCTCCTTTTGTTGCAATGGAACTAAGCGAGCTATAGCCTTTTCTTGCTCTAATAGAACCACTTCTTCTCCTTTGGTTACCCGCTCCAAAAGAGCTTTTAGGTTACGAGCTGCTTCCTCAACGCTAATTCTCAGCATTTCATCGATTTTTGAAATGTACCTTAACCCTATACTAAACGTATTTCGATAGACTTCCTCTTGGAGGACAATTTGCGCTCGTAGGGATGGTACACCTCATTGAATCGCAAACCGCTATAGTTGTCTGTAAGTCTCATAGATAGTTCATCAGTTATAGCCATCCTAAATGATTCGTGAACACCTCTCCCTTGTCCCAATACTGCTCGGTTAAGCTAAAAACTCAAGTTTAAGTAGGTTGGGGAGCCAGCGCTGCAGGAGGGTTAGCCCGACCTAGGCGACTGGCGTTTGAGGAACGAAACCCAACCTACTATTTCCCTTAACCGAGCAGTATTGTCCCTTGTCCGCCTTGTCCCTCTTGTTCATAAATCAAATAGGACTGCTATATGTTAGTTATCAAGTCTATTACTACCTTTTTGATTGAGAGGTCAAATATGAATACTGCTAAGTTGTTTATGAATGGTGATAATCAGACTGTGGTTCTACCTAAAGAATTTCAGTTTCAAGGTCATGAGGTTTATATAAAAAAAATCGGCAACGCTGTTGTCTTAATATCCAAAGAAAATCCTTGGCAAACTATGTTTGAGGCTATTGAACTCTTTTCGGAAGACTTTATGGAAACCAGAGAACAGCCTAATCTAGAGGTTAGAGAGGCTCTGGAATGAGATTTTTGCTGGATACCAATATTTGTATCTACATCATCAAGAGGAAGTATATTTAACATTAACTTCCCTGAAATTGGGCTAATAACCAAGCAACGACTTGGTTTTGATTCATTTGACGAGTGCGCTGAAACGCTGACTCTAATAGGGAAATATCTAATCCTGGTAAAACTAGTGACTGCGTAATCCGCCGACTACCTTTATTCTCGATCGCAAAAGCGATGACTTGAACATTCTGCACATCGACAATCCAGTATTCAGCTATTCCTAATTCCTCATACAGCAGCCGTTTTTCACCTTTATCATCAGCCAGTGATGTTTTAGCAACTTCAATAACTAAATTTGGTGGGGGATATATATCTAAGTCAATGATGGAAGTTCCCCAAAGTATCACATTGGCATTTTCACCAATATAATAAGACACATCAGGCTGAGCATCATTATAGCCTGTTTTCCGATAAGTACAGTTATCATTACCATTTAAAGCGATGTTTTTAAGAGCTGCGTATATGCCAACAGCAACGATAATAATTGTGTGATCTCGTGAGTGGTCATTACCAACTGGTGACATTTCAATCCTCATCCTTCCATTATTGTAGTAGCCCTTAGCTTTTTCATACTCTGGTTTTTCAATCGCCTGGATATATTCATCCCAAGTGGCTACAACCCAAGTATCAGTAAGTATTTTTGTTTCTAGTTTACTCATAAGGTTAGTTTTCAGGTTTAAATTGGGCTAATAACCAAGCAACGACTTGGTTTTGATTCATTTGACGAGTACGCTGTAACGCTTCTTCTAGCAGGGAAATAGCTAATCCTGGTAAGATCTGAGACTGCGTAATCCGCCGACTACCTCTATTTTCTATAGCAAAAGCGATGACTTGGACGTTTTGCACATCTACGATCCAGTACTCAGCTATTCCCAGTTCCTCATACATTAGCCGTTTTTCACCTTTATCATCAGCCAGTGATGTTTTAGCAACTTCAATAACTAAATTTGGTGGGGGATATATATCTAAGTCAATAATGGAAGTTCCCCAAGGAATCACATTGGCATTTTCACCAATATAATAAGACACATCAGGCTGAGCGTCATCAAAGCCTGTTTTCCGATAGGTACAGTTATCCTTTCCATTTAGCGCAATATTTTTAATAGCCGCATATATGCTGACAGCAACGATAATAATCGTGTGGTCGCTTGCGTGGTCATTACCGACTGGTGACATTTCAATCCTCATCCTCCCATTATGGTAGTAGCCTTTAGCTTTTTCATACTCTGGCTTTTCAATCTCTTGGATATATTCATCCCAAGTGGCTACAATCCAAGTATCAGTAGGTATTTTCGTTTCTAGTTTACTCATAAATTACCTCTAATCTACCTCAACCAAGTAACTCAGTCCCAGGGCTATTTCATTCTAAACCAGAGCCTTGAAATCTAGTCTTGGCTGAGAACTCAAGTCTGTTAAAACGGACGCTCATTTAACAGGCGTTCAAGTCGGCTTAAGCCGACTTCAGCTATTAGCCTAGGAATAAATTCCTAGGCGAGTGAGGTTACTCATAAATTACCTCTAATAATGATGAGGCGATCTGGTTTAATACTAATGATACAAGTTCGATTTTCAAGCGATCGCGCTGACTGAAATAATTAAAGACCTATCATCTAATCTTCCTCTTGCCTTGGCAAATCTAACAGCTTAAGCAATGCTTGCGCCAACTGTGTCGTTTGCATCAAGAGAAAGTACCCATTGTAAACGTAAAAAGCGGGTAAGTGACAAAAATTGCACACTTATCTGCCATTGCTATCGAATCTCTTGTAAATACTCCATCTGATTAAATAGCGCTGTCAAATGTAAAATTTGATATAGTCTGAAATCTAAATAGCTAATATAAATTATACTCAACTATAAAGCAATGGAGCAAAGGAAACAGTGTTGAAAGGAACACACCTTTTGACCATCAAGCCAACAGAAATTCAGCCAAAGTTTTGTAACAAAACTATAAAAATAGAAGAGCAATTTAGCCATGAGCAATGGTACAAACAATAGCCATACTGATATCTTGCACCAGCATCAAAAACCGGGTTTCTTGCAAATATTGAAGGCTGATCCCCTTTATTTGTCGTTAAGAAACCCGGTTTTTTAGGTCTTATTGAGAATGGTGCAAGATCTGAGCATAGCGACTTGCCTAAGATCGAGGAGTTGAACGACACCCCGAAGGCACGTAGGACTAGGGAAAGCCGTTCTACTCCCCCTTTTATCCATACGCTATCAAGGCTTCTACAAATAACAAAAATTTTTGCCACCTTGACAGCAAGGATGCTAAGTGGACTCACCGCGATCGCATCCAAATTATCTAGGAGCATGAAAACAGGCACGGCGATCGGCGCACTTGTGACGGTTGCAATCATCGCCGGACATAGTGTATCGGCGCAGGTGGTAGCTGCGCCGCCGCCGCTCTCGTCGGTAAAGGTTCCAGAACCAGATAAAATTGGGGATTACATCAAGGACAAGGTAGCCGCGATCGCCCTAGGAAAGTCTCTTTTCTGGGATATGCAGCTTGGTAACGATGGTATCCAGTCCTGTGCCAGTTGTCACTTTCGTGCTGGATCTGACAGCAGATCCAAGAACCAAATCAGCCCAATTCCAAACGATCAGAGGAATTTCATTACGGGAGGCGGTCCCAACTACCAACTGACAGCAACAGATTACCCATTCCATAAGCTGGCAGACACGAATAACAAATCCTCCGCAGTGGTTTCTGACAGTAATAACGTCACTGGTTCGCAGGGGGTCTTCAGGTCAGAATTCGTTGACGTCGTTCCTGGCAGTGACAAGGATAACTCGACGCCTTTGAAGGATGACGTCTTCAATGTGAATGGCACGAATGTACGCCGGGTGACACCCCGCAATACGCCAACGGTGATCAACGCGGTGTTCAACTTTCGTAACTTTTGGGACGGACGGGCTCAGAACATTTTCAATGGGGTGAATCCTTTTGGGTTGAGAGACCCCAATGCTTTTGTTTTGAAAGCAACTAGCAAAAAGCGAGTGGAAGATGTGCGAGTCAGTCTCAATAATTCGGCTCTGGCTTCTCAGGCGGTGGGACCGCCGCTCAATGCCTTTGAGACCGCAGCTGAAAACACCACTATCATCACTCCAAATATCATTCAAGCGTCGGAAACAAACGACACAGTTAGCGTGTTAGACCCACAAGGTCGGACTGTTGAAAATAACATTAATTCGGAGCTATCAACAAATGCTGACGAATTAAGCCAACAAGTAGCGTCAGATAGCAAGCCTTTGAAAAGGTTCGGCAGGAAGCTCGGTAAGAAGCTACTTTCCCTGAAGCCCCTTGCCAAGCAGATTGTGGCTTATGATGACAGCGTGTTAGGTTCTTTAAGCAACAGCAGCGCCAAATCTCCTAAACCTGGTCTGAAAAAGTCCTATGAACAGCTGATCCAGGAAGCCTTCCAGCCGGAGTGGTGGCAATCAAATATCATCATCCGAGTCAATCCAAAAACTGGCAACAGAACCTTCATCAGCAAGCCGAAGCGCTCCTTGACCACCAACGAATACACGCTCGCTGAGTACAACTTCTCGCTCTACTTTGGGCTGGCAGTTCAGGCGTATGAGTCAACATTGGTGTCTGCTAATACACCATTTGACGAGTTCTTAGCTGGGAACACTAACGCCCTGACTGCCGATCAGCAGGATGGGTGGAACATTTTCCGGGACTTCAGCAAAGGTGGGTGCATTGGCTGTCACGGTGGATCGGAATTGACCACCGCTTCAGTAAGCAACGTAGCTCAAGGCGGACGAATCAGACGTTTGCCTTTTGGTCAGAAACCAGCCCAAGACACTGGCTTCTTCAGCATTGGTGTCAGACCCGCCTCCGACGACCCCGGTCTAGGTGGTAATGACGGTTTGTTTGGTAATGGTCAAGGCAATCCGCTCTCCGAGGCACAGCTAGCTCAGCAGGGGAAATTTAAGGATCTCCTCGGCGAAAACCCCCCTACCCTCAATCCACCGCTTAGCCCTAGTGAAACCGTGATTGCGGACGGAGCTTTCAAGACACCCGGACTCCGCAATGTAGAACTCACTGCTCCCTACTTCCACAATGGTGGTCAGTTGACCCTGGAGCAAGTGGTTGATTTTTACAGTCGGGGTGGGGACTTTGCGGGGATTTTGCCAGTGCTGAACCTGAAACCAGAGGAAAAACAGGATCTGGTTGCCTTTTTGAAAGGGCTGACTGATGAGCGAGTCCGCTCTCAAAAAGCCCCCTTCGACCACCCACAACTGTTCGTTCCAAACGGACATCCAGGAAACCAAAACTACGTCATCAACGACCCCAATGTCCAAAGGAACGGTGTCCAGCAAGCGACGGATGAGCTACTGGAAATCCCACCTGTCGGTCGTAACGGTGGCAATCCTCTGCCCAACTTTCTTGCAACTTCACGATAGGGGTCACTCCCATACCTGAGATTGACATTGAATCGTGTTGACTGATGAAAAGCCTGGAAAACCAGGCTTTTTCAATGGAAAACTTTGCGGGCGATCGCTTTAGCTGCATTAAAACAGGATTCCGCAGCCAAGATAAGAGAGGTTGTCTCGACTGCGCTGTTTATCTGCGGTCGCAATATGTTATTAGATATTTGTTGCCTGGGATATTGTAATATGAAATGTTATGAGAGAAAGTACTGTTGTTGCTTTTTCGACCCATGCTAAATGTTTAAAAGGGTGACAAAGAATACAACTCAATGCTGACTCGCCGCCAGTTTCTGACCCATTGTGCTACAACTGCTGCTACTTTAGCTTTAGCTTCGACATCAAAATCTGGGATGACAGCAGAGAGTAAGTCTCTCAAAGGCGCAAGGCTACATCGTGGTGCTGGTGTAGGGTTGATTAGTCCTGCAAGTGCAACATTTTTGCGTGAAGAAGTGGATGTTGTCGTTGATGCTGTTCGCGGACTAGGACTGGTTCCTTATCTTGCTCCACATTTGCGCGATCGCTATGGTTATTTAGGGGGAAAAGATGCTGAACGGGCCGCCGACATCAACCATTTTTTTGCTGACCCAAAGATTACAGCTTTGCTACCTATTCGGGGAGGGTGGGGATGTAGCCGGATTCTGCCTTATTTAGATTACCAACTCATCCGCCAAAATCCTAAAATTATTGTGGGCTTTAGCGACTTAACTGCGTTAATTCTGGGAATTCATGCCCAAACTGGTCTGGTCACTTTTCATGGTCCCAATGGCTTGACCTCCTGGCTACCTGACCAAACGGACTGTTTCCGTCGCGTGTTGTTTGATGCCCAGATGGTAACTTTTCAGAATCAAAAAGACGGTGGTGATGTAAACCGCTTGATGCAAGTGAAAAACCGCATCCAGACTATCAATCCTGGGAAAGCTAGAGGCAGACTGATTGGTGGTAATCTTTCGGTACTTTCTGGTATCGTCGGTTCTCCCTATGTGCCTAACTTAAAGGGTGCGATTCTGTTTGTTGAGGATACACATGAAAATATCTACCGTATTGACCGCTTGATGACTCATCTCAAGTTAGCTGGAGTGTTTAAGCGACTAGCAGGTTTCATCTTTGGGCAGTGTACTCAATGCTTACCAGATGCTGATTATGGGTCTTTGACCTTAGAGGAAGTACTCCAGGATCACATTCAACCCTTAGGAATTCCTGCTTGGTCTGGTGCCCAGATTGGTCATGTAGAAACGATATTGACTCTACCTATAGGGGCGGAGGTGGAAATTGATGCCAATTTAGGTAAGATTCAGATGCTGGAATCTGCGGTGACTTGAAATAACTGCCAAATTTTAATTGCTTTGTCAGGATTACCATTAGCAACGATTCCCCCTTTGATCCAAGCACAGGCGATCGCATTGCAATAAGATTAGACCTCTTGCATAAATAATTTTTTGTCTCACGCAAAGACAAGGCAGGCATCGAGGCTATGAAATTGCTGATGCAATGGATACAGCCGTTCGACCTTGCTATGACCAGTTGAACTTAATGCGGCAGTTTGATTTGATCTCCACGATTGTTCGCTATATGGAGGAGTTGGGCTGGGAACCTTACCAGTGCGATCATGAAGATGCTAATGGTCAATTTGAACTCAACTGGACTTACAGCGATGCGCTAACAACTGCCGATCGCCATGTATTCTTTAAGTACATGGTGAAAACCTTAGCAGAAGAACGCGGTCTGACTGCAACTTTTATGCCCAAGCCTTTTAGCCACCTAACTGGGAATGGTGGACACATCCACATGAGTCTTTGGCGGGATGGTAGCAATGCCTTTTTGGATCGGACGGATGAGATGGGGCTGAGTGCGATCGCTTACGAATTTATGGGCGGTGTTCTCACCCATGCTCGTGGCTTGGCTGCACTGTGTAGCCCTACGGTAACATCTTACAAGCGTTTGGGAGCCAGCAATACCAATTCAGGAAGTACCTGGAGTCCGCGCTATGTATCTTATGGTGGTAACAACCGCACCCACATGATTCGCATTCCGGAGGGGGGACGGTTTGAATGTCGTCTGGTGGATGGATCTGCTAACCTCTATCTGGCGAAAGCAGGTATTTTGGCAGCTGGGTTAGAAGGTATGGCAAAGCATCTTAGTCCTGGTAAGCGATTGGATGAAAATATGTTTGTGCTTCGTTGCGCTACTCTAAAACTGGGCAAACTTAAGGATTTACGCCCTTAAGGTCAGAGAAA
>CAXTSI010000159.1:0-16243 GCA_964246695.1 uncultured bacterium
ACTATTTGCGATCGCTTTTAAATTTTTGAGGCTATAGGGTGCGGAATGTGGGTTAAATGACCTTCAAGCAGCCTATGAGGATTTTAAAAATGTTTGACACCACATTAATAAGTAAGCGGGGTAAATATATTTACCGTGGTGAATCCCTGAAATTCTCCCACACGGATGAAAACAAGCGAGGCGGTACAATTTTCGTTTTCAAGAATAAAAAGGGGACTTGGAAGCGTATCACTCAGGTCAATTGCCAAAAGGAGTTGTGGGAGCAGGTAAGCGAGGTTCCGAAACTCCAAGAACTGATTGAGAAACCTGAAGTTTCGGCTAATAAATCTCGCTTACTCAATCCACCGAAGACTCCTTAAAAGTGAAGCAGAGGGGACGAGTGCCAATCATTTCCTCTGCTTACTTTTTGTCTTTGTTAAACCCCACGAAAGGGCTTTATCTGATGGATTTTATCATATTAATACTCGCGCTGATTGGTTGGGTTTACATCTTTCGGATCTACGGACAATTCAAAGTTTAGGAGATTTTTATGGCTAACAAAAAGACGTTAGGCGAACACATTGAGCAGGGGTTAACCAACCTTGCTAATCGTGGTTACCAAATTCAACAGTCAAACAGGGAATGGCAGGAAGAGAATATTTCTCTTGGCTTGATTCCCGATCATGACAAGTTGCGAATGTTGAAAGCCGAGCTTTACCGAAAGGTCAGGGCAGGAGGGGACGTGACGGATTTAGCAAGTGCGATCGCCACCTTAGAAAACTCAATACATCGTGAATTTCAACGCAAGAACACTCTAGAAGCAGTAACCGCTCGATTCATAACTTCCCTGTTTGTCATAAGCATTGCATCCGTAACTCTCAGCATCCCTGTTACTTATGCTTGCGGTCATAGCCAATCAAACTTATGCCGCAATTCCAGAGGATTAACTGATTGGTTTATAAGCGAGTTTCAAGAACCGCAATCGGTCAAAGTACCCCGGACAATTCCTGCAAACATAAATCCTTAAATCAATGAGGCTCTACTGCCACGTATGCGGCAAAGTGCAAGCCTTTACCGCGATTTCTGAAGATGCGATTGCTTGCCAAAAATGTAATCACCAACAAGCAGTAATTCGTATGCCACGTAAAGCAAAAGGAAGTCTAACTAATTCCGAGAAATTTACCCCTTCTAAAACTCTGGGGGAACATGCGATCGGTGCGATTGGCGGAATAGCTCAGAAGACCAGAGAATCAGGTAGCCAAGCGGCAAAAGTCGTAAGCAGTAGTGCTGCAACTTTAAATAATGCAGCGCAATCCATACAAAACGGAGTTAGCAATGCTAAGTCTATTGGACACAATATTACTGGCGCTGCCAATGCCGTGAGGGGGACTCAAATCTCACCTGACAGTGTTCCACATGGAGTTCCGATAGCTCAGTTTGATTTAGCTGGCGCGATGGGAGGTGACCTTTATTCATCTGAAAGTTCTATCCCCGAAATGGGCATTGTAGAAGCTACCAAACATCGCACCAAGATTGCAAGACAGTCGAACTCTCTAGATGTAGGTATCGCTAAAACCCAACGCGATCGCAAAGCATTAAAGCTTGCTACAGAACTCAGTCTGCTCCAGGGAGATGCAATTGATTACCACACCGTAGGTGTCAACAATTCAACAAAAGCGGTCAAGAACGAAATAGCTCACAGAGACTACGACATCGAGTACTCCAAACTGTCAGAAAAAGACGCTCTACTAGATCAACAACAAATCAAGACCGGGGCGGCTCAAGCTATGACACCATTGCTTGCTGAATTCTGGCAAATGAAGGTGCAACAGCAAGAAGTAGCTAATCAATCATTAGCAGTGGACATTGAGAAAGGACTAGCTGATGTAGGGACTAAACGACTTGAGCTAGAAGCTAAGTTAATTGAGGCTTCAGGACTTTAAAAAGAAATCTGGGGATAAGTCATAAACATCCCCAGTATCAATATAAAGCAAAAGGATAGTACCATGAAAAACCAAATCAAAATCAAGTCTTCGGGGTTTATTGTTTCCAGCGCAGTCATAGTATTTTTGAGCTTACTGGCTTGGTTTAAAAGTAGCTCTCCAAATGGTAAAAAATTCTCTGCTGTCTTATTCTTTTCAAGTGCTTCGGTTGGATTTGTGACCAGACTTAAAACTGATATGGACGAACGTGAAGTGAATGAAGATTTGGCGAAAATAATAGAAACGAACAACAAAGTCAGAGATGCTGACGATAAATTAGTCAAATCAATTGGAGACGCGAATTATAAATTGAAGCTTGAAGTATCCGGACTAACAGAACAACTGGGAACAAGTCAAAATGAACTAGAACAAATTAAAAAAGATTATGTCGCAATTCAATATGCATTACGTCAAGCCAATGAACAGATTCACCTCAAATCTCAAGAGTTAATAGATTTTGAAGTTAACTCAAATGAACGCTTTCAAGGAGTTCTCAAAGAATTTATAGCTAAGGTCGTAGCCTCACTCTTAGGCAAGGTTCACCAGGCTTACAACTCACTAGATAACAATTGTATTCAACTTCTTAAGAGAGAGGAATACTCTAGCATTCACGAAGAATTATCTAAATTTCGACAAAAATTAGAGACAGACCACGCAGAGCATATGGTATTAGTCGGTGATTTAGAGAATTTCAATTACACCGCAATTAACAATCTAGTTGATGCTAATGTCGCTGCTGGTGAGGTGATGGAGCGATACGATCAAGTCAGTGATGAACTATTGGCGCTAAAGGCTAAGTTCAGAAATTTAAAAGTTATAGATGAGCGCCGCGCTCTACAAGAATATGAAGAGACTGAGCCGTATAAAACGACCAAGGCTAACGCTATCAAGTCTCTACGTGAGCAAGCATCGTTCGATGAAAGCGTCATTGAACGTTTAAAAGTAGGATTGGAAGCCAATAGTGATGGACTTACAGAATTAGTACGCGGCATTGGCACTGATTTAGAAAAAGCTAACGAACGGGTTGCCCAGTTATCAGCACCTATTACCTGGAAATTTGCACTTAATCACCCTACAAGAGCGGGTAACCTCATCATCGAATACTGCAAGGCTAATCGTGTACATCTTGACCGCAGTCACTACAGCGGAGACGAGTACGAGGCTTCCCTGTACTTCTTCACCGACAGGCTAAACGCGGCTCAAACAGTAGACATCAAGGCACTGAATGATGAAGGTGAACGATTAGCTCAGATCACCTACTGCCTTAAACCGATAAAGTTTACCTATGAGTATGATTCTAGACTTTTAGTGGCTCATCTGGTTCTAAAGCATCGAGAAACCGCGAAAAAGCAGCCATCTAATCCAGTCGAGGCGGCAAAACAATTCATCGAACCTTATGATGCATTGCCAACTTTTATTAAAGATGCTTATCACATTGGTTTCTGGGCTGCCACTGGTGGAGGTAAAACAACAGCCATTAGCAACACCATTGGGGGTATGACTCAGGAACTAGGCGGCAGTCCCAAAATCCGAGTAACCATCCCTAAAATAGACTCTGACACACAGGCAATATTCCCTGATGTCCACTGGCTAGGTATTTCTGAGTCAATTTTTGGCTTGTTGGAAGCAGCGCTAGAAATTCAGTACCGAATTCACCTTAATGAAAAGGCTTTTCGAGCGAAGGAAATAATACAGGACTTCGAGCCGATACTTTTCTTCATTGATGAAATAAATCTAATTTTTACTCGTTGGGGTGAGATTAACGATGGCGACATGGAAGACGTGCTAGCGCGGTTTGAGTCAACTTTAGAGGGAGGGCGCTTAGCTTACTTTCAGAACACAATGCGGATTGAATTAACAAACTATAAGAACAAATTTGCTAAGAAGCTTCTGCTCTTTATTTGGCAAACTGGACGTTCCTTAAGAGTTAAATCACTCATTGCTGGACAGAATTTGCAGCCGAGTAGCTTTGGGCTAAAAGTCAATGACCTTGCTAACTGCTCTTATATCTCAATGGGAGCAAGTATTAAATCGTGTTCTAAATACAAAGTCAGAGAGGGAGACATAGACCTAGTGTCTAAGCAATATGAATTGCTCCTAGAAGCTCAAGAGAATGAACGAAATTTGCAATACGTTGCACTTTATTGTCCTTCAGTCGGTAAGTCTTTTTTCGGCATACTACCACCCCCAAACTATTACAAATGGGACGATAATCTACTCAACTCCCGCACACCTCCCGCAACACCTCCCGCTACCTCCCCTAAAAGCTCTAAAACGGCTGCAAGCCCTGCTGTACATGACGGGATACGAGATATAGCCCAAAACGTGCTCCAAACCGCTCAAAAAGGCTCTGAAACGGCTGAAAGCCATACTGCATATGACGGGATACGGGATGCAGCCCAAAACATGATACGAAACACCCCTAATTTCCCGCCACAACGCACTGAGGGCAAGCATTTCAAGTTTTTTGAACAACGGGAGTTATTGGCGAAAAACTACCAAAACCTGGATTTTAGGGGTTATGCGGATCTACTCGCTAACTTGCCCAAAAAAGCCGATGGAAGTGTGAATAAGAAAAAAGCCTATGCGGAGGTATTTAAGGTTTGGAAGAATGATTTGAAGCAGGTACATTCAGCTTTCATTGATTGGCTAGAAGTTAACTTTAAATAGTACTTTATTCGTCTGGGGCGAGTTGGTAGCTTTCTTCTGCTTAATCGCCCTCCGACATTAATTAGTAGTGGTTCAACCTGAAACAGTTGATTGCTACTTGTTTAATCCTTGTTAAATAACTAATAGGAAATAAGTGTCATGAAAGAAATGGGTCATATCTACCTTATCCAAGCTTCGGGAACTAATAGGTACAAAATAGGGTTAACTACCAGAAGTGTTGAGGACAGGCTAAGAGAGCTAAACAGTAGTCAGTCAGCTTACCCTTTATTTCTTCAGCATAGTATCCATGTATCTGACGTAAGAGCGACTGAAAAGCTATTACATCGTGAGTTTCAAACATATAGAATACATGGGGAGTGGTTCGCGTTTACGAATGACGAGTTATCGCAAGTAAGACGAAGAATGATTGAAATAAAAGCCAGTCAAAGCCCATTAAATCGTCTTCCCCAGTCCCAGTTACCACAAATGCCACGAGCAGCATCACCACAGTTAAAAATGCACTTAAATGGTTGGATTTCCCCCATACTGACGGGCTTGGCTTTAGTGGTGTTATGTCGTCAATGTGAATTTTTTCATCCTGTCAGCCAAAGCAACAATAACGGATTACAAATTAGCAAGCCCCATGAATAATAATGAAAATATGCCCACACCTTAAACGGATTTAAAAAGCTTTTCAGACCATGATCCAAACGCCGGAAACACCTAACAACCGACTAGACCAACTAGAGGCAACACTGGGACGATTCGCTGAGCTTGTAATCCAAAATACCCATCAGATGAATAATACTGTTGACAAATTGACCGTCGCTGTTAATCGCTCAAGTCAAAATATTGACAACTTAACAGCCCAAGCAGCAGAAGACCGCCAGCAGGCAGCCATTGACCGCCAAGCATGGCAAGCCGAGATAGAGAGAATATGGCAACATCTACAGAAACGGGGAAAAGAGCATCCAAAACAAAAACCTCAGCCGATTGCCCTTAACACAATTGAATTAGAACATTACTTAATTCGATTGGTGGAACAAAAAGTAAAAGAGGCGATCGCGAACCCGTCCTCTTCATAATCATATGCCCCAATTCTGAAAGTGGGGCATGGGGTGAGAGAGGTTATGCAATAAAATATTCAAAAATGCATAACTTCTAGAACTACCATGACCACGCCAGAAATTGACCAAACCGACATCCTAGGCAGTTTCCTCCATTTATTAGACGTGCGCTCAAAGCTCTTAAATAGTGAATTATCACCAGAGGGAGCATGGCTTCACGAATACACGGTTCGCCGTCGCTACCCCAGTGGATTTATCGGTGAATATATTTACGCAAAGTGGCAAGCTCATGAACCGATTTTCAAACGGAACCCCAAACGCAACGGTAGACCGCCTCGAAGCGGAAAGGACTCAGAATACACCTGTCATCAGCACATTGGGCGAGTAGGGAGCAATACGGGTTTAGGGTCAGAGCCGGAAGTTGATGAAGCATACTTTGCTTATAATAATCGACGAAAGCTAGAAGCGATAGACCACGCGCTGTTGGAGATTCAATCAATATTGTCAGGGCTAGTAGCTTGAAACCTTGCCGCCAAACTCGTTAGAAAAACTTCAAAAATTTCCTAACAAGTTGTGAAAATTTTCTAACAAGTTAGATTATAATATAACTAGTTAGGAAAAGGGGACAGAAACGATGTCTAGAATGTTACAGGAAAAAATTGACGAATTGTTTCAGGCAACCAAAGACCTGAGAAACCTTGAGGAAATCAAGCCACACTGCGAACAGTTCAACGAGTGGGTGAATCTCCACACCACCTACAATATTGACACTTTCGGGACTTACCTCAGTCGCTATGGCTTTTACAAGAAGTTCAAGAGTCTGCCCTTGGAACAGGGGAAAAATGCGGAGTCGATCCCCAAGTATGACGGCAACGGCAACGTCATAGGCACTGAACTCAAGCACTATGTCCTACTGCTCTGTGGCTTAGATAAAAACCAGTGGCGCGATCGCAACGACACGACACGAGTAATAGACCGCCTAGGCAACGACCAGGAGGTTGACCCCGATAAATATTTGGAAATGACTGGGAAATTATTAGAGAGTGAAGATCCCCATGAATTAGCAGTGGGGCTAATTGCTGCGACAGGTCGCCGTCCTCATGAAATTTTGGCACGTGCTAAGTTCACCGCTGTGGCTGGGGAAGGCTACCAAGTGCTGTTTGAGGGTCAAGGCAAGAAGCGAGGAGATGAGCCAGCTTTCGCGATCGCTACCCTCTTCCCTGCCGAGTACATCATCAAAAAGCTGGGGCAGCTTAGAAGGGACTTAGGTACTAAAGCGCTTCTCAAAGAGGTAGCTACTGAATTCCCGGAGGACATCGCAGCCCAAAATAGAAGTATTGAAAACCGACGTGGGAACTCTCTACGACGAGTAGTACAAGAGTACTTTGGCGGACGCGATACTCAAAAACCGTTACTCAACTTCCGCAATGACCAAGACCAGAACGACTGCAAAGCACTTCGGGCTGCTTATGCAAGCTTGGCTACTAAAAGGGATTGCGATCGCTCAGTAGGTTCACAGATGCTTCATTACGCTAGGCTTCTCGGTCACTTTGTGAAGGAAAAGCCTACAGATAAAGAGCTTCAAGCTATTGCTACCAGCATTGGCTATGCGGATTACTACAGCACTAAACCTGTTGGGTTTCCTCCAGCGCCACAGAAAGAGAAAGTAGCACAAGTGCGGGTATCCGATACCGACTTTGAGATGATCAAGGATTTCCAACAAGAGTGGGGGCTACCGAACCAGCAAGCAGTAGTCAATCGGCTGATTGAGTCACACCAACAGAAACTTGGAGTAGCTAAGGAATTACTGGAAACCAAGGCACAAATAGCGCAAATGGAAAAGCATATTAAGCAGTTACAAGATAAAAATAACCAGTTAGAGCAGGAGAATAAAGAAATGGAAAGCGCTACACCCCAGCAAGTCACCATCAACGCGACTGACCTCGAAGCCTATCTAGAGAGGATGGTAGAGGAGAAGTTGAAGCAGGCTCTAGCTAAGCTTCCGCAGCCACGGACACCAGAGCCAGAGCCAGCCGTAATCCCCGTACCTACACCAGTAATACAGTCTAGGGTGAAGGTGGCGTTGCCAAAAGAGGTAACCGATTGGGAAACCTTGAGCAACGCTGAACTGTGGGGAACCAAGGCTTCGGGCGCTGCTACTGAAAAAATCCGCCGTAGCTTTGAAGCAATCTGCCTCTACAACGACACCATAGCTACTGGCGATCATGACCGTCTGGCTATTACAAATCTGGCGCTCAGGGAGTTATCAGGAGTCAACGGACTGCTAGTAGGAGATTGGATTAAGAGCCATGCCTCGGAAATTATTAGCTACAACACCAAGCATGGAATGCAAAACAGCAAAGACCCCAGCAAGGTAGAAACCTACTACAACAAGCGGCATGGACAGAATAAAATCATCGGAATTCTAAATCGAGTTAATGAGCAGTTTTTGGATGGGGTAGCCTCGAAATTCAAGCAAGCCGATCAAGCTGTCTAATGTCTATTGATATCGGGTAACAAGTACTACCAAAACAAAAACCAGGATAAGCTCAAAATACTTTTCCTGTTTTTTGTTTTGGTATTACTAATATACTGTAGGTTGTGAAATCAAATTTTCCAGACGTGGAGCCTATTGTTGGTACTGAAAGGGTGAGGAGGGATTCGTCAGAAGAATGGGTCAAACCTTAAATCACGGTTGTTAACCATACATTAAAGTTTTTGCCAAGGCTAATTTAAATCCGTCAGATTTGGTTAATTATGGATAGTAAAAGTTAAGGACGTTTTAACCTTATTTAAACTAAACTCATCAGGTATGGTTCCATAATTAACATCAAGCTGGGAAATTTTGCCTTGTTCAATAGCACTAGCTATTGGTTCAAGTTGTTTAGCTAATTCATCATCTGAAAGGTTTTTTAAATTTTCAGCCTGAGGTGTAGATAAGCGAAAAACTCTCTCTATTGCTTGACGCGGATTTTCTCTAAGCAATTTTGCGGTATTTCTTGCAAGTTTAGGATTAGAGCGCAACAATACAAGAACTTTGTCAACACCTGGCTGATCTAAAGAGGCTGTTTTTCTAGGCAAAGCTTCAAGTTCATTCTGATCTATATTTTGAATAGATTCTATGCCTGATACTGACTCCTGAGGAAGCGCGGGATTAAATTCAGCATCTGATACTAACTCCTGAGCAAGTGCCGGATTAGATTCTGCCAAAAATAACCCAATACTCAAAAGCAGTAGAGATTTTTGAAGGAGGTTCATTTTTTTCTGCTCAAATTTTGATTACAAACACAATACAACTATCAAGTTAGTAAACTGTTAATGTCAGGTTAAGATTTAGTTATCCGTCTGACAACGCCCTTGATGATTAGCGATCGCCTAATTGGAAAATCTTATCTTCCTTGTTATCCCTAATACACAGATCGCCTTTTTTGTCAAGGCGTAAGTCCTAGCACTAAATTTACATGTAGAGGGTGTAGGTTTAAGCCTCCTAATTTTCCGAAAAACTTATTGACTCCATTCTCATTATCATTGTGTAGCAACCAGAACATTGTAGTTTTGTAAAGATACACTTTGAGGTCGATTTTCGTTACAAAAGTACATCAAAAACGCCTTTAGGTTAAAAACCTGCTTAACAATTGAAGTTTTAACTATTATGGTTGATCCATTCTCACTATTCTCAACTGTAAAGCTTATTGACATCCGTATAGTCACGACAGAATCAGCATTTCAGCCATTTATAAGTACAGTTTGACTACTGAGTGTCAGATTAATGAATAAAAAAAATCTCACGGTAGGCAAAAAAAACGTATTACTTCGCATACCGCGAGCATACTACAAACGCCGTATAACGCTTGCTGTATAAGTATTTCAAAAAAAGGGTGTTATAGGGGTTAGCAAAAATTTCCCACGTAGAAGCCACGTATCGTATATTTGCACACCTCCCAACTCCCACTGCGACCTGGGGGCTGGTTTGGCTGGTGGTAAGGTTGGTGAGGTTGGTGGGGTGCTGGTGGGGTTGGGCGCGTCCATAGGGTAGGAGGGGGGAACCGGGTTTATGTTACATTTATGCTACATTTATTTTACACCATTATGTGACATTTTGTCACAACCTCTGGATGCGCCCCGACGGCTGAAACGACCTAGCTACGTTAGTTGGTTAGCGAGTCCCCCAAAAAAACCCCTCCAGAATGCGCTACAACAAACGATAACCACTGAGGTAGGGTGATAGGTCATTTACCGAATTGTGCTATTAGCGGTGTCTATAAGCGCCCACAACGAACAGCCCACAGTCCAGTGAGGGTAGGGAGTCCAGTGGCTAGGGACGGTTCGTGTATCTTCGGATATCTTCGGATATCTTCGGCTGAAGCATCTTGTTAGAGTCATGCAACTAGTTAGAAAGTTGAACTAACAAGTTCTCTGTTTGCACCCCGACGGCTATCGCCGGAGCTACGTAAGCTGGTTAGCGAGTCCCCCAAAAAACCCCCTCCAGAATGCGCTACAACGAACAATAATCACCGAGGTAGTGTGATTGGTAATTTACAAAATTATGCCTTTAGCGGTGTCTATAAGCGCCCACAATGCCGCATAGCCACAATCCAGTAATAGTAGGGGGTGGCGATGGATTACCTATAAGTAAAATATCAAAAAAGTCCGCGATCGCGCACGATTTACTTATCAATCCATAGCGGTTGCAGGGAGAGCAGGGGTTGTTAGAAAAAAAAAGAAATAACCAGTACCCCGGTAACTTGTTACATGTACTTGACTGAGTTAATCTAACTGGTTACTATAGATGTAACAGGTTACAGTGACGCCGCCAATGAGAACTAACAGGATGGTAACTGCGAACCACGAAGCCGCTACCAGAGGCAATTATAGAAATAGTCCAGGACATCCAGTTAGAAAGTTACTGACAACCAGTTATAAAATTTCCGAAAACCAGTTATATTATTAAAATAACTAGTTATACTTGTTTGAAAAAATAATCTAACTAGTTCTCGATGGGCGCAAATGAGAACTAACAAGATGGGTAGCCGACAGGAACTGCGAACCCAAAAGCCGCTCCCAGAGGCAATCCAAGAAAATGCCAAGGACATCCAGTTAGAAAAAACCTGAAAAACTCGTTAGAAGTAGCTAATGCAGACATCAAAATAAATTAACTAGTTAGTAAAATTGAATGCATACATCGTCAACGCACACATAAAACCTAACTGGTTGTGTCCCCACTAAGCAATAAATGCTTTGTTTTTAAGCAGGTTTTTAGCGAGCCGCTCGCACTACATTTAAAAGAGCAAGTTATTATACAAAGCAAGACACCTAACCCTCGAATTTTTTTGCCCAACTCAAACAATATCGAGCGATCGCCACACGTTATGATAAGCGAGCAATAAACTTTCTCGGCGCAATTTATCTTGCTGCTACTGTTATCTGGCTTAATTGATGACACGCCCTAAGACTACTAAATAATTTATTTTTTGGGGTTCCCTAACACCGAGATGCCCTTGTCATTAAACATTCATACAACTGGTTAAAGCAAGAAGACGTGTGATTTTCCACCTGAAGTTTTGTTGCACAACGATCTTCCATGCTTGCGTGCTTAATTAAATGGCTATAACAAGTATGACTACGTAGAATGTACAAACATCTTTCCCACTCGTTAAATTTGTTCTGATTAGCTTCAAGGGAAATCAGCAACTCTAATAATTCTACACGTAATGGTTCATCATTAAGTAGGGTAGCGCCGTGATAAGCTATCTCTGCTATTTCCGATGCCAATTCATGCTCTCCCAATAACTTCAATAATTCTGCAACACGCTTTCCATAAAACAGATTATTTATATTTGGTTCCACATGGTACTTAAATTTTTTTACAACATCAGCTAGACGCATTGAGAGTTTAATAGATGTACTAGTTTCACCAAATACAGCAAGTAACTCGGCTAAACGTAATAAGAACACGAGCCGATTATAACCTATACATTTTGCAATCTGTGTGTTTACAGTTGTCAAAGCCTCATCTCTTTGTCCATTTCTGCATAATGCCACTATTTTTGCTTCACTCATAAAGTTTTTTAATTCTACATTATCAATACAATTATACGTTTTAGTAAAATTTATAATTTCATTGTAGTACTTACCTTTTAGCATTGCCTTAAGAGAGTCTACAATAAAAACATTTTCAATCACTGATTTTATCGAAAGATTCTTTTGTTTTATTTCTGCTAACTTTTTTTTAGTTACAATGAAGTAAAAATTAGGCTCTGTATGTTCTTCCTCGTGAAACAAGATGTAGAATTTATGAAGCGCCTGGTTATATCTACCAGCAAAATAGTCTATTCGACCAAGATTGATCCACGGTTGTAGAGAAATATCCAATACTTCTAACTCTGATTTGGCAATATGGTTTGCCCACAACAATTGAGATGAACAAAGGCTTATAGCGTTATCTATTCTTCCTAAATAGAATTCAATAAGTGCTGCTTGATTAAAACAAACTGCACATTCAATAGTGAATTCATTATTGTTATCTTGTAAATTTTTTTCTTTTGCTTCTATACTTGCATAATTATATAATATAAGCCTAGCCCACTCTTGTAACGGTAACCTGACAATCCGATCATGAGGAATAAATAAAATATTTGTTATGAAAGACGTGTTTTTATAATCCGATTTGTCAACTGTATGTAGCATAAATATTTTGTGTTAAGAACTAAAAGTCAATAAGTTACCTTGTTGTTTGGCTACAGTAGTTTACAGCAAGGGCAAAGTAACATTACTAAACCCAGATTATGTTCTAGGTTTAGTTAGAGTGCGATCTCCCGCCTGAATAAATAATGTTTGTTTACTGTGTAAATTACACACTAGTGAGTGAGTTATTTGATGGCAGATTAACAAGGGGACAAGCTAGTGTATCGGAGTCAAGATTCTCAATACCACGAAGCCAAGGAGCAAGACGACCAGGTATTATTTTTAGCTTGCCATCCTCTTGCAAAGTACCAATCTTATTCCGTTCATCATAGAGAGCTACTGTACACTTTCCAACATCCCCATTCGAGCGAATTACTAAAGAATTAGCTCGTGACGCATAGCATACATGCCCTGGTTCAGAAAAACCTGCATCAGAATCAAGTCTTTCTCCATACAACTTGGTTTTTAGTAAATCAATTGCCTTCTCTTTCTCGGCTTCTGACAATATTTTTATCGATGCATCGTTAGCTCCGCCTAGTCTTTCAATAGACTTGAAGAAGACGGAAAATCTTGAGTCATGAATAAATTCTTTTTTAATCTCATCAATTAGTGAATCAAGCTGTCCAAGTGTATCCACTGTAAAGTGAATGCGCAGCAGAACAGAGACTGGTAGGGAACTATCGCGGATTGCTAGTAAATTAGACCATATTTGGTCATAAGTGTTGCCACCATCCGCACGAATCCGACTTTTGTTATGTATTTCACGAGGTCCATCAAGAGAAATTTGATAATTTTGAACCCCAACATTTGCTAGCGCTACAGTCGTATCATAATTTAGAAAATATCCATTTGTTGTCATATCGCCTTTGTAACGTAATTGGGGATACTTACGAGTTAGCGCCATAGCATACTCAGAAATTTCCAAAACAATATCTTTAGCAGTTAAAGGTTCTCCACCAAACCATGCAATCTGCAAATAATCTAAATCAGTACAACGATTCTCAAGTAATGCTTTAATTCCAGTAATTGTCTCTCTCTTCATGCGTCCAACAGAAAAATCCTCGTAACAGTATGTACAGCGAAAATTACACAGTTCTGTTGGTAGAAGAATGAGTTGAAAAAATTTATTTGTTATTAGCTGTGTACGGCAAATGTTGTCAGAAGTGGCTTTCGTGCTTTGAATAATCATTGAAATCATCCTTTGGCAATTAAATAATTAAGATAGAACGCTGATAAATGCTTAATCTAAACAGCAAAATATTTTAATTAGCATAAAAATATTTTGCTGTTTAGACATCATCTAAGCTATTTATTAGCTTAGATGATAACATCTTGATTCAAATCTTGGTCATTTTTCTTACATTTAAAGAAATTAATATGACACACATTCCAGTTCATCTCACTTTCTGCAAGTCCACCATTCACTGCTTCCATCTCTTCTAAGGTTAGTTCTGTCATTAGATCTAAAGTTAAATCATTAACTACTATTCTTCCATTCTCATCAATAGTGACTAAATCATTTGTATTTGACACTTTTTACTCCTTGTTTTGTTGATTAGTTAATAACATACATTCAGAATGTATACCTAGTAAAGTATTACAGAATACATTTATAAAAATAATAGAAACAATTATATCCCTATTTTTTCAAGCTTTCATTCCTCAAGAGAGTACAGAAATCCCTACCTAGTGAGTAACGTAAAACCGCTTCTATATATACTTGTGAGGCTATTTAAGTGACGGTTTTTACAAAGTTTTACTAACAGTAAAAGTTACAGTCAGCAAAAAGTCAAGCCTCTGAAACTACTAATTTTGATGAAAAACTGAAACAATTATGTCCCTAAAACCTGCTTTTTATTAATCGTTGGTCGTGAGCGCAAGTCGCCCATAGAGGGGTAAATCTAGCGAGCGTGTTATGAGGGCAAGATTAACTGAAAATATTGCTGTATATACTTTTTAGGTATCGGTTTCTATTTAATCGTCTAGAGATAGTTCGCGCTCATCTACCCAAAGTCACTACAAGTGAAATCCGACCCCAATTACGTAGACAGAATAAGGTATAAATTAATTATATTGAGTGATTTATGACACCAGTGCCGCTCATGTAGGGGAACTCTCTTAAGGGCGGGGGGTGCAACCTGCTGTAACCCTTGCGAAATAAGGATTTTCTTTAAGTATAAATGCTTAGTAAAAATTTTAGGGGGGGGGTGCAACCTTTTCAAATACGGAGATGTGTTCATATTTGTCACCCAAGTAGTCAGTCTCAGCTACGTTTTTAGGATGACTATTTGCCACCCAAAAGACGTGTTTATGTGTTTATTTGCCACCCACTGCTACGCTATGCCCCACCACATTAAATTCTCGTCGCAAGAAGACGGCGAAGCCCGTCGTTATTTATAGAGAGTGTGACTACCAAACTTATGCGTAATATACGTGTACGTAGTATTGAGTATTTATGCTTGGAATATCGCTGATTGTTGTAGTCCGCGTAGCCTTTGTCGTACAAAAAAAAGATGACGTGGTGTAGTACATTGTGCTGCCATGTAGTAAATAAAAACAAAAATAATAAGGAAGGACTGGATGGCGATCGCGCTCCTATGGGTTTAGATGTAGCATTTTGTAGTAACTGTAACCTGACGCGGGACGGCGGCAGCCCGTCATGAGCGCGAGCCTCGCGAGCCAGTGATGAATTGGTCGGGTAGGCGATCGTACTTAGGCAGGGGGGGGGTGACGACAGGAGGTGGTTCACGAATGAGATTTATGTTGATTGACTATGAACCCAAAGACGGAACTTTCTCCTGTAGATGCCACAAAGTCTGTCAGCAGTTTACCTTCATCACTTTTGAAATCAATAATGCGATCACGGTTCTTATAAAGGTATTTCCATAAAAATTTAAGCTCGAATAGATGATTGGAGATGCAGTTTAAGGTATCGAGCTTGATGCCGAAAATCCGCGCTTTCTCTAATTCAAGTACAGCCGCACGATAGTTCGGGTTATGGTAATAGCCCAAGTGAAGTTTTCGCGTAAGCTTGTACTTGTCCTTGGCGGAGGGCAGTACAGCATCTTTATGCCCCAAAAAATTGTATTGCCAACGGTAGTTGCTGGTGTATCTGCTGATGTAGCATCCTTGTGGTATGACAGGGTTCAGTGCCTCAATCTCGGATTTGAGGCGGAAGTATTCGCGTCGTGCGATCACAATCTCAGATAGCAGGCTTTTACGGAGTTGTTGATAGGTCATCTCTTCGGGCAGTACGCGGGTTTTACGCCAGTATTTTACCACCTGTTTGGTTGTACGCGGGTTTTACGTCAGTATTTTTACCACCTGTTCGATTGTACGCGGGTTTTACCGCCAGTACGGCGAAGCCCGTCGTTGGGCGAGCCTCGCGAGCCAGTAAATGTTTGCGGACGCCGTACACTAAAAGTGGCGAGCCAGTGATGTTGTAAAGCAGCAGGGTGGAGCGGTTTGAGAAGCGCAGTTTAGAGGTTATGCCAAATGAAACGCATTAAGGCATAACCTCTGCCCAACCCAAAATTGGTGGTAGCTCGTCGTGGGGCAGGGGCAGTTAGTTAGTGGAGCCGTAGGCGGCAGCGCTTCGCGATCGCCACAACCAGTTAGATACAGTCATCTAGTTAGAACTACATTAATTTCTCACCTGTTGAATTGTACGCGGGTTTTACCGCCAAGACGGCGAAGCCCGTCGTTGGGCGAGCCTCGCGAGCCAGTGTAGCTCTTCCCGGCAATACGCGGGTTTTACAACATTAGTCTATCGCCTGTTCGGGGCAGTACGCGGGTTTTCCCGCCAAGACGGCGAAGCTTGTCGTCTTGGCGAGCCGAAGGCGAGCCAGTGTCGAAGCGCTGCCGCAACCAGTTCAATCATCG
>CAXTSI010000160.1:0-16178 GCA_964246695.1 uncultured bacterium
AATGAATTGCCTCTCTTAACTAGGCTTTGTCTTTTAATGCTCTTGTTGGGGGCTGCGGCCTCCCTGGATGACGGGAGGCAGCAGCCCACTTGATCTCATTCTGTGGCAGCAGCCCAAGAACGAGCCCCGGCAAGAGTTTTAGGTTAATAAGCCTTTTTTGCACATGATGGTCAATGTGTAAAGTGCGTAAGTCCTAATTTCATTACTCAAATAGGATTCCTATACAGACCAGCTATTAAGCGGGTTTTGGGATATAACGTGTAATTAAAATAACCTTTATACTTAAGCCGCTCTGTAGTTTGTAGATGAATACCGTTCAGATCGGGCTTGATCATTCCTAGCCCACGGACGACCCGTAAGGGCGTGGGTAGTTCAGTAAATGCGTTACCCATTAAGATGCTTGAGGATTAACTGACAAACATCGATCGCTTGCAACGATTGAGACTCAAGTAAGTGAGTTTGTCGGGTCATCAATAACGGTCCGTCTGCAGCATCCGCATTCACACAACCGTGAGAACCGCGTACCAAGGAAGCATCTAAGGGAATGACATCCATTAAGTAGCGAAAACCAAGCTGTTTTTTTAGCAGCTTTAGACCGATTTTGAGCTTGGGAAGTTTGATTTGGGGATCGAGGAACAGTTCTACAGGGTCGTAACCAGGCTTGCGATGAATATCAACTGTTCTGGCAAAATCGGGCGCATGATTGTCATCAAGCCAGTAGTAGTAAGTAAACCAACTATCTGGCTGAGATACTGCCACCAACTCTCCCGATCTGGGGTGATTCAAATGGTGGGTTTGTTTTTCTTTGTTGTCTAAGACATAGGCAACACCGTCGGTGGCTTCCAGCAGCGATCGCACTTTGGGGATATAGAACGGATCGTTGACATAAACATGAGCAACCTGATGATCGGCAACAGCAAATGCCTTACTTGCCCCAGGATCGAGTAGTTCTCGCCCTAGTTCTTCGCGCACGGTGAGTAAACCTTTTTGCCGCAGCATCCGATTTAGGTGGACGGGTTGGGATACGGCTGTAATCCCATATTCCGATAAAACGATGACTTGAGCGCCTCGATTTTCATAGTATTCAATCAAATCGCCGCAAAGAGCATCAATTTCAAGTAAATCCGAAGCCACCAAGTGAGGGTGAGGACCAAATTTTTGTAAGCAATAGTCTAGATGAGGCAGATAGATGAGTGTGAGTGTTGGGTTGCATCGTTCTTCAACCCACTTGGCTGAGTCAGCGATCCATTGTGAGCAACGAATGGATGTGTTGGGACCCCAGAAATTGAACAGCGGAAACGGACCTAGTTCAGCTTGGAGTTGCGATCGCCATTCCTGTGGCTGCGTATAAATATCAGGAATTTTTCTCCCATCGGCTGGATACATTGGTCGAGGAGTGATTGCATAATCGACATTAGAGTACATGTTGTACCACCAGAACAAGTTAGCGCAGGTAAACGATGGAAAGAGCGATCGCGCCATTTCCCACAATTTCGGTGCCTGAACGAGTTTGTTAGACTGTCGCCAAAACTTAATTTCACACTCATCACGGAAATACCAGCCATTGGCGACAATGCCATGCTCAGAGGGCAACTTCCCTGTAAGATAGGTTGCTTGTACACTACAGGTAACAGCAGGTAACACAGGGGAAATCGGGATCGCGAGTCCAGCTTCCGCCCAACGACTCAGTAACGGCGTATGCTCCCCCAATAGGCTAGATGACAATCCCACTACATTGAGAACAACGGTTTTTTGCATAATTTTTTAATTGCTTGAACTAACCGCAGAGGCATTCATAGTTCACAGAGTAAGAATGCCAACTCTTTTTTCGGCGTTGCTGAATTGAGGTATGAATCTGGATGTAGAGACGTAGCACTGCTACGTCTCTACAATGATTTTGATATAGCAATCCTATTTGAGTTACAAATTTGCCAGCCCTCAGAAACCCGGTTTCTTCAAGAAACCGGGTTTCTCCGTGTTCGCGAATCATTTAGGACTGCTATATTACCTAAAATCATTTTCATACATGGAATCAGCAACGCCCTTTTTTCTCTGTGTTCTCTGTGGTTTAATAAATAAATTTTAATTTTTGAGTAAGTTCAAAGTCAAAGAATTTTTTGAGTCTTGAGTTTTTAATACTGAATTATTTAAAACCCACTCATACTCCCGCTGGATTGATGCCAGTAAATCCAGCTTTATCTGTTGAGGCAATACTTCCCAAGTGTAAGTCTCAATTTCTAAATGGTTGGAGACATTGTTGCTATGCAGCAGTTCTAGGACAGTAACAATGTCATCTTGAGTAGACTGCAGTAGCTGGTAATCGTGGATGAAAATCGGGACATGAAAGTGAATCCGCCACTCACAAGCTGTAGTATGTTCTAGGTATGGTAAAGCGGTTTCTAGGTCTGGATAATGATGCAGCTGCCCACGGTCGTCACGAGCAACTACCTGGTGTAAATACGTAGACTCGGCAAAATGTTGCAACCGCTCTTTTACCTGGCGGCGTTCTTCGGTATCGGAAGGGATTTTCACCTGCAGGGCAGCACTGATCTGAATCTTGCCAATCTGAATTCCTGCAGCTTGAAATTGCTGGAAAACTTGCCGAGGATCTTCATACCCTACAGCAAAGTGGCAGGTATCGTAACAAATACGCACATGCTCTCGTAAAAGAGCCTCGGCGGCTAAGAGTGAAATTCCCAGATGTTCTGCTAAATAAGCTCCACCTATAGGTATTAAATACGTCTGGAAATATTCAATGACTTCGGCAGTATTTTCAATTAATCCATCTGGTTCTGGTTCTAAATCTAGGTGCAGCACCTTTTCGGTGTCGATTCTGATGCGTACCATTTCTGCCACTACCTGTGCTATGTGCAGACTGGCACTTTTGGTAACGGTTTCTTGTAAAATTTGATTTCCCTTGAACCAAGGTTTGTACGATAACGGTAGTGTGGAAATGCTACCCTCCATTACGTCGGCTGGTAACAGTTTTGCCAGGATATTTACCAGTCGTAACGTGTAGTCCAACCGTTCTTGCTTAGACCAATCCGGTGCATAAACTTGGTCTTTCACTACCTGACAATGAAATCCACCGTAAGGAAAGCCATTTAAGGTAAATACATATAAGTCTTGTTCTGTCAACCATGACCGAAAATCAGCTAAGGCATTGGATTGCACCAGTTCCCTCGTTGCTACATCTGCTAAGCGCAACCCAATGCCAAAGGGTTTGTCTGGGGCTAAGTGTGCTTTGAGATCTGGAATGTACTGCTTTAAGTTAGCAAATACGCGGCTCCACTCTTCACCTGGGTGAATATTCGTGCAATAGGTCAAGTGAAAGCTGTTGAGTGTCTCTATTTTCATCTTTTAGCTATATGCTAATGGTTAATGGTTAATTGCTAATGGCTAATTGCTAATGGCTAATTGCTAATGGCTAATTGCAATTAACAATTAACAATTAACAATTAACAATTAGCTAACAGCGAAATTGCTTCCCTGTACAAAGACAGATTCGCTTCGTGAACCTCAATCCCTTTTCCAAGGCGTTGTAAAAGTGTCAGGGTTAATTCTCCACCCAAGTGTTCTCGGAACTCAGTCAATCCTCGGAACAAACAACGCGGATGTTCTAGTCGCAATATTTGTTCAGCCATTTCCGGTACATACAATGTAAAGCCTAGAGCAGACAATGTCTTGATGATCTGCCGCCATTCTAACCGAGAAAGCAGTCCTAACAGGTAGGAATAAGTACTATCCAAAGCAATGCCAATAGCCACTGCTTCGCCGTGACGCAGGCGGAAGTTTGTCAAATGCTCAAGTTTATGTGCCGCCCAATGACCGAAATCTAGGGGACGGGATGAACCCATCTCAAAGGGATCGCCGCTGTTGGCAATGTGATCCATGTGTAACTGAGCACAACGATAAATCACCTCTTGCATGGTGTTCATGTCTCGGCGGACAAGTTCTGGGGCGTGGGAGTAGATGAACTCAAAGAAGTTTGCATCCTTAATCAATGCTACCTTAACCGCCTCGGCAATTCCACTTAGCCAATCGCGATCGTCCAAGGTATTCAAGAATGTATTGTCATTCAAAACTGCATAAGGCGGAGCAAAGGTGCCGAGAAAGTTCTTTTTACCAAAGGCATTGATGCCATTTTTCACCCCCACTCCCGAATCATTTTGTGCCAACACTGTAGTAGGAATACGGATGATACGAATTCCTCGGTGCGCTGTTGCTGCTGCATATCCTGCTAAGTCTAATACAGCACCACCGCCTATAGCCAATAGGTAGGAGTGGCGACAAAGTCCGACTCGATCAATGATCTGATGAATTTGCTCACACAAGTTCGGATCGTTCTTGGCTGCTTCTCCACCCGGAACTATCATGGGTGCTGACAGCGTTAGTGTCTCTGCATGGTGCTTGCTATATGCCGCTAATTGCCCAAGCAACTCACCTCGTGACTTCAACAATCCTGCATCCACCACTGCTACTACTTTTTTCGGTCCCTTCTCACGGTCTGCTGCAATCACTTGCGCCAGCAGGGGATTTTTTAACTTAAATAAGTCAGTAGTAAAGTATACTTTATAATCAAAGCTAACGGAGACACTTTGGTGAATCGGTTGCAGGTTGAATGTAGTGTTTGGCTTAATATCTACTACCATATTTTCCCCGATGTTTCTAAAAATCCAGCGCGATTTAGAGCCTGAAGGAACACCTCTACAGAGTGCGAACCTTCAACCCTGACTTTGTTGTTAATGACGAAGAATGGTACACTTGTGATGCCTTGGCTGTGAGCAAGTGCTGATTCAGCTAGAATCGCATCAAGTGCAGCATGAGTACTCACTTGGTATCGTAGTTTTTTAGAATCCATGCCATTTGCTGTGCCTATGTTAACAAGAACGTCAATGTCTCCGATGTTCAAACCGAATTCAAAATAAGCTTGATAAATTGCTTCTACGACATTGCTTTTGATGTTTTCTGGTGCCAGCGTAATCAGTTGGTGAGAAAGAGTACTGTTGACAGCCAAACTGATCTTCTCAAAGTTTAACTGTATCGGCTGCTTCACCAACACTTTGCGTGTAGTCAAACATTTGCTGGAGTTGTATGGAGTTTATACCTTTCCTTGCTACCATAAAACTGCGAAATTCGTATCCAGCCTCCGGAATGGTATTGTCTAGAAGAAATGGATGCCAACGGATTTCAATTTTTTCGTCTTGTCGTTGCCCGATCGCATCAAAAAGATGCTTTTTACCGATTCGACACCACGGGCATACTGTGTCGTGAAATATGTCGATCAGCATAGTTTTCGTAACTCATCTGGATAGTGGTTAGTGGTTAGTAGTTAGTAGTTAGTGGTTAGTAGTTAGTGGTTAGTGGTTAGTAGTAATTTTTAACAACCAACAACTAACAATCAACAACTAACAACTAACAACTAACACCTAACAACTAACAACTAACAATCCTCAACTCCAAATAATTAATATCTTCTAACAAGTTTGTGACTTCCTCCTCAAAAAAGCTTTGAGTCGTTTCAAATTCTTGGATTAATGCTGCTCGGTTTTTCTGTGCTACCAAAGAAGCCAAGCGGCTTTCGGTATGAGCTAACCGAGCGATCGCCTGACATCGCTCTTGTGTAGCTAGCATGATGTCTACACATAAGTGTGGACTTTGGGCAAACAAACGTTTAACAATGTCTATTTCTAGACTATAGCTAGGACTTGACATTGACAAGCTACGCTCTATGTCGATTTTTTCAGAGGCTAAGAAAACACCAAGGCTAAATCGAGAGAAGTGCCGCGTCGCTTGAATAATCACCATTAATTCGTCATGTTCTTCAGGTGAGGATAAAATCAGCTCTCCACCCTGACTTTTGATGAAGTCTAATAGCCATTGAAATTCTTCATCGTTTCGACCTGGACATACTACTACTTTTTGTTCTGCCAACGACTTGACATTTGGTCCAAACATGGGGTGTAATCCCATGACAGGACCACAATGGTTGAGGAGCATTGCTTTAACTGGCTCACTCTTCAGACTTGTGATGTCGCATAAAGCTGCAGTTGGGGTCATATATTTGGCTGCACGCTTGATTACAGAAACTGTTCGTTCGATGGGAACACTGACTATAACTAACTCGGCGTGACTTAACAGTTTATCTGCATACTCCCAATCTGCGGCTTCAAGAACACTAACCTCATGTCCTGCTGCTCTTAGCTGCTCACTGAAAAATTTTCCCATCCTGCCAGATCCACCAATGATGGTAATTTTTCTCTGTGTTACATTATTTACAGGTGATGTGGTGGTCACGGTGGTTAGTGCAGCATCGCAACTGTTAACTAGACTTACCCAAATTGATTCAGGAATACCAGCAGCGGCAAGCTCTTGTGCTACATCAGCAATTTGTGCTTCAAGGGCAGGGGGATCTGAAGCTTTTAATAAAGATAGGCGATCGCGTAATAGCTCGATTAGGGTTTGGTCAATTTCTTTGAGTAAGTCTTGGATCATAATGAGTTAGGAGTGATGAGTTAGGAGTGATGAGTTATTACTCCATAGCAGAGTAGAAAATTACTTAATTTGTAGGTATTTTGTTCCCGATCCTGAGGCGCGAATCAACATGTAGGGTGGGCACTGCCTACCAATTGCAAAGGCTGGTGGGCAGTGCCCACCCTACAGTTAGGCTGATTGCAGAGGTAGATGGGCAGTGCTACAATTACGGTCTTTAGCTGTTTAGTCAGTCAATACGGTTCGGCTAGGGCTGATCGGTAGGAATTTTAGGCTCTGTAGAGACGCGAAATTTCGCGTCTCTACAAAAGTTGTCGGTAGGTAAACAACTACTGAACCGTATTGGCTTATCAGTTTCTAATAGTTTGCAACTCTAACTTTGATGAGTTCGTAGTAAGCGCTAAGCGCGAAGACAGCGCAACTACAAGCAAAGCATAACTGCAAATTTTTGTTTGCCTGTTCCTAGTTTTTAGATATCGACAACTGATTTGTGAGAATTCAGTTTGGGTAAGACATCTACAGTTGATTTAGTCGCAAGTACTTGAGAAAATAGTGCTTCATAATTCGCGATCGCTTGCTCGAAAGAATAGCGCTCTTCAGCATGCTGTCTGCCCTTTTTCCCTAGTCCAGTCGCCAAAGCCGGATTCTTATATAAATCCAGCACCGCCGCCGCCAAAGCCTGTGGTGACTCAGGATCAACAACTATGCCGCCACCACTTTTATTTACAGCTTTTGCGGCAGTACCAGTAGCGGGAACTGAAGCCACTATTGGGCGACCAGAAGCTAGTAACAATGGGATCTTTGAAGGCATGTTGAAGGAAATCACATTGCGCTTTTGCAAAATCAAGCCTACATCTGCCGCTGCTAGCATTGAGGGGAGTTTTTCTCGCGGCTGTAACGGCAAAAGTAAAACGTTAGTAGCTTCATAACGAAGACAATCTTGCTCTAAACTTTTCAGGGCTGTTGATTCACCTGCAATCACAAAGACAATTTCTGGTAGATGCCGCAATAACGCAGCAGCTGCTACTACTGTCTCTAAACCTTGCGTTAGAGCAATGTTGCCTGAGTACATCACCACAAATTTACCGTCAAGTTGATAGGATGATTTCCAGCCGTTGTTCTCAGACGGCAAGGGGCAGATAAAATTGACATTCACCCAATTGGGAATACAAACTATCTTGTTAGCAGGCACACCCTTACTGACTAAATTATCCACAAATCCTTCAGCAATAACACTGATGGTATGTGCACGACCGTAAGCAAATTTCTCTAAGGCTTCAAAAGCACGGATGATAAATTTGTTTTTGATTAACCCAACGCGGACTGCGGCTTCTGGTAAAATATCTTGGAGATTCAGCACTACTGGGCAGTTGTATAACCAACCTAGTAGGGCTGCTGGTAGAGACACTAGTAAAGGCGGGACTGTGAGCAGAATGACATCGGGTTGCCAACCGTTGAGGGCTTGTGGCAAGCTTGTAGCTACAAAGCTCAGCTCTAATAACAGCCTATCTACCAGATTGGGTTTAGACTTGATTCGTAGGTAGCTCCGCTGAATGGTAACGCCATTTTTTTGTTCTGTGACGAAGCACTTACCCTGATACTCTTCATAAATCTGGCGCTGCGGGTAGTTAGGCATTCCAGTAATTACCCGCACTTCATGACCGTTCTCCACCAGTCCTTCTGCCAGTTCAGTCATTAAAGGAGCAATTCCAATTGGCTCCGGATAATAGTTGTAGGAATAAATCAGAATGCGCATTATCTATGCTTGCTAATTTGGTGGAGTCAGCCTTAAAATTTAAACTTTGTTTTGTTTAGACAGTATATTTAGTTTTTGGTATTGCCACTGACAGGGGTATGCTTAAAATACACTTGCTCGTCATGTTTTTTGTCTTAATTATAACCCTGATAAGTATCGTTACACTTTACAATCAAGTAACACTAAACATTTTTGACAGTGCCATTGAAATTGGTAACAGGCTCAACACCAGCAATCCGTATGGCAGACTAGCAAAACCAGATGCAACTGTGGCGTCTAAGACAATAAGTGACAATATTCCTGAACGCACTGCCATTCGGATGTTCTCTGCACTAGGTTTGCGTACAGCCGTAATAAAAGGTCGCAACACCCGCATAGTCAATAAAATAACGAATGGCAATACGAATTGCAGATGATAATTATTTAACAACCCCAGCCCCAAAAGTCCGGCGATAACCGTGCCAATTAGCAGCAGCGCTATCACGGAAGTGCTACCATTCCCTCCATGTACTTCACCTCGGCTTAAGGTAGTAATGGCAGCTATGTAAACAATGGGAATCAAAGCTAAAAACCAACACTCTGCTACCATTGGTGACACCATACTCACCCCTAGTAATAAGTTACCGCCGCGACAAATCCCCATATTTAGCGGACCAAAAACCGGGTGATGCTTCCCATAAGCATCATAAAGAATGCAAGCAGCCGCAATGCCACAAGCTAGAGTGGCACTCAACCAAGAAACTTGAGCAGCTGCTAGTACTCCAGTACTGAGAAGTAAAATCCCCAAAATAGTTGCTTCTCGACTAGATGCCCGACCACTGGGAATCGGTCGTTCCGGTCGCTCTTTAGAGTCTATTTCAGCATCAAATACATTATTGAATACAATACCACCACCGTATAAACCCGTAGTAGATAGAAGCAACCATGCCAGTGGTATCAAATGAACAAGCGCCGATCCGCTATTGATGAAGACAACACTCCCTGATGCTGCGAAGCCTGCTAGGATATCTGCCCAGGCAGTGACAATGTTTGCAGGTCGCATTAACTGTAGATATGCCCACAGGCGTTGGTAACTTTGGGAAATTGAAATTGTAGTGTTCATATAAAAAATGGCTAATGGCTAATGGCTAATGGCTAATGGCTAATGGCTAATGGCAATTAGCAATTAGCAATTAGCAATTGACTATTCAATTAGTGCGTATTCTTGGGTGGATTCTACAACTGGTTCTTGTCCGCGCAGTACGGAGTTACCGTTGAACAACTGTCGCTGGTCGATGGGTGACGGGTTGAGCCAATCAGCGGATTGCATTTGACCAGTTTGGCTGTAAGCTGAAAGTGCATTCTCATAACAGACTGCTCTGACATGATCTGCTGGGATGCCACGATCTAGCATGAGTTGGGCAGTCTTGGGAACAGCTAAGGGATCGCTCATCCCCCAATCAGCACTACTGTCTACGATGATGCGATCGCACCCGTACTGGCGCACAATCTCTACCATCCTGGCATTCCCCATTTTGGTGTGCGGGTAAATTGTGAACGCTGCCCAAAAACCCCGATCCAAAACTTCCTGCACCGTTTCTTCATTGTTGTGATCCACAATGACTTGCGATGGTGTTAACCCATGTTCAAGACAAACATCCATGCTGCGACTGGTGCCTGCCTTTTTGTTGCGATGGGGTGTGTGAATCAAAACTAGCATTTCTAGTTCTTTTGCTAATTCTACCTGCAGGCGGAAGTATTTATCTTCCGTTGGGGTCATGTCATCGTAGCCAATTTCACCGATCGCCACTACACCCTCTTTGCAAGCAAACAAAGGCAAAAGTTCCATGACTTCTTCTGCCAATGGTTCATTATTGGCTTCTTTAGAATTCAACCCAATTGTGCAGTAATGTTTTATACCAAATTGTGCAGCCCGGAATCGCTCCCATCCCACTAAGCTGCTAAAGTAATCTTGGAATGAGCCGATACTGGTACGGGGTTGTCCCATCCAAAAAGCAGGCTCAATCACCGCCACAATTCCCGACTCCCTCATAATCAGGTAATCGTATGTTGTGCGGGCGCTCATGTGAATGTGGGGATCGATAAACATCATATAGTTGGTTGTTAATTGTTGATTGTTGATTGCTAATTGCTAATTGCTAATTGCTTATTGCTAATTGCTAATTGCTAATTATCTCCCCCTACTCCCTCATCTCCCCCTACTCCCCCTACTCCCTACTCCCCACTCCCCACTCCCTGTATTAAGCTGTTCCAATTTAGATGCCCTGTGTGGATTTGGGCTTGTAAGTCTGGATAACGGGCGAGGAGTGTTTGGGCTTGGGGTAAAGGAGATTCGGCACAGGCGATCGCAGCGGCGGCTTGTTGGAGTGACATCTTCCCTAGCAGCAGAGGGGTGTCGGAGGTGGGGTGAGGTTCTGCTAGTACTCGCTCTAAATCTGCTAAGATTGCTGTGTCGGCAAATTTCCCTACCAGTCGCCAAAGTTCAGGAGATACTGAGCGGTGAGCTGCCCAACGTTCATGAGCGTAATTGCTTGCCATTTTGGCTAGTTCGGCATTTGTCCGTCGGTCAAGCCCTTGGATTAAATGCAGCGGACTGCCGACAAACAAAGCTTTTAGAACCATTTGGTTCCATGCCAGATTGTCCAAATACTCTGCAGGATAAGGATTTTGTAAGGCAACAGCGTTGAAGACTGCTGTCATATTACTGCGAATTCCTTCAGCAGCACGGCGGAGAAGTTGTTCTGGGTAAGGCAGAAGCGGTAAGGCTTGATAAAGCGCTACTAATTCTCCTACATCGGCAGCCGTGAAAAGTTGCGTTAGCGTTAGCAGATATTTCTCAGTATTCTCCTGAGGTAGAGACAGTACCAGGAGAGTACGAGCGGCTTGATCTACAGTCCAATTGCCGGGAAACCAACCTGTTCGGACTGAATCGGCTGCTTTTAAGTCTTCTGGTGTGAGAGCTAAATCATTTTTGCCTGTATAACGTGGTACACTACTAAAACTAGTAAAGAACACTCGTGTGTTACCACTGCTGTTGATCTGCTCCCTCTTCTCTTCTAGCCAAGTCAGACCTTTTTCGGGAACATGCCTTGTTAGCCAACGATACAGTAAGTCAGTAATATTAAAATTTGTTGTTTCTAAAGTTGCAGAATACATCATATTTTTATCCCTCGCTCCCAGGCAGAGCCTGGGAATGCCTACTGTGAGGGCTGCTGCCTCACGTAAATCTTTCTACTTTCTGTCTACAGAGGGAGGCAGCAGCCCTCCCGGAATGCATTACCAGCCTCTGGCTGGTAACGAGTTAGTAGGGTGGGCACTGCCCACCATTTGAGGATTTAGTCAATTTCCGAAAAAATGGGCGGTTGAAACCGCTGCTACACAAACTAAACCTTGATTTTCTCTTAGTCCGCGAAGGCGGACTTTGTTTGTGTAGCCGCGACTTCCAGTCGTTAGGGCTTAGATGCCCACCCTACTTGCTAAACTGGAGCTTTTTCCAGTTGTTCTTCTAAATCTGGAGTTTTTTCCAGTCTGCTTTCTAGACTCTTAATGAAATTTTGCTTTTGATTTTTCCGCCATTTAGAAGCAGCAGCAGCAGCTCCCACCAATGCCAGACCTAATAGTGCAGCAGGTTCAGGTACTGCGGTTTTGTCGTTCTTAATGTCTAACACTTGGACGCGACCTTGGAAAAAGTCACCGACATACAGCTTGCCATCTTTGAGGCCTGTGCCACCAGTCCAGTTAAATCTGCCTGGTGTGAGGTCGAGGGGGTTGCCAAAAGGAGGATCAGTTAATCCTGGAGGCGGTACAATATTACCTGATGCATCGAGGGCTGGTTGACCGTATGCAGTCAGGAACTTACCGTTCTTATCGAATACCTGAACGCGGCTGTTGATAGAATCTGCTACATAGACATTCTCTTGGTCGTCCACTTCGATGCCAATTGGCTGAAGAAGCTGTCCAGGTCCGCTGCCTGCTGAACCAAATGTGTACAGAGGTTTACCATTTGGATCGAGTACCTGAACGCGGTTGTTATACTGGTCAGCTAGATAAATATTTCCACTAACTGGGGAAATTCTTACCCCTGCTACACCCTGGGTTTCTCCAAGTCCAGTGCCAACTGTGCCACCAATGACACCAAGTGGCTGTCCATCTGCTGTGAATTTAAGAATCCTTTCGCCGTTAAAATCACCAACGTACACGTTGCCAGCTTTGTCAAATGTCACACCAGATGGTCCAAAGAAAAACCTACCTGGTATGAGACCGGTAAATTGTCCATTTGCAAAGGATCTAATAAAGTTACCCTGAGAATCGAATTGATTGATGCGGTTGTTGTAAACATCACCTGCATACAGATCACCTGTTACTGGATTAAAGTCTATAGTTGTTGGCTCGTCAAACTGTCCGGGTCCTGTGCCGCCGGAGCCAATTGCTCCAAGATACTGACCGCTAGGACTAAATTTTTCAATTTTGTCACCGAGGTTGAAGTTAGCAGTACCATCCGGGTTAACACCGCGACCGTTAGCTACGAGGACATTGCCATTGTTGGGGTCTACCGCTATGCCTTGGGGAACAAACAACTGTCCAGGTCCAAAGCCAGGGCTACCGATCTGGCTGTCGTAGCTTAAGCTTACTTGCGCCTTGGCTTGGGCAGATGCTGCCAAAACCATGAAGCTAGTACCGACTAAGGCAATTGATAAATTTTTGACGATTCCCATGTTGCAGATACCTATAATGTGAGTTATGGTTGTCACTAGGTGGTTTTTCTTCCCAGGCTCAGCCTGAAAACTTTAGACCGTGAACTACTGCCTCGTACGCAGGAGTTCACATTGACAGTAGGTAATTGCTAATTGCTAATTGCTAATTGCTAATTGTTGATTGGGGAATTGCTTGCTATTAGCCATTAGCTATTAGCCATTAGCTATTAGCTATTAGCCAACGTTATTAGTGAATCTCTACTTTAGCCAGCAAGTCTTCGCCCAACTTTTCTTGTTTGATGCGCTTGCGCACGGCAGCAGTAGCGCCTAAAGCACCAACCGCTAACAAGCCTAGACCAGCACCGGGTTCAGGAACTTTCGACGCCGGAGCGTTAGGATTAACTCTGATGACGCTTCCTTTGCCTTCTGCGAATCTGGCGTTGTTCGAGATATATAAATAACCATCAGGACCAACAGTTATACCAGAAGCTGCCTCTAGTCCTTCACCCTGGAGAATGGTTGTACGAGTACCATCCTTGGCGATTTTGATCAAAGAACCACTTGGATCGCCAGTGAGAAGACCACCCTGTTGAATTGCCTTCCATTCTGACTGATCTACGTGTTGCAATGCATACAAATTGCCGTCAGCGTCGTATGCCACGCCAGTTAACTGGGTAAAGCCATCAGCTATCTGTTTGCCAGTCTCCAGGGCACCAGTGTCACTTACCCCTGTTGTTGTCAAGTTATCGTCAAGACTCCAGATACGTGCTTTTCCTTCTGGATAAGGGAAGTAAGAGTATTCACTGACTGTAAAAGTTCCGTCGGGAGCAATAGCGATACCTGTGGGTACTGATTGCTGTGATGCCGGAAGACCATTGGGAGCAATTACATAACCTGGAGGTGGTGCTGCGCCTCCTGTTGGGTCTACTGTCCCTTCAGGAAGTTGTGGGTATACGAGTTGATTTACTGGTATTTTAAGCTGAGGGAACGCTTTGACGTCCTGAATACCGCTGCCATCAAGTGCAACTTTAAATATATCGTTTGCACCACCATCAACGACGTAGGCATTATTACCCTTAATGACAAAGGCATAGGGGTTGGAAATTACATCAGTGCGGTCAGGATTATACTTAGTTTCATACTGTCCAAAATCGGCAAGAGATGTCAACGAACCAGTGCCTAAGTCTACTTTGTAGAGTTGTCCAAGTTGAGGTCCTTTTAAAACAGTGTCACGCAGGGTCGGATCGCCAGCTAAGCCAGTTAAAAGATAAGCGTTGCCTTGGGAATCAAATTTGAAGTCTGCAGGACCAGCACCTTGTTCTCCACTAGGCCTTAAACCTATTGATGTGAGTCCCGATAGTACATCTGTTTTTGTACCATCTTTAGCAATTTTGGTTACGGAGCCATTTTCGGCAGCACATAATGGAATATATTGGGAACTAGGTGATGGTATGCATCTTCCATCTGCTCCATCGCCTCCAGAACCACTTTGTGCTACATAAAGGTTGCCGTCCTTATCAAAGGTTATATTCCGTGGGTTATTAAGACCAGTAGCAACTGTCTCAAAAGATGCAGCTTGTGCTTTGGATACAGAAATAGTGGCTATGCCAACAGTGAAAATCGTCAGAGCAAATGACTTGAGTTTCATAGATTGAGTGTGAGTAATCTGCGGAAAGTTTTATTTTAATGAGAGCGATTCCCAGGAACTGGGAGGTTAAAATCAAGCTTTTCCTACATAAGCGTGCAGAACACGGCTGACTGCAGGGTAGGCATTGCCCCTCTTAATCGAGAGGCTTTGACATTGGCTTGAAACTTTTTACTTGAACGTCAGGAGTTTTGGCGGTAACCTTTCCCCCAACCCCTCCCTTACGAGGGGAGGGTATTCTGACCGCACCTTCCCTTGTAGGGGAGGGGCTGGGCGGTTAGGTTTTTGACAATCATGAACTTAGCTAATTGTCTTGACTCAATCCACAAGCAGTGTTGGCTGAGTCTTCTCCTTCAGCACCAAACATTAAAATACGTTTCGAGCAGAAGCAGGTTCAGACTCAGACTTTGTATTCTCAATTCTGAGAACTTGTCCTTGTCTTGGAAGACCACCTCGGTTAATGAGGTAGATAGCACCATCAGGACCAATAGTAAGAGCAGCAGGTGACTGAAGTCCATTACCACTCAGGAGAGTTGTGCTCGTGCCGTCAGGAGCTATCTTGATTAGAGAACCATCTAGATTACCTTTCCAACCTGACTGATTAGCGTGTTGCAAAGCATACAAATTGCCTTCATCATCAAAATCTAAATCAATCAGTTGGGTAAAACCCTCTGCATGAACTGTTATTTGATTATCAGAACCAACGCGGTAGATTTTTGCTCCACCTTCCGGAAAAGGAAACCCAGTAAATTCACTTACGTAATAAGCATTATCTGGACCTTTTACGACTGCTGTAGGCACTGACTGAATTGACAATTGGGATGGGGTCGCATTACGATAAGCACTAGGAGGTGGCACATGTCCCCGATCAAAATTTTGGGAGCCCGAATGAGGGAAAATGGGATTATTTAATATTTGTTGAGGGATTGCAGCCATTATTTTCAAATCGCTGCCATCAATATTTACACTTAGAATATCGTTAGCACCTGCATCAACTAATACAAATATATCCCCCTCTATGTATAAACACAAGGGATTACTAACGACTTCACAGTTTCTTAATTGAGAGTTGTTAGTAAGTTCATAATAAGCTATATCGGCGATACTTATCCACGTATTTTTACCAAAGTCGGGAGCGATAATTTTTCCCAGGTCTGTTTGACCTAATGTGCTATCCCGTAAGGCTGGCTCAGCCGCTAAGCCAATCAGAACATAAGGTTTGCCAGTAGCATCAAATTTAATATCATGAGGACCCGCTGCCCCTGTCCCATCTGGGAATGCTACAGAAGGAAGTCCTGTAAGTATACGTTTGGTCGTCCCATTCTCAATTTTGGCGATCGCACCACTTGTGCCATAACTTAAAGCACCTTGACCACTGGGTGATGGAATCGAAGCCCCATCTCCTCCCGTTCCCGCCTCTGCAACATAAAGGTTACCGTCAGGACCAAAGCTCAAACCTTTCGGATTATCAAGACCGTCGGCAAGTACTGTAGATGATTTAATAGTAAGTTGCTCTAATTTCATTTGTTAATTGTTAGTTGTTAATTGTTAGTTGTTAGTTGTTAGTTGTTAGTTGTTAGTTGTTAGTTGT
>CAXTSI010000161.1:0-3836 GCA_964246695.1 uncultured bacterium
GGAGTGGGTAATGGCTAACGGCTAACGGCTAACGGCTAATGGAATATTGGCAATTGGCAATTAGCAATTAGCAATTAGCAATTAGCAATTCCCAATTCCCCATTCCCACAGTAGTTATCTAACTCTCTACTGTTGGCGCGTGCATTAAGATAGCTTAAAACTATAAAGGAAGACCATAATCATTTAGACATATTCTTGCTTGAGCAGCTATGAAAGCAGAAACAATTGAATTGATTACCAAAGTTGTGCAGGTATTGCAAATCAATATACGTTGGATGAGTTGGAATTTATTTCTAGCTTTCATACCTTTGGCTTTAAGTATTTGGCTATTTCGCACTCAGCGCGGACGATCTTTGGTTTGGTGGTTAGGATTTTTGGTGTTCTACGCTTTTCTGCCGAATGCGCCTTATTTGTTAACCGATGTAATTCATTTAATAAATGATATCCGCACAATTCCATCGGTATGGATTATTACCCTCATATTAATTCCAGTATATTTACTAGTTATTCTAGCTGGATTTGAAGCTTACGTAATATCTTTAATTAATTTGGGTCACTACTTGCATCGTATAGGCAAGAGCCAATGGATTTTGTGGGTTGAATTGATTACCCATGCTCTCAATGCCGTTGGTATTTATTGGGGACGATTCTTGCGTTTTAACAGTTGGGATTTCATTACTCAACCGGATGATGTACTTATCAAGGGTGTTGATGAAATTATCGGTAAACAGCCCTTAATGATTATTGTAATCACCTTTGGCATACTTACGGGCTTATACTGGATTATGAAACGAGTGACTTTGGGTTTAGTGAGGCAAAGGCGCAATCGTATAGCTCTCAAAAGAGGTATCAATTCAAACACTCCCAATGCGGGATGACCGCCCTGCGGGAAGTCAAAAGTCAAAAGTCAAAAGTCAAAAAAAACAAAAAAGGATACAAGCCCCCGCCCCCGTTGATTTTAGATTTTAGTCATTAGCGATCGCTTAAAAATCATGGACAAATGACAATCATACAAAATCGGAAATTTACTGATCTTGCCTACCAAAAGAAAGATGAAATTTAACCCTTTCTGAAGTGAAATAAAGCAAGAGTAAACCGTTTTGGTTTAACTGCTGACCGTTGGACAAATATCAGCGGTCTGCTTTGCCATGTTCAGTCACTTTGATAGGAGGGTTACTTAATGGATTTAATTTCTAGAGAGGAAATAAAAACACTGGTAGAACAGCCAAAACTAAATTCAGTTTCAATTTATATGCCAATGGAGATAGCCGGACCGGAAGTCCGACAAAACCCCATTCGCTTTAAAAATCTGATTAAAGAAGCTGAGTCTCGCTTAATTGATGCGGGTCTTGAACAGAAAGAGGCGATCGCATTGCTAGCACCCGCCCATGAACTGGATCAACCAGATTTCTGGGAGCAAATGGGAGAGCAAGGACTTGCCCTCTTTATTTCTAAAGATATATTTCGCTACTATACCCTGCCTCTCAATTTTGACGAGTTGGTTGTGGTAACAGATCGCTTCCACATCAAGCCATTATTACAAATTTTAAATGGCAATGGACGTTTTTATCTCCTAACGCTGAGTCAAAAGGATGTCAAGTTCTTTGAAGGAACACGCTACAGCGTCAAGGAGGTGGAGGTTGAAAATATGCCTAAAAGTCTGGATGAAGTTCTCAATTATGACGAAACTGCCAAAGAAGGTCAGTTCCGGATCGCAACATCAAAAGGGGGAACATCCAATTCTTTTTCACAGCCGGGTGCGTTTCACGGTCAGGGAAGTCCTGACAGAGATGAGCGCCAGAAAAACATCCGACAATTCTTTTACGCCATCGATGGCGCATTGCAAAAGAAACTGCGTTTGGCACAAGCACCTTTGGTACTGGCTGGGGTAGAGTATCTGTTACCTCTGTACAGAGAGGCAAACACTTACAAGCACTTAATGGAAGAAGGTATCACAGGTAACACAAAAATTGAGAGTGCCCAAGAGTTGCACGATCAAGCTTGGCCCATTGTCGAGGCTTACTTCCACAAGTCGCAGCAAGAAGTTGTGGAACGATTCAACGAATTGTTTGGCGGCGGGTCAGACATTGCATCCAACAATATTAAGGAAATCATCTCAGCAGCTTATTATCAACGAGTTGATTCATTGTTAGTTGCAGTTGGTCAGCAGCAATGGGGTCTGTTTGACCCAACGTCAGAAACGGTTTATTTGCACCAAGAAGAAGAAACTGGCGATGAAGATTTGTTGGATTTTGCTGCTGCTCATACCTTATTAAACGGTGGCACCGTTTACGCCGTTCCGCCAGAACAAGTGCCTTATAGCACACCTGTTGCTGCGATTTTCCGATATTAACCGTTAAAAGTGTTAGTTGGTAGTTGGTAGTTGTTAGTTGTTAGTTGGTAGTTGGTAGTTGGTAGTTGTTAGTTGTCAAAAATTACCACTAACCACTAACAACTAACCACTAACCACTAACCACTAACAACTACAGCAATATTTCTCCGGCTTTAACAGAAAGAATTTGGGAGGAATTCAACCACTGGGAATCAAAAGAACCTAAATGAGTGGTAGTAATCAGGGTCTGGAAGCGGTCTTGAATGGCGTCAAGCAATTGATTTTGACGGGATAAGTCAAGTTCAGCCAAGACATCATCAAGCAATAGCAGGGGTGGTTCTCCGACAACTTCTTCAATAAGTTGCAATTCTGCAAGTTTCAGGGCTAGTACTAGGGTTCGCTGCTGACCTTGAGAACCGTATTGGCGAGCGGGTGTATAATTAATAGTTAATTCTACTTCGTCGCGGTGGGGACCGACAAGGGTAGTACCTTGGTGCAACTCAGCAACAGATCTTTGCTGAATTTTTGCCAAAAAATTTTGTTGCACTTGTTCGGGATAGTTCTGTTCTAAAGGAATATTCGGCAAGTAGTTGACTTGTAGAGTTTCTGTACTACCACTTATGCTGGTGTGCCAAGCGGTGGCGATGGGAGCTAATCTCTTGATAGCGCGATCGCGTCGTCTAATCACCCTTGTACCGGTTGTAGCTAATTGTGCATCCCACACAGCCAGTTCTGAGTGTAGAGAGGTTGCATGCAACGTCTCGACATTGTGTTTCAAAAAAGCATTACGCTGCCGCAAAACTTGGTTATACTGCTGCAAAATATGAGCGTAAACAGGTTCGAGTTGGATTAAGAGTGTATCCAGCCAATTGCGGCGACCGTCAGGACCGCCCCGCACTAGATCCAAATCCAAACTGGAAAACTGTACTGCATTGAGGACACCAAGAAAGTCCATCTGACGCCGAAGATTTTCGCTATTGAGAGCAACGGTACGGCGACCGGTACGGCGTAGGGTTAAAGCTAGATCGCTAACGCCAGTTTGTCGCGTTACGGTGGCACGAAGTGTGGCGACAACTGACCCATCTTGAATTAAATCCCGATCGCGTGCCATTCTGTGCGATCGCAATGTTGCCAGCAATTCAACCGCTTCCAACAAATTGGACTTTCCTTGAGCATTATTCCCAACCAAAATCGTCTTGGGAGCAGTAAAATCAATCTGCTGCTCTTTATAGTTGCGAAACTGGTGGAGGAAAAGAGTTTGGAGGAACATGGGTGCTGATAGTTTAGTGCTGGCTGGAAAATCATCAAATAAAGTTACATTAGGATTATTGCCAGTTTGTAACAGTGTATGCGAATTTTTCTTTGTCTCCAATTTTATCGTTCGGACAAAATATGTATTATTACTACTTAAGAAGAAGTTCATAACACAAAATTGTTGATATAGGAATCCTATTTGATTTAAGAAATATATGTAGGGTGGGCACTGCCCACCAAAACCCGGATT
>CAXTSI010000161.1:3846-16177 GCA_964246695.1 uncultured bacterium
GGCCAAAAAAATACGTTTTTGGTTGGGGGCTCCCCTACACTACTTAAAATTTTTCATGAATGATTTAGGATTCCTATAATAACTCTAAGTAATAGAAGTGCGTAATTTGGTCACACAAGACATTTCATAATTGCTCGCAGGTGTGCTAAACCGTTGAGTAAATAAGTTTAATATGACTTCTGCAATCTTTAGTTTTCCCGATCGCCAGATGTTTGCCCAAAAGACAATTCGACCGCTTAGTGCTGCCGCCCTAGGTGGTATTGCTTTCATCAAAGATACACTGATCGCTATTGACACAGTCAAAGGGTATTTATTGCAAATTGACCCGGATGACAACACCAAAATTCTCAATACCCACCAAGTAAAAGAGTTTACGGATGTCACGGGTTTGGCAATATGGGAGGACACTCTGTGGGTAACGCGGGGTAACTGTGTTTATTCGTGCAATCTCACTTCTTTAGGTCTAGAGCATTTTGTCACTTTGCCTTACACGGCTGACGGTATTGCTGTTTGGGAATCAACAATCTACGTCAGTTGCCAAAAGCAGGGGAGCATTCTGATTTTTGACCGCGATACGCGAAAACAAATTACTAAGTTTTATGCTCCTGGAGTTGGGGTAGAAAATTTAGCTGTCAGTGAAGAAACCCTTTGGGTTTGCGACGCAGTTGAACAAACAGTTTACTGCATCGACAGGGCAACAGGGGACGTTCAATTCAGTGTGCTGACACCGTTTGAATCTCCCACAGGGATAGGAATACATAAAAATGCCGAAACGGGTAAAGAAGCTTTATACGTCGCTTATGCCTCTGAGGAGCCTTATATCCGGGATAACCCGAACGCCGATCCGAATTATGAGCTAACGTACCGCGATCGCACCTTTATTCACCCACTGCATTATTATTACGATCCTGATAAACGTTACGCCCTTTCTAATGGCTATCTCATGGAAATGTCCTATGTTGAGGAAATTTCACCTTTAGAAGAGGTGTATTTAACAGACGTAGAATGGCGCATCGCCTTGCCGTCGGACACTGACCGCCAAAAGGTGAAGCACGTTGAACCGATTGGTCTGCCTTTTACAGAAGAAGTTATAGAAGGGCAACGTGTGGCAGTGTTTAAATTTGATGCCCTCACCCCAGGTGAACGGCATCTGTTTGGGTGGAAAGCAGTTTTGGAAGTCCGAGGAATTAAATATCGCCTCATCCCGAGAAATGTGGAAAACATTCCCGAAGTATTACCAGAATTTCAAGCTCGCTACCTAGTGGATGATGACGATTTGGCAATGGATACTAGCATTGTTCGTCGTGCTGCTGATGAAGCAATTGGTACTGAAACCAATGTGTTGCGGAAAATGTACAAAATTCGCAACTACGTCTATGACGAGTTGTCCTATGGCATTCAACCTCATATTGACACGCCAGATGTAGTTTTAGAACGGGGCGTTGGTTCCTGTGGCGAGTATGTGGGCGTCTTGCTTGCCTTGTGTCGTTTAAATGGCATCCCCTGTCGCACCGTAGGGCGCTACAAATGTCCCCCCTATGCCGAACATCAGCATGTTCCTCTGCAACCAGACTTTAATCATGTTTGGCTGGAGTTCTACATACCCGGTTTTGGCTGGTTACCAATGGAATCAAATCCCGATGATGTGGGTCACGGTGGACCTTATCCGACGCGGTTTTTTATGGGCTTAAGCTGGTATCACATTGAAATTGGCAAAGGTATCTCCTTTGAAACTTTGACAAGTAAAGGTGAACGGCTAACAAAAGAAGAACTCTCAATTGGGGAGTTGGCGATTAATCATATTCGGTTCACAATTCTCCAAGAATTAGACCCTTTTTAATTTTCACCCAATTCGTCTGCTGCCTATCCTTAAGGCACGGTACACTGCGCATTGGTGTGAATTTAACTTTGAAACCCCTGTAGAATGCTCGTTTCTCGTTCGTTTCTCGTTCCCATGCAGAGCATGGGAATGCAGTCTTAAGGGCTGCTGCCTCATTGCTTGCGGGGGCAGCAGCCCTCCAATTAGGCATTCTTAGCCTCTGGCTGGGAACGAGAAACGCTCACGACGGTTGACTAGAGCAATTAAAAATTCGTAGTGACGCTCAATATGGGTAAGCAAGAAGAAATGAATTATACAGTTTCCAATCCAATGGATTTGTTATTTGATGATAATTACTTGAAAGAAGCTGTGGCAGATGAAGCTTTGGTTGGTGGAAATATCGCTGCTGGACTTGATTGGGGTAATGCCTACCCGAAATTATTGCTCAATTTACCATTACTTGACCGTCTGACAACACTGCGCGTCTCGCTGAATCGGGAAATTAGGTTAACAATAGATAGTTGGGATTTAGGAGTTGGTGTTGAGAAAGCAATCATAACTGCTCGCGATCGCATTAAGGAAAAATTGATATCTCCGCCCCCCGAAGTAATCCCTCACCTACAAGCTGCACTTCAGCAAGATGATTTGTATGGCTATTCGTTTATCTCAAATCGAGAGGTACTGCGATCGCTCCTCAAAGTCCTTTTAACCAATACCGATTGGGAGGCGATCGCGATCGCAGCAGGCAACTCGGTACGCGAACAAGTTTTGTCTCAACTCAGTATGGACGGAAAAGTTTCAGTATAATAAAGGAAACGGGCATTACTTTCTATAACACTTCGACAGACTTTTTAAAGGTATTTGAGCAAGCGTATTCTGAAATCATACAGCAGTTAACTAAATAGTAGCGATCGCCTTGTTACTTTCCTCATTAACAGATAATACACATATTGCCCATTTTGTCAATAAGGAAGTTCTAATTCTATACATTTTTAGCAGTAAAAAAGTATGAGTGACGTAAGAGGAGCTCCATCAAAAAAGCAGCAAGAACTAGAGCGAGTTGGCGTGTTAGTTGTACATGGAATAGGACAGCAGAGAACCTATGAGCATTTAGTTGCAACAGCTAGAAATATTGCTCAGTCCCTGAAAGATGATAATTCTCATGGTTCTCTTGATGTTCAGATTTCCATATCAACAAGTCCTGATGCTGCTTTTCGGGCAGACCAAAAGATTTGGTCTTCTCGTACTAGTGCACCTGTGATCATTACGGTCAAAAATCAAATAGGATTTATCACCCAGATAGAGCTTCATGAGGTTTGGTGGGCAGATTTAGGGGAACCAACTACCTTAGGAACCTTATTGCAGTTTTGGTATTGGGGGCTTTCTCTCTGGGCAATTCAGGGATATTTCAAAAATACACTTCATGATGAGAAGACACAAAACTGTAAGCGATATCCTCAAACCGGAAAAGAACAAATAACATGTCTAGAGCGACTGATTCTGTTTGGAGTATCCTTAATAGCTTGGTTGATCTTGCCCTTACTGGCTACCATTAGTAGAGGTTTATCTATATTTGACATCCGCATCTTGCCATTAGATGTGCTTTCTCAATACCTTAGTCGTGTACGAATCTTTCAACAATCGGTGCGTAATGCTCCAGGAACATTGGAAGATTTTGATCAACCTCCAAGAGTTCCTATCCGACGCCGAATGATAGAGAGCTTGGTAAAAATGGCTTTAGCCAAGTATAACCGCTGGTATATTTTGGCACATAGTCAGGGAACAGTTCTTGCATTTAATGGTTTGATGGAACTGGAGCAGATGCTGCCGAATTATTTGCCAAAAGATTTATGGAAAAAAGCCCAAAAAGCACTTGGCAAAAAAGCTCCAGAAGGCGAGGAAGCAAGAGGAGTTATGTATCCAAAGCGTCCTCACTGGCTAGAAGACAATGATTTAATATGTCGAAAAAAACTGTTTAAAAATTTGCACGGTTTTCTGACTTACGGCTCTCCATTAAAAAAATTTGCTCGTCTATGGCCAGCGATTGTCTATCTCAATAAAGATGAAAAAGTTTTCGATCATAGGTTTGAGTGGATAAATATTTATGACCCTACAGATCCTATTGCGGGACCAGTTATGAAAATTTTTGATCCACTACCACTAGAAGATCCAGTACCACCAACCAAGCACCCTACGGAGGATTATCGCGCTCCTAATCCTTCTGATATAGCTTATAGATCTCCCTCGATTCATTTAATTAGCCATACAACTTACTTAAGCTCTAACAAAAGAGGCAATCAACTCTTAGCAAAAAAAGTTAGTAGATGGCTGTTATATGGTCATTGCTTCGAGAAAGAGTGTTTCCCTAAAATAGGAGGATTTAAAAATAGCCTTTGGGTGCTTACTCGAATTATCATATGGCTTGTAATTGGTTTCTTTTCTGCTGCCATTTCTAATTTTCTCTTTTACCATTTTCTGGTATTTACTGGGTTAAAGACATGGATCGATTGGATAAGCAATCAGCTACATTTGAATTTTAAATATTATGTTCCTGGTATTTTATATTATTTCCCCTCTGGCATTCAAATAACTGTAGTATTGGCAGTATTCATGGTTATTTTAGCCGGGATAGTTAAATTCATTGAACAACGGTTGGTTTCTCCTCGAAACAGCTACAAGGCTGGCAGCGATCTTGAGAATTTCTTTCAACAGAATAGAAATAATAAGTTTAAGCGCGACAAGATATATGAAAAATTCTCCTTCTATTCCAAGAAGACGATTGAGCAAGCATTGAACAAGTTAGAAGAAGAAAAGGTTCTTGAAAAATTAGAAGAAGATCTATTTACCTTCCCTCATGTGAGGATAGTAATGACATCAGAAGAAAGTGACTGCTTAAAAAAGGAATCAAAGGGAAGTAGAGATAGGATGCTGCTAATTTGCGACTTCACCAGAGAAATCACCAGTAGTATCAACGAACATGTAAAAGTTCAGGAGGAGATAGAGCAAACCCAGGAAGGTATTAAAAGCATAGATATTCGTTCTTCTAAAATAAGACATATATTCTGCATTGCAAGGAAAAAACCGAGGGATGTCGATCCTGAAAATCAGAACGCTCAAAGTCCGTTATGGATTGCAGAACTGAACCCTCTAAAAGATTCGGATAAAACCTTGATAGTTTGCTATAAGGTAGATGCCGATAAATCCAAAGTGGATTACACTGTTACTATATTGGAATCTAAATGGGAGTAATCTACCGTAGCTGGTATTGTGTACTTGTTTTGATTTTGTTGAAAGGTAGAGAGGTAAGATGAGATATGTCAGCATTAAAAAAAAATTCAGTTAAAGAAAAAGATAATGATCAGTTATCAAAGTCTAAGCAAGCCCTGGCAATACGCCTGCTTCATTCTCTTTCCGAAGAGAGAATCCAAATACCTATAGGGCAGTATGGGGACAAGAACAAGGAAGGGTGTGTACCACTACAGAAAGTTGTCAGAGAGATCAACGGGTCGCAACTTTAGTCGGGACAGCATGTACAGTCGAAACAAATCGGGGAATAGTTTGCTAAAGAGTCGTTGGGCAGCAGTAGTTCCTTCGTCACGCTTGAGGTTGGCGTTGCAGGTTGAACAGTTGCCCTGAAAGCGAGAGCTAAATTTAATACGTTCTGCTATACTTTTGCAAAAATTGACCCAGAAATTAAACTCTTGGGCTAACTATCAAAAAGTTGCAACAGAACTGTCTAGGTACAACATTGCACAAGTTCGTAGCGTCATGGTTTGCAGTTGCGATGAGCGCGAAGACAGCGCAACTGCAAACCATAACTCTATGGATTTTTCTATACTAATCCGCCAAACGAAGAATGTGGGGTTGTGTCTCAAAAACGATTTGAGGACAGGCAGTCCTTCTCAATCTCTGTTTGTTATTGGGCAATACCAAAAAGTTGAGACACCAACTCTATATGATGCTCGCACATCGCCTTTTTAAAAATCTTGAACTTGCCTTTTACGAATCATATTCATTGGGTCAAACCCTCTGATGGTTCGTCGTGCTGTGTTGAACGAACTAAATCCCATTCCCGCAGGACTTACGCACCATTTGCCAGAAACCATCCCTGAGAAGTGAAGATAAAGCACGTTTTGTCAATCAGTTAAAATACATGAGAGCGAATCTTAGTCGGCTAGACCACAATATAACCGTAGGGGCGCGGAAACCGCGCCCTTACAATGTGGTCACGCCCCCTTCGGGGAAATTCAAAAGCTAAGGTAATAAGTCAAAATTAAGCCCCATAAATAAATACATTCGCATGTAATAAGGACGTAGTATTTCTTGCGCACTCTCCGCTCGAAATACATTTTTTATTTCTCCATAAATAAATTCAGGGGCTTGCAGGTCGCTTCGCACGCCTGTCAAAAGTCAAAAATCAAAAGTCAAAAGTAATTAATTCTTAATTTTGACTTATTACCTTAGCTTTTGACTTTCCCCGAAGGGGGCGGGGGCTTGTATCCTTTTTTGTTTTTTTTGACTTTTGACTTGTTACCTTAGACGAACCGCAGGGCGGTCATTTCAATTGAAAACTGCTGTAAGTAGGTAGGCACAATAAAACATAACTATATAATGAAATAGCCCACTCGCGATCGGTCCCCCAACGTCTGGGCGCGGAAACCGCGCCCCTACAGTCAAATTGTGGTCTAGGAATTGCCGGACTCATCCGGACGCAGACCTTAACTATTTCTGTCAATGCGTAAGTCCTATCCCGGTTTTGTCAGTCGCTTGATAAATCTCTGATCCTGCTCTATCGGATTATTTAAGTACTTCACCAGCCGCAGTTCTGTCGTATCGGGTAGGTGTTCGTCAGCTTTGATCTCCTCAATCGCAGATGGATAAGCTGGGTTCTTATCCACTTTTTGAAGCTATAGCAATCCTAATTGAGATCCGAACAAAGGAGACAAGGAGGACTTGGGAGAGGTGTTTGTAATTCATTTAGGATTGCTATATTTAACCAAGCGTATTGGGCAATCTCCGAAGGGCTGCGTCAAGAGGCGAAAAATATCCGCGTGACTATTATTTCTCCGGGCGTTGTTGAGACTGAACTTGGCTCTGACATCACCGACGAGTCATCTAAAATCGGGCTGCAAGAATTTCGCAAAAATGCGCTTACCTCGGATGCGATCGCGAGAGCGGTCTTGTACGCAGTCTACTCATGGGGTGAGTTTTCCAGACCGCTCTTTTTTTCCCTCTTGAATAATTTCTTCAATATTGAGCGGTTCTGATGAACCACTGTCTAAACCAAGCTGAATTTCCCGACGCAGTTCAAGAAGTCTAAACTTACGCAAATCCTCTTTTTCTTTGAGCAGACGCAGTCCTGCACGAATTACTTCACTTTGAGACTGATACTCGCCAGTGGAAAGCATCTCCTCGACAAAATTATCAAATGTTTCTCCTAAGTGTACGTTCATGAAATGCCTCTTAGAAAAAAATCTGCTATGGACATCTTTCATAGGATATTACATTATAACAACAAATGTCAATTTTTGTTAGTATGGTAAAAATATCTTCATTACTCGACCTTGAACGAATGCGTCCGATTGCACTTAGTCACGGAATAGACATTCATATTTCCACGTGCAAGATCTGAGTAAAGCTATCATTCGGAATTTCTTATTGCCTGCAAGTCAAGCTTTTTTAATTTTTCATTTTTCATTTTTAATTCCGCTACGCGGTACTAGGCTTAAAAGTAGAAAAATCGCAGATGGGGTTAAATGGGCAAAAGCGGCAATGATGTCCGGGATTGGGGGGAAAAATTTTGCTAAAGTCATTGTTTCTTTGTTCATATTTTCGTAAATCTTGCTGGTGCTTTTGGGCAACATTAGCTAACTCAAATTCTATCGAGTCTAATTCGCTCTGGGTGACGCTAATTAACTCAGATTTTTTGCTGAATTCCAGATTATAAAATGAGGCGACAGCTTGATATTTAGGGTAAAGATAACGAGCAGCTAGTAAATAAACTAATGCCTGTCTTTTGTCAAAAGTGGATTTACCAGTTTTAAAATCTAAAATATGCAATGTACTATCGGACTCAGTGAAAACACAGTCCATAGTCGCATATAAGCGGAAGTAATAATCCTCATGTTCAATTACAATAGGTTTGGGAAAGCCTTCATCGCCACGAGTTAAGAGCATGATACGTTTATCTAAAAGCAATGGAGCATTATGATAATTTTGTAAAATTTGCAGTACGCGCTGCTGAACTTCGTCAGTTGAGTTGCTTAATTTGAGTAGCTGTGCAATTTTTTCCACACCGTCCGATCGGTTCAACAGATGTCTATGATGATGAAACTCATAAACACCTTTTTGCGCCAGTAAGCCAATGCGTTGGGAAGCAGTGGCTTTCGTCAAAAGCGCTTTGACTTGTGGTTCGTGTTGCCGCGCTTTCATAAATCCCCTTCTCATCTGGCAATGCCAGCGTTGCTGCCATACTACTGGGGCAACTAAAGACCAAAGGTGATAACTGGCGAAAGGCGACTCAGAGGTTGACATTGCTCAGAACTGATGAGATAAAAATATGGTGTCTGGGAGTATCAGAACAGAAAGCCGTTTAAATGTTGACGGAAAGCCTAAACGAGCGCACTATAATGTGGGATTAAATATATATCCCTGACAATTCGGTAGTTCTGCCACTCCAGAAATTACTGATACTATTGTGGCAAATTATTGAAGGGGGTTGATGCGTGAGAAAATCGCTGCTATGAAAACATTTGCTAATCTGCTGACATCAATAGTTGTAGCTTTCTGGGTGGTGGCGATCGCTATCCTGTCAGTGCAAAACGCGTATCCAGTAATTTTAAAATTTCTGACTTTCCAGTCCATACAAATCCCAGTCGGTTTAGTATTGGCTTTTAGTGCTGGGGTGGGGATAATTGGTATGGCACTCCTGCAACCCCTTTGGGGTCTTGCTGGTTCTGGACAAAGTAAGTTGAGATCGGAAGAAGAACCCGAATTTTTTGTGGAAGACGAAAATTGATCGGTTTGAGAGCGGTAAGATGGAATCTTGATGACAACTCTTACCCAAAAAAGACTAGAAACCACTTCACCACCCCTTGTTGCCCTAATAACAAAGGTTTTTACTAAGTATTTTTTTCTGTTTAGAGGGTAGTTTTTAGTGCCACAATGACCCAAGTGCCACAAAAAATCCGGAAATCTATATAAATTAACGGTTTCATCGATCCACTTCAGGCTACGACACCTTAGAATGATTCATTGAAAAGTCGAACTGATGGGATTTACAGCCAATTTAGGCATAAATACTCAGATTGGTGGCTTTTGTAAATCTCTCAACAGAGATTTAAGTAAAGATGTTCTAAAGAGCATCTGTACACAATCTCAAGTAAACCTTAAGGAATTTGACATGAACAAAGGTGAATTGGTTGATGCCGTAGCTGAAAAGGCTAGTGTTACCAAAAAACAAGCTGATGCAATGCTGACTGCGGCTTTGGAAATCATTGTCGAAGCTGTCTCCTCTGGCGATAAAGTAACGCTGGTGGGATTCGGCTCGTTTGAATCAAGGGAACGTAAAGCCCGTGAAGGTCGCAACCCGAAAACAAATGAAAAGATGGAAATTCCGGCGACGAAGGTTCCTGCCTTCTCAGCCGGAAAACTTTTTAGAGAAAAGGTAGCGCCCCCAAAATCGTAGGTGTTAATAGTCAAACGTTTCTGATGCGGCAACCAGCACACGGAGGAAATTTAATTTGGGCAGCAGCACTAGCTGGCTGTCCCCCCAGTGCTATTCTGGATTTTTCTGCCAGCATCAGCCCTTTGGGACCACCAAACAGCGCTTTAAGAGCAATTGTGTCCCAATTGGATAATCTCAGGCACTATCCAGAGCCAGATTACAGTGAACTGAGACTTGCTCTGGGTCACTTCCATCAACTGCCGCCTGAATGGATTCTGCCGGGAAATGGCTCGGCAGAACTACTTAGTCTGGTTGGTCGGGAGTTAGCACAATTAGCTGCAACAGCCTTAATCACTCCAGCCTTTGGTGACTACTACCGGGCGCTAGCGGCATACGATGCTAAAGTACTGGAGTTTCCTTTGTCGTTGGTGACTGTAGAGACCGAAGATGCAACGTCTCTAGATTTGTCAGGGATTTTTGACAAATTGCCCGCGACAAAGGACTTTGGACTATTGGTGAATAACCCCCACAACCCAACGGGAAAGTTATTTACGCGGTCAGCAATTTTGCCATACCTAAAGCAATTTGCTTTAGTGGTGGTAGATGAAGCGTTTATGGATTTTCTGCCCCAAGACAAGGAACAAAGCCTGATTAAGGTTGTGCAAGAATATCCAAACTTAGTGATTTTACGATCGCTGACCAAATTCTACAGTCTCCCAGGGCTGCGACTAGGATATGCGATCGCTCACCCCGACCGTCTGCGGCGTCTTCAGTTGTGGCGCGACCCCTGGCCTGTAAATATCCTGGCAGCAGCGGCAGCAATCGCTGCACTCCAGGATCGGGAGTTTCAGGTGCAAACCTGGGTGTGGCTACCACCAGCACGAAACCAACTGTTTGAGGGTTTAGCTTCAATAGCTGGATTGCGACCCAAAAGCAGCGCTGCTAACTTTTTACTAGTTGATTCCCAGCAGTCTAGTTCACAGTTGCAGCACAAGTTACTCAAGCATCACCAGATTTTAATTCGTGATTGCCTGAGTTTTCCTGAACTGGGCGATCGCTACTTCCGAGTAGCTGTACTCGCCGACTCTGATAACCAGCGCTTACTAGAAGCAATATCATTAGTCCAGAGTCAATAGTCAAGAGTCCAAAGTCTATGGTTTTTGACTATTGACTAATAAAGGGAACTCTTAACAGGGAACAGGGAACTCTTAACAGTGTAGGTTATGTAAGTGGATTTGAAGATAGACCAAAACGTACGCCTTCTTAGTCGGGGGTCGAAGACTCCCTTTCTAAGTCGCGGAAATCAGCGCGCCCTTAACGGGGAACACGAGGTTCCTCACTGTTCCCTGTTCCCTGTTCCCTTCTTGATGACTAATGACTATTGACTACGATGTCGTAATTATTGGCGGCAGTCTTGCTGGACGCTATGCCGCCCTTACTGCCACTCAACTAAAAGCCAAGGTCGCCTTGGTAGAACCCAAAGCCAACGATGCCGTACTCTCGGTTAACGCACCCTACGGGTTCATTTATCACTCCTCTCTGAACGTATTGGGCAACCTCGCCCAACAACTGAGTCAGGCTGCGCAGTTTGGTATTCATGCCTCATGTGCCGATACTACAGAGAAATGCCAAATATCTGTGGATGCGCCCCAAGCAATGCTGTATGCGAAAGCCGTTGTCTCTAATCTCCAAGAGGAATATTCACCCGCCATCTTAGCCGCGAAAGGAGTTGATGTTATTGTTGGCGATGGTCAATTTCAATCATCACCTCATCTGGCATTTACTGTTCAAAATCGCCTGCTACGCGCACGTGCCTATTTGCTTGCTACTTCCGTCCGAGTCATTCCAGAAATTGAAGGACTGGAAAAAACTGGCTTTCTGACCTTATCTCAGATATGTTCGTCTTTAAGCAGTCCGACACCACCCAAAAATTGGGTAATTATTGGCGGTGTTCCTCAAAGCATCGAACTGGCACAAACTTTAGCACGGTTGGGTTGTTGTGTGACCTTGATAGTGGAACGCCCTTATATTCTTTCCCATATTGACCCAGAAATAGCCCATCTGCTTTGCAGCCAGTTGTCAGCCGAAGGTGTGCGCGTTCTCACCCAAACACCAGTAACTCAGGTAAGACGAATTGATCGGAAAAAGTGGCTACAGGCGGGAGATAAGGCAATTGAAACTGATGAAATTGTCGTGGCGATTGGACAGCAGCCCAATATTGAGTCTCTAAATTTGGCAGCGGTAGGCGTAAAATGGAATCAGCGTCGCCTGCTAGTGAATGACAAACTGCAAACCACTAACCACCGCATTTACGCTTGTGGTGATGTCATTGGTGGTTATGACTGTCTCAATATTGCTAATTATGAAGCAAGAATCGCCCTGCAAAATGCTCTATCTTTCCCCAAGTTGAAAGTCAATTATCTATCTACTCCTTGGGCGATATTCACCCACCCCACAGCAGCGCAAGTGGGCTTAACAGCAGCGCAGGCAAAACGCCGATACAACCAAGAAGAAGTTTTAGTTTTGCGGCAGTATTTTAAAACATTGGCAGCTGCCCAACTCAAGGACGAAACTACAGGTATTTGTAAATTAATTGTCCTAGGCAATGGGGAAATTTTAGGAGCCTCGATTTTGGGGGCAGAAGCTGGGGAGTTAATTAATATTATTGCTTTGGCGATCGCCCAAAAAATCAAAGTCAATTGCCTAGCTTCTTTAGCTCCCGTCTATCCCAGTTTTTCAGAAATTATCGAGCAAACTGCACTTTTATGGAGTCAGCAAAGATTGAGTCGTAATTGTTAGTTGTTAGTTGTTGGTTGTTAGTTGTTAGTTGTTGGTTGTTAGTTGTT
>CAXTSI010000162.1:0-16154 GCA_964246695.1 uncultured bacterium
ACTCCCCACTCCCCACATTGCGCCTTCCGTCGCACCAGGGCAGAATACCCTCGGCTTTATGCTACCTTACACCCCCTTACATCACCTAATTCTCAAACGAATGAATCGCCCAATTGTCCTAACGAGTGGCAATCTCTCAGATGAACCGCAATGTATTGATAACGACGAAGCGCGTGATAAATTAGGAAAAATTGCTGATTATTTTCTTCTCCATAATCGGGAGATTGTCAATCGGGTAGATGATTCGGTAGTGAGGGTTGTAGGCGATCGAGTGCAAACAATTCGCCGTGCCAGAGGATACGCACCAGCACCTATCAATTTACCACCTGGATTTACCAGCGTTCCTCAGATTTTAGCAATGGGCGGCGAGTTGAAAAATACCTTTTGCTTGCTGCGGAACGGACAAGCAATTCTGTCTCAACATTTAGGAGATTTAGAAAATGCTGCAGCTTTTAAAGCCTATCAAGATACACTGAATTTATACTTAAATTTATTTGAGCATCAACCCGAAGCAATTGCCATCGATCTTCATCCCGAATATCTATCATCAAAACTTGGTAAAGAACTAGCAGCCGCTAATCAAATCAAGCTTTACAACATCCAGCATCATCACGCCCACATTGCTGCTTGCATGGCAGAAAATGGCATACCTCTCGATTCCCCACCTATTTTAGGTATCGCTTTAGATGGATTAGGTTATGGCGAAGATAGAACTTTGTGGGGTGGAGAATTTATTTTAGCAGATTATCGCTCCTTTAAGAGACTGGCAACATTTAAACCAGTAGCAATGATTGGTGGAGTACAAGCAATTAAGCAGCCTTGGCGTAACACCTATGCTCAATTATTATCAGCCTTTTCTTGGAACGATTTAAAAAATCAATATGGGAATTTAGAATTGGTAAAATTTCTCGAACAAAAGCCACTTAACCTTCTCAATCAACTTACAGAAAAAAGAATCAACTCTCCTCTAACTTCATCAGTTGGGCGTTTATTTGATGCAGTAGCTGCTGCTATCGGTATTTGCCGACAAGAATGTAGCTATGAAGGACAAGCAGCTATCGAAATGGAAGCATTAGTCGATCAAAATATCTTAAATCATCATAAAGAAATGCTAAATTATCCCTTTAATATTGACATTTTAGATAGTATTTACTGTATAGATCCGCGCCCAATATGGCAACCCTTGCTCCATGACTTGCACCAGCAAATTCCTCAACCAGCCATAGCTACTAAATTTCATAAAAGCTTGGCTAACGCCATTATAGAAATGGTTAACCATCTTTGTCAAGAAAATGCAACAAATCAGGTAGTACTGTCAGGAGGAGTTTGGCAAAATTGTATTCTATTAGAACTAGTAACTACTCGCTTACAAACATTAGGATTCAATGTACTAACTCACAGCTTAGTTCCACCCAATGATAGCGCTTTATCCCTAGGGCAAGCCGTCATTGCAGCCGCTCAATCAAAAATATAGCAATCCTAATCTATTCATTCAATAATCTATCTCTCTTCTTTATATTTCTTGTCGCCCTAAGCAACGGATAAGAACGGATATAGCGGATGCTCAATCTCGTAGTTCCACCGTCAAATCATCCGTTACATCCGTTCCTATCCGTTGCTAGTTTCTCTCCAAAAAAGGAAAATAAAATGTGTCTAGGAATTCCCGGTCAAATCATAGAAATAACTAACATCCAGCAAAAATTAGCCATTGTCAACATTGGTGGTGTAAAACGTCAAATTAATATTGCTTGCATCGTTGACGAACAGCATCCCCCCGAATCTTGTATAGGTGATTGGGTACTAGTTCACGTCGGCTTTGCCATGAATCGCATTAACGAACAAGAAGCAGCTGAAACATTACAGTTATTGCAGGAAATAGTTAATTGTTAGTGGGTAGTGGGTAGTTGTTAATGGCTAATGGCTAATGGCTAATGGCTAATGGCTTTTAACAATTAGCAATTAGCAATTAGCAACCAACAACTAACAACTAACCACTAACCACTAACCACTAACCACTAACAACCAACAAATGAAATACATTGATGAATTCCGCGAACCTCAAAAAGCTAAAGCTTTACTCCGCGAAATCGAAAAATTATGCCAACAGTTAGCACAGCCTATCAAAATAATGGAAGTGTGCGGCGGTCATACCCATTCTATTTTTAAGTATGGCATTGAAGAAATATTGCCAGATGTTATTGAACTAATTCATGGTCCTGGTTGCCCAGTGTGTGTGATGCCAAAGGGGAGGTTAGATGATGCGATCGCCATCTCCCAAAATTCCCACGTCATCTTCGCCACCTTTGGGGATGCGATGCGGGTTCCTGGTTCCAAAAACAGCTTACTACAAGCCAGGGCAAAAGGCGCAGATATCCGCATGGTTTACTCTCCCCTAGATAGCCTGCAAATTGCCAGAGAAAACCCCAACACAGAAGTTGTGTTCTTCGCCTTAGGCTTTGAAACCACCGCCCCTAGTACCGCTTTCACCATCCTGCAAGCAGCAGCCGAAAAAATTCATAATTTCAGTATGTTCTCCAATCACGTTCTCGTGATTCCCGCCCTCAAAGCACTGCTAGATAACCCCGATCTGCAACTGGATGGATTTATTGGTCCTGGTCATGTCAGCATGGTAATTGGTACTGACCCTTATCAATTTATTTCCCAACAGTATCATAAACCAATTGTTGTTTCAGGATTTGAACCTTTAGATATTTTCCAATCAATTTGGATGCTGTTGCAGCAGATCGTAGAAAATCGCTGTGAAGTCGAAAACCAATACAACCGATTGGTAGAGAAAACCGGAAATCATCTGGCGCTTGCAGCCATAAACAAAGTTTTTGCAGTGCGAGAAAATTTTGCTTGGCGCGGCTTAGGCGACATCCCTCATTCTGGGTTAAAAATTCGTCCTGAGTATGCCCAATTTGATGCGGAACTGAAATTTACCATTCCTAATCTCAAAGTTGCCGACCATAAAGCTTGTCAATGTGGTGAAATACTCAAAGGAGTCTTGAAGCCTTGGCAATGTAAAGTATTCGGTACAGCTTGCACCCCAGAAACACCTATTGGTACTTGCATGGTATCATCCGAAGGTGCTTGTGCAGCTTACTATAAGTATGGTCGCTTTTCTAAAGCTGTTCAGAAAAGGGTGGTTGAAAAAGAAAAGATCACTGTATGACATTATTTTCTCTTTTTTCTTACTCTCGTTCCCGGGTTTCACCTGGGAACATTTGGCGATCGCACGACCAATGCTAGAAGTGCCACCGACAATTACCACTCGTTTTCCATAAAGTCCCTCTAATGCTTCTTTGATGTTTATTTTCCGAGTCATTTTTTTTACCGATTCTTATCTGATTGCTACTACAGCATCAATCTCAAACAGCATTCCATCCAATGCAAGTCTTGGTACAGGAATTAGCGTACTTGCTGGCTTGTGATTATCGTTCCACATAGCATTCCTCTGTGCTGAAATCAAACGCTGTTTCTCCTCGTTATGATCGACTGAAAATAGAGTAATCTTCACGACTTGCTCTCTTGTCGCGCCAACCGCAGCTAGTGCCGTTCGGAGATTTGTAAAAGACTGCTTCAACTGGGCAGCAAAATCATCAGAGACAAGATTGCCCTTCTCATCAGCACCGTATTGACCAGCAATGTAGATCAAGGCTGACTCTGGTGGTACAACTGTGATATGGCTGTAGCCATACACTGATGGATTGTGCAACCCTACTGGATTGATAAATTGAATTTTTGCGTTTGTCATAATAACTGCTCCAAGTATCCCAAACCAACTGCTGTCTGGAACTTCTCAGTCGCTTGTCACTGCAATGGCACTAACTTCAAGCTTTAGTCGCCTGTCAACTAGCCGCTTCACTTCCACTAATGTGCTTGCTGGATAATTTTCTCGGAAGTACTGTTCCATCACTTCGCCAATGGCATCCTGATCTTCCATGTTGGTGACGAAAACATCTGTTCGCACAACGTCAGCAAATTTTGCACCACCTGCAAGCAGGCACTTTTTCAAGTTCTCCATCACGAGGCGCGTTTGCTCTCGTACATCGTCTGGAGGATTCAACTTGTCATGCTCATGTGGATGCTCGTGGTAGAGCGGTAGTGCAGTTGCTCCTGAAATAAACAGCAAGTCGCCTGTGTGTTTAACTCGTACTAGCGGAGCATAGGGCATAAAGAAGTCAGTCTTCTCGACTTCAACAACCTCACGATTTGGATTCATGGGATAGTCCTTGTAAAGAGTTTTCAGCAATTGTGAGTTTCTGGTGAGGACAGTCTGTTCACTAGAAAAAGTCACCTTGCCTTGCCTAAATATCTCTAAATTAAGTATCTTAATTTAAAGATAGTTGGGTTGAAGCTTTATGTCAAGTATCTTGATGTAAAGATATATCAGGTGAAAGTACTAACTCTGGTTTAGTGTGATGGATTACGTTGACTACATCTTGAAGCAGTGGACTGATGAAAGACCTGATCTTGACGGGTCACCGATGGGTATTGTTGGACGCATAGTCAGACTCGCGAGACACTTTGAGCGTAATATCCAAAATAATCTGGCAGCTTTTGACTTAAGCATCGGTGAGTTTGAAGTTTTAGCAACTCTACGACGCTCAGGAGCGCCCTACCAGCTTTCACCAACAGATCTTTATAGATCCGTGATGCTTTCTTCAGGAGCAATGACAAATCGGGTTGACCGACTAGAGCAAGCAGGACTAGTCTATCGTAGTCCCGATCCGAGCGATCGACGAGGGGTGCTTGTATCTCTCACACATCAGGGAATCACCCTAATAGATAAAGTAATAGCAGTTCATTTTGCGAGTATGCAGCGACTGCTCAGTGAGCTTACACCAGTGGAACAAAAGTTAATGGCAGATTCGCTCCGTAAGCTTTTACTTTCCTTCGAGGAGAGTACTTCCTACTAGCTGTAGCGCCAAGCTGTCCGCAAAAGCGACATAAGCTGTATCCGGCAAAGTTTTCAATCGTCCAACCTACAGATTGTTGAATTTCTCCTTAAGTAAGTGCTATTCCATCGTTGGCTGCGTTACGCTAACGGAAAGGCATCATACAAGGCTTTGACTCGAGTCAGTCATGCGAGTGAATCAGAACTGATTAGATATGAACACATTATTTGACCTGTCTGGAAAAGTGGCGGTTGTAACTGGATCTGGGCGGGGTTTGGGAAAAGTGATGGCTACAGGTTTGGCTGAGTTTGGTGCTAAGGTTATTATTTGCGATCGCACATTAAACGAAGCAGAGCAGACAGCACAGGAAATCACTGCTGGTGGAGGAGTTGCAGATGCCACTTTTGTTGATATATCAGTACGTCAGAGCTGCGAGGACTTAATCAGGTTCACTCTCGACACATTCGGACGTATCGATATCCTTGTGAACAGCGCTGGAATTGACATTATTAAACCAGCAGAAGTACTTTCAGAGTCCGAATGGGATCAAATTCTCGACGTTGACCTTAAAGGACACTTCAACTGTTCTCAATTTGCTGCCATCCAAATGATGAAGCAAGGGACAGGCGGTTCTATTATCAACATTTCTTCAATCGCCTCAGTTGTTGGTATCCAAGGACTAGTTGCCTACAGTGCAGCCAAGGGTGGAATCAACCAACTGACACGCGTCATGGCAGTTGAATTTGCATCCAAGAAAATCCGAGTAAATGCGATCGCTCCAGGCTACTTCGAGAACATCATGCGTAACGTAGATGCGGAGCATGAAAAACCCGAAAAGCAGCAGCAGATTGTTACCTTTACACCAATGGCTCGTCGTGGCAAGCCTGAGGAGCTAATTGGTCCAGTCGTTTTCTTAGCTTCGGATGCATCGTCTTACGTCACGGGTGCTGTTTTGTTTGTAGATGGTGGTTATACAGCAGCATGAACAAGGCTAAATAACATCAGCACCGTAGGGTACGCTCTTGGGTAGCATAACGCACCTTACCAAGGCTTATTGTAAAATTAAGTTTATTAATTTTAGTAGCAAACTATGCTAAATGTTTCTCACCTAAACCTTTTCTGCATTGCCGCCCAGAGATTCTGCAAAAATAACATGCTCCCCGTAAGACAGAAGTCAATCTTATGGTGCCGTACTCAAGGGCTTTCGCACCCTACAAATTAACAATTACAACTAATTTTCATATGAACATTATACAAAATTCCCTCTTTCATAATATCCGCCGTCGTCAAGGTAAAGTGCGAGATACTCATATCACCCTCGCGCATGGTAGCGGTGGCAAAGCAATGCGCGATTTAATAGCCGATATCTTTGTCAATACTTTTGATAATCCGATTCTCTCTCAATTAGAAGACCAAGCAAGTTTGAATTTAGCTACTTTAATGCAACAGGGAGATAGACTTGCTTTTACTACTGATTCCTATGTTGTAGACCCTTTATTTTTTCCTGGCAGTAACATAGGCGAATTAGCAGTTAATGGCACAGTCAATGATTTAGCAGTGAGTGGTGCTAAACCGTTGTATCTTACCTGTAGCGTAATTTTAGAAGAAGGACTTGCTGTGGAAACTTTGCGGCGCGTTGCCGAAAGTATGCAAGCAGCCGCTAAAAAAGCAGGCGTACAAATTGTCACAGGTGACACAAAAGTTGTCCATCGCGGTGCCGCAGATAAACTGTTTATTAATACCACTGGTATTGGAGTCATTCCAGCAGGAGTTGCTATTTCTGCCCACAATATCCAATCCGGAGATACAGTAATTATTAATGGTGAATTAGGTAATCATGGCACAGCAATTTTAATTGCTCGTGGGGAATTAGCATTAGAAACTAATATTGAAAGTGACTGTCAGCCGTTGAATGATTTAGTTGAAACAATCCTCAATGTCTGTCCCCAAATTCATGCCATGCGGGATGCAACACGCGGCGGTTTAGCCACAGTGTTAAATGAATTTGCCCTCAGTTCTGATGTAGGAATTCGCCTTGATGAGCAGTCTCTCCCAATTCGCGAAGAGGTTAAGGGTGTTTGCGAAATTCTAGGTTTAGACCCATTGTATCTGGCGAATGAAGGTAAGCTAGTGGTGGTAGTCGGACGCGAGAATGCCGAAACTGTTTTATCAGCCATGAAGTCTCACCCAGCGGGAAAAGATGCTTGTATCATCGGTGAAGTCATTCCTTCACCCTCAGGCGTTGTCTTGTTAAAAACTGCTTTCGGTACTGAACGCATCCTGGATATGCTTGTGGGCGATCAGCTACCCCGAATTTGTTAATTATCTTAATTCATACGTAAAATCATTCATCTCTCTTCTTACTCTTCCTTTGCGTCCTTCGCGTCTTGGCGGTTCGTTAACATAGCTACTGTTTCACCCAAAGCAAACTGATAGTATTTTCTATAAAATTATGCACGAACTAGGAATTACTCAAAATATTGTAGCAATTGTAGCTGAACAAGCCCAAGGTACAAAAGTCCGACGAGTATTATTAGAAATTGGCAAACTTTCAGCCATCATGCCTGAAGCTGTACGATTTTGTTTCGATATCTGTTCTCAAAATACAGTTTTACAAGGAGCTACACTAGAAATTTTAGAAACTCCAGGATTAGCACAATGTCGCCAGTGCGGTGCAGAAATTCCTTTAGACAAGCCCTTTGGTAGCTGTAGATGTGGCAGCAAGCAACTAGATTTAATAGCTGGTGAAGAACTAAAAATCAAGGAAATAGAGATTGTGTCAGTATGTGTGTAACCTGCGGTTGTTCTGATGATGCTGAAGCTACAATTGCTCATCCTGAAACAGGTGAAGTAGTGGCAATTAACTCTCAAGGTAATAACCACCACCATACTCACACTTTACCAGATGGCACTGTAATTACCCATTCCCATCACGACACCATCACCGAAACATCTCAAGTTCATGCCAAAATACATGGCACAACTATATCTTTAGAACAGGATATTTTAGCGAAAAATAATCTGCTAGCAGCCCAAAATCGCGGATGGTTTAAAGGTCGAAATATCCTCGCTTTAAATCTCATGAGTTCTCCAGGAGCGGGAAAAACAACTCTTTTAACTCGAACCATCAATGATTTAAAGCATCAATTATCTATCAGTGTCATTGAAGGCGACCAAGAAACAAGTAACGATGCGAAAAAAATCAAAGAAACAGGCTGTAAAGTTGTGCAAATCAACACAGGGACAGGCTGTCATCTGGACGCAGCAATGGTAGAACGAGGATTACAACAACTGAATCCGCCGCTGAACTCAGTGGTGATGATTGAGAATGTTGGCAATCTGGTTTGTCCAGCTTTATTTGATTTGGGAGAACAGGCAAAAGTAGTGATTCTTTCGGTTACGGAAGGTGAAGATAAGCCAATAAAATATCCCCACATGTTCCGTGCAAGTGAGATTATGGTTCTCACGAAAATTGATTTGCTACCTTACGTGCAGTTTGATGTTCAACGTTGCATAGAATATGCTCAGCAGGTTAATCCCGAAATTCAGATTTTTCAGGTTTCGGCACTGACTGGAACTGGATTGGAGAATTGGTATGATTGGGTATCGGAGAAGGTAGCAAATTTGTCAACGCAGATTCCTGTGTAACTGTGCGAACCGCCTTCTCCCAGTAATGCACCGAGAGCAAGAACGCTACAGCGAAGCCGAACCTCTCTATCAGTTATCATTTAATATACTTAGAGAAATGACGAGAACTTAAAAATGACCCTCAAAGAACAATTAATCCGTGAAATTGAGACAGCACCCGATCGCGTCATCGAAGAAGTTTTTGACTTTTTACTATTGGCAAAAATCAAACATCACCGATCGCAAGAACCGCCCAAACTTTTTGGCGTATTTATAGAAGAACTGATTGCCGATATCCCCCAAGACGTTTTAGACACCCTACCGACAGACAGTGCCGAACAGCACGACCACTACATCTATGGCACACCGAAACACAATCCATGAAGCCCATCTTTGCCGATACCTTTTATTGGATCGCCTATTCTGCTAGCTCGCTCTCCGGAACCATTCTCGAGAGAGCGCATGCGACCCGTTGCATTGGTCATTAATGCAAATACCACGGAGTCAGACGCAATTCAGGAACAAGCTAATACCATCACAAGCTTGCTCCTCCCAGCCTCTCCAGGAGTTCCCTATAAAGTCTTTATGGCAGTCCCCACGGTTGAAGCAATTATCTTTCAAGTAAAGACTGATTTAGAAACACGGCTAGCTCATCCTCCTGTCACCAGCGTTCTAAATAGCCTCAACGCTGGACAAATTCAGATTCTTCAGCAGCAGTCGCTGATTCAACAAATCACCCAATTTCTCGCAAATGTTCTAACCCAAGCTGCCTGATTGATTATGTTGCATTTCTGTACGACCGCGATCGCGCTTTGTGTTTCGCGCTCTTTGTGGTAATAGTTCTCACTAAAATCGATTTGCTACCTTACGTACAGTTTGACGTTCAACGTTGCATAGAATACGTCCAGCAGGTCAATCGCCAAATTCGGATTTTGCAGGTTTCTGCAGTGAGGGGAACTGGATTGGAGAATTGGTATAATTGATTATCGCAATCTTGAGGCTCCCTATGTTGAAAGCAAGATTCCCAATTGAGCAGGCTGATCCGCCCCGTTCACCCAAAGAAACCTTGCCTACTATGTATGACCTGCCTTCTGAAGACCCGGAGGACGCTGGTTTGCCTGACGAGTACCATCTGTGGCAGTCTGAGTTATGTAGCGCGACTTTTTGTCCGCCTACCTATTCTCCTGACCAAGTTTTCGTAGCCAGTGACTTGAATCTTTATTACGACCTACAGCACACGGGATGGTACAAACGTCCTGACTGGTTTGCTGTGGTTGGAGTTTCTCGACTTTACGAAGGTCAGGAACTCCGTTTAAGTTATGTGATTTGGCAAGAGGGAATCAGACCAATTGTGGTCATAGAATTGCTTTCTCCTAGCACGAGAAATGAAGATTTAGGTACTCGTGAGCGCAAAGGCAAACAACCAACAAAATGGGAAGTCTATGAGCAAGTTTTAGGCGTTCCCTACTACGTTGTGTTTGATCGCTACACTGATGAACTGCAAGCTTTTCAGTTAGAAGGCGATCGCTACAAAAAGATGGAATTGCCCGAATCTAAAGTTTGGATACCGAGTCTGGAGTTGGGTTTAGGACTATGGCAGGGAGAGTATCGTGGCAAAGAGCGACAATGGCTGCGTTGGTATGATGCGATAGGTCACTGGATTCCTACCACAGCGGAAAAGGAGCAACAGGAGCGACAGGAGAAAGAATTGGCTCAAGCTAGGGCAGAACGTTTAGCAGAACGTCTGCGACAGGCAGGAATTGACCCTGATCAAATTTAAAGTCAGAAGTAGCTAAACCCGTGTTGGGAGGAATTCGAGAAGACGGCAAGGTAATCAATAAAGATTGAGTGATGTAGCTATGGGGTCGAACCCTAACTGTACTGGACGGATGAGCGATCGCTTAATATCTAGATAAAGAGTAGCCAGCAGTTTTATGACAGCTTCCCCAACCCTAGTAAAACGATATATCGAACAACGAGATGAAGGATATTGGATCGAAGGGACTCGGATCTCGCTGGATTCAGTTGTTTACGCCTTCAAGAATGGTGAGTCGCCTGAAAGCATTGCCCAAAACTTTCCACTACTCTCGCGCTTAACAGGTTTGCGGTGTTATCGGTTGCAGCGGTAGAAATATCGCAGGCTAAACCGCTTGAGCATGGGTGAAAAGTAAGACCATTGGGGATGTGGTCAGTTTCTTTTCTTACATCTTGCACCACCGCTCTTATACCGGGTTTATTGCAAATATTTAAAGCTTACACCCTTAATTTATCGTTTATAAACCCGGTTTCTCTTACCTTGTTGAGAATGGTGCAAGATGTCAGTTTTGGCATCAGAGATGGAAGGCTGACCGTGCCAAGCTTGATAGAAGTCAGGGTAAGCTAAGTTTTGGGCAAAATGCCAAATAACCTCATAGCAACAATCGTATCGTTCTCCAGAAGTTCCTTTTTGCAAGCAATCTCTCAAGCCTGAGACTACTACTAGACACATTTGTCCTCGAAGGATTTCTCTTAAACTTTGAGCAGCCTGCTTATATACAGACGGACTTTGCCCAGTACGCAGCAACTCAACTAGACCTTGGATTAGCTTGGGGTTTCCAGAATCTAATTTTGCTAGCCTCTCAATGAACTGTAGGCGGGAATTCTCATCATGATTAGCTTTTTGATGCAAGTAAACTAAAGCGTTACTTGCATTTCTCAGAAGAAAAATAAATGATTGTCTCAACCCTAGAAAGACAGCCCAAAAAATTCTATTCTGAAGTAAGTTTGCTTTTGTATTGTTGAAGTTTATATAAAAGAATGTAAATATTCTTTTATGTAGTAAATCTAACAAGGAGTTAAAAGTCCTGATTTGAGTGGGGTCGATTGCTTCTAGGCTTTCCGTAGCATTAGGATTACCAACACCAATCTCAGCTAATATATTTTTAATTTCAAAAACATCAAATGGATGTCGAGGTCTGCCTAGCATTTCCAGCAAAATGCTGATTGCTTCCGAGTTTCCAGTCAAACCCCTGGCAGATCGGTGATAAATCCAAGGACTTCGGCTGTAGCGCAACATATTAAGCAGGGTATCTGTAGCAACCTGATTACCAGGGTCAACTTGCAATAGCCTCCTAGCAGCTATCAAACGAACATCTTCCATTAGGTGATTCTGCGCCAAGTTAGTTAAGGTGTGAATATCATCTGTGCTGCTAGTCGCAATTTCTACCAAAAAATAGATAGGTATTGGTTCAATTCCCATTAAAGCACTGATAACCCGTGCATGGTCGGTTTCTTTTAGTGCTTCTTTCGCTTTGTCAGCAATTAAGCTCAAACGTGCTGAGTGTTCTGGTTGGTTGACCGATTGATGACGGAAGGCTTGCGTGACCAGTTGTGCCACAATCAAGTCTGCACGACTACAGTCGGGATACTCAGCAATACCAGCAGCAGCTAGAGAAAATGCCCGATACCAATAAAAATTGCTACATCCATCCGTAAAAGTTACTAGCACCTTGATAAACTCTTCTTTTTCTGAGTTTAGTACCTCCTGTTCAGGTCGCCCCAGCCACAGTGCAATCGGCTCTTTCCATTGCGGTTGAAAAATCCGGTAAATACCCTGCATGGGAGCGGGGTGATGATTGTCATGCTGTAAAAAATCGTGCCAATTGCCAGTCGCTGATGCCGCAAAATATTCTTGAAAAGTGGGATGGAAAAAGGCGTAGACTGGCTCAACTGGGTTTTCGGCTGCAACACCTACCTACCTGATTCAACCAGCCCAGTTGGAGTGCTAATTGAAATAGGCTCGCATCAAATTCCCCCAGTTCTTCAGCAACCAAGTGATGCGGTAGCCGAAACCAGGATGCTTCTAAGTCAAGCGATCGCCTTGCCAATCGCCCCAAGGCTGCGTTTAATTCCAGCTCAGTCGCTTTTGTAGTCGGGAAGATTCCTTGTTTCCACTCATAAACTGCTTCCGTAAATTGCCGATAAAGTTCCGCTTTAGTCCGGGGTAAGTTGCCTTGTTGCCATTGCCAAATTCGACACAACAACGACAACCGCAAGGGATTTTTGACCAAATTCTTAATGCGTGAGCGTCCAGGTTCATCTAACTGCGATCGCAACCGCCTACCGCTCTCTGAATCAGCTACGAACCAACGACCGATGAACAGTCCTACTTGGTCTGAAGTTTGAGCGTTACCATAACTAAAGTCTAAAGTACGATATGTATCAAAAGTTTCCAAGGCGTTTTTATTTGCTTCCCAAAGATTTAACCGACAAGTCAGAACAACTCGTGTCTGAGCAACCCAGCCAGTGAGTTGGTTGACGAGTTCCAATATCGGGTTGACGGAGTTGGCTGTGTACTCATCCACTCCATCAAGCAGCAGCCACACCCTGCCACTTTGGAACATTTGCACTAAAGCAGAGGAAGTTGCACCAGGGACAAGCACAGTCTGCATTGCCATTTCTAGCCAGTTCTGGCGTAAGTATGTCTCCAAGCTTTGTTCCCTCTGTAAATCTGCTAGAGATATCCAAATTGGCACGTCCTCAATGGTGTTCTCTAACACCCAATCCCCAATCTTCTGCAACAGCGTGGTTTTACCAGCCCCAGGTTCGCCAATGATGACTAACCGTTTGCCCTGACTCTTAGGGCTTTGCCCTTGACGAAGAACCTGTTCAAAAAACTCCTGCTGCTGAAAGGTTTTAGTGACTTCATACTCCGGTTCTTGCTGGTACAACTGCGAACCCTGCTCTGGGGAAACATCCCCTATACGTCTGTCCTGTTTGCGTCGCTCTACTAATCCTAGAGGTACATAAATTTCCTCCAGTTCCAACCCTAACTCATCATAGGTTAGAGGATTGTTAAGCAACCGTCTGTATGTTGATAGTGAGAGCATTACCCGACAACAAGCCCGCCAGTCAGCCTCTGTTTGGCTACCGCGCAACTTTTGCCAGGTTAAAGGTGCATCAGATGGATTTTGACAGATTACTGGTAGCCAAGAAGCGCAGGGAAAAATCTTCTCTAGAGTTTGCAGTTTCTCCCTTGCTGACCGCATTGAGGTATATAAAGAATTATCACTGGAGTAAGCATCGAGAAAATGCTTTAAAAATTCTTGGGCAACTTTATCTGGCACCTGTTCCCGAAAGACAATCAAATGTGGGATATACAAATCTGCCAGTTCCCTTGCTAAACCCAAGCCATCGCAGGAGTTAAAAATTGCCAGCTTTAAACCTAATCGGATAGCAAATCTCAGGGCATTTTTGAGTTCCCCAATTGGTAAACTATCATTTTCATTAATGAAAATTCGACCCCTATCGACCTTAGCCTCACTTTTACTATGCCCAGCGAAAAAGAGGATATCCAAGCCATGTGGGTTCCAAAGTTCCTGGTATAAATCTCGGCGTTGAGGCTGTTGCAACCAGATAATTTCTGCATCTGGTATTTTCTCTAGTTGATTTTTATCCGCCTTTGTATCTATGCCAGTACTATTGCCAATAATCGCCAGGATTCTAACTTTAGCTCTAGGCTTAGGAGGATGAGGTCTTTCTACTCGTTTGTTTTCTGTAAGACTTAAACCAACTTCACAAAAGTAACTTTGGAAAATATACCAGCAATGCCAAGGGAGTTTCCACATCCACGGCTGATTTGTTTGAATCAGCACCCGATTTTCTTCAGATGTTTTTTGGCTTTTTAGAATCTGCTCTAATTCCTGTTTGAAGGGATGAAACTGTTCTGAGTTAAGCCACTCCTGAAGTGTCTTTTCCAATTCATCGGCTGCTTTTTGGCAATCAATGAATGTTTTATTGCTAATTGCAATGCTTTGTGTCTCTACTTTTTCAAGTCGGTAAATTTGTTTTTCGTCTAAACCTCTATAAGCTTTAATCCACTGTTCTTGAATTTTAAAAAGCTGTTCTGCTGATGATAATGTACCTCTAATTTCCGGATCTCTAAGCTCACCATTTGATTCAATTAAAAGCTTGACTAGTAAATTTTTATTATCAGTATTGTGTCCTATTTCCAAAACGATTAAATTACTCATAATCTTGTTTGAGAGCAATTAAAATGAAAAACTTTCTGTAATGCTATTTGAGCCAAGAGTTAATGTGATACTAAAACTTTCTCCCAAGTTGCACTTCAATTTGTATTGAATTTCGTTGTACTCTTGATCATCATTGGGAACTTGGTCGAAAATTTCTCCAGATTCATCAAGCACAATCAGCTTGATACCTGTTGGCAGAGTAGTTTGTTCACCAGCAGGATACAGTTTGATAAAAACACTCAATTTTTCATCAGTTATTTTGATAGCAGATACGGTTAGTTTAATCGGATGATTAGCTAGTCGCAGTTCTTCTTTTTTCAGCCCGATCACATCCGTAAGATGATGGCGAGCATTTTTAGGTAAACTTTCAATAGATCGCCAGCGAACTTCTTCGTCTTGGGTTGTACGTATTATTTCAACTAAAGCAGCGATCGCAGTAGAATTATTAGGGTTAATTTCTAGCAATTTTTGAGTAGATTGTAAGCGAATATACTCATCTGAATCCCCTGATGTGGAGCTACGAATTGAACGTTGATATCCCAATAGTAATTGTGAGGGTTCTAAAATATCTTGAATCACCTCAAACCCAGCAGCTATGGCTGTAGCGAAGTTCTTATGTAAACATTGACTTAAGTTGACTAAAGAAATTTCTGTTGGTATTTTTTTTGAAGTTGTGTGTATATCCAAAACATTGACACCAAGTAATTTACTTAGTTCTCCTGATTGGAATAGAGTTTGGAGATACTCAATTGCTTCTGATGAAACTGACAATACCAGCTTCTGTCTAGTTTTATTCTTGCTCATTATCTTCATCTCCTTCTGACTCTATTTCTTCAATATTTAAAGAACTATTACCAAATTTTTGGTTAACCATTTTTACAAGCTCAACAATATTTTGTAAATGGTTCTCATCTTCAGATTCAATGACTATCCTTTTTATGCTTGATGGCTGTTGACTAAATACTGCTACCTTTTTGTAACCGTTCATTTTCAAAAAACAAAGTATTTTGAGCCAGGAGGGTCGAGTTGTTTGAGCAGATATACTGTTATCAAATGTTTTCATCAAATCGAGAATATATTGATTTATGCTTTGGCTGAGATAATTACTAATATGTCGTGCCCTATCCCTGATATTTTGCTCTACTAACTTATGCACCTCTTCTTCTGTTAAACTCTTGTTTTCACTTCTTCGCTGAATATAAAAACGTTGGTAATTTTCTTCTCTTGCTATGTGAATAGGCTCATTGCCTAGAAATAATAGGCAGAGATAGCGCTTTTCCAGATCTGTAAGCTCTTTTCCTCCTTTATGTCTAGCTAAATCTTGTAAGAGACGTTTTATATCTATCTCTAAAAGATTTTCTACCTCTATACATTCTTGGCAAAGTTGATCAGATGAAATTTTCATCTTGCGTGTACTTTTGGTAAAAAGCTTATATAACAGGTATTTCAGATTATTATCTGGATAAAGTAATGAACGAGCGTTCAGTAAGTAGGCACAATCAAAGCCAACTATGTTTATTTTTGTAAATAGCTCGGTAAATAGCCAAAATAAAAAGGCTTTATAGCAATCCTAAATCATTTGTGAAAATCCCAAGCCTCAGAAACCCGGTTTCTT
>CAXTSI010000163.1:0-16153 GCA_964246695.1 uncultured bacterium
ACTCCCCACTCCCCATTCCCCAAACCTGTGGCAAGATTAAAATCAGATCGTATGGCAATAAACTAGGCAAACCAAATGCTAGGAACCAAACTTGTTGGAAGATACCAAATTATTAGCCATTTGGGAGGAGGAGGATTTGGCGAAACCTTTGTTGCTTGTGATACTCAATTACCCGGTACACCTCAGTGTGTCGTCAAAAAACTTAAGCTTCAATCAACCGATCCCGTAACTTTAGAAACAGCCAGACGTTTATTTGATACAGAAGCTCAAGTTCTGTACAAATTAGGTACTCACGAACACATTCCTCAACTTTTAGCTTACTTCGAGGAAAACGAAGAATTCTATCTTGTACAAGAATTCATTGAAGGTCATGACCTGAGCCAAGAAATCATACCAGGAAAACCCCTAAGTCAAGACTTGGTGATATCCCTTTTACAAGAAATCTTGGAAATATTACAGTTTGTCCATCAGCAACAGGTAATTCACCGCGATGTTAATCCGAGCAATATACTTAGACATAAACAGGATAACAAGTTAGTGTTAATTGACTTTGGAGCAGTCAAACAAATTACGACTCAGGTGGTTACTCCTGGTGGACAAACAAAATTTACTGTTGCTATAGGTACTCCCGGATACATCCCCAGCGAACAAGCTCAAGGCGATCCAAAATTTAGCAGCGATATCTATGCAGTGGGGATCGTTGGCATTCAAGCCCTTACGGGTGTATCCCCTGCTGAATTAGAAAAAGATGCGGAAACTAATGAGATTATATGGCAAAAAAACTCTGCAGTAACCGAGGATTTCGCCAAAATTTTAGACAAAATGGTGCGCTATGACTTTCGCCAACGTTATCCTTCAGCGACAGTTGCGCTACAAGCACTGCTCGATTTAAATAATCCTAACCCTAGCACAGTTGCACTAAATATTCCCGTTTCCAAAAAAAATGTTATAAAATTTACTAAACCTAAAAAAAATCTCTTGATAAAATTTATCACAGGGATGATTTTAATCGGAATAGGTCTAGCAGCATCTATATATATTACTCATAGTATCAATTCTGCTAATGCCACTGAATTGTATAAGCAAGCAAATACGCTTTATGAGTTGCAACGCTATAAAGATGCTTTAACAAATTATGAAAAAGCAGTTGAAATCAGACCTGATTATGCTCAAGCTTGGAATGGACAAGCCAAAACACTGTCGGAATTGAAAGAATATCAACTCGCACTTGCAGCCTACGACAAAGCAATTCAAATTCAGCCGAATTATTTAGAAGCTTGGAGTGGACGTGGCTTTGTCTTGAATAATTTGCAGCGATATCAAGAAGCAATAGCCTCATTTGACAAAGCCTTACAACTAGAAAATAAATCTCCAGAAGTCTGGAATGCAAAAGGTGAAGCTTTTAGTAATTTAAACCAATACGATCAAGCAATTAAATCTTATGATAAAGCGATTGAATTGAAGCCAGACTATTACGAAGCTTGGTACAATAAGGGTTGGGGTTTACATAATTTAAAACAGTACAATGAGGCACTAGTAGCATACGATAAAGCCGTTGAATTAAAACCAGACTACGAGCAAGCCTGGTATAATCGGGGCAATGCATTCGTCAATTTACAACGCTACCAAGATGCATTTACCAATTATGATAAAGCAGTGCAATACAAGCCAAATCATTACCAAGCCTGGTTGTCAAGAGGTAATGTACTGATTAATTTACAACGATATCCTGAAGCGATAGAATCTTTTAATCAAGTCATTAAGTATAACCAGAATAGCTATAAAGCATGGTATAGCCGGGGTTGGTCACTTCATCAACTGAAACGCTATGAAGAAGCAGTTGAATCTTATAATAAAGCAATTGAATTGCAGCGCAATGATTATCAAGTATGGTATAATCGGGGAAATTCGCTCTACAATTTACAGAAATACGTAGAAGCAATTGCCTCTTACAATAAAGCAGTTCGTTACAAACCAGATAATTACGAAACTTTGTACAGCAAAGGCAATGCTTTATTTAATTTGAAAAGGTATCAAGAAGCAATAGCATCTTATAACAAAGCTATTAAAATTAAGCCTGATTACCAACAAGCAATAAATGCTCGCAATCAAGCACAACAAGAGTTAGTCAACAGCCAACAGCCCACAGTTAATAGTCCATAGTCATTTGTCCTTTGTCGATCGCAAATCACCAAAGTAGGGAGTAACTCCCTACTCCCTCTTTAAAAATCACTATTTAATATTCACTTCTTGCAGTTCGTTTCCGGCATCAAACGATTTCATGGTCACGGCTGAAGATTTGTTAATTAATCGCTCTGTTATTCTTTGTACAACAGAACTCGCCATTTTTGTTGAATCCATCTTTTGATCAAGAGCGACTGGGCGCTGCTTGGAACTATACTCAATCAACTTTATTTGCGCGGTTTGGTAAACAGGAGTATCTTTAGGAACCTGTTGGAGTAATTTTACAGCATTATCAAAGTCCTGCTTCGCTGCTAGGTCGTAGGCTTTTTGTAAAAGATAGGTAGCTCTAATCCGTTGCTTTTCACTGTACTCTGCTAATTTTTGTTGAACTCTGGTTCCGGCAGAAGTTTCTTTGGGAATTTGGCGCAGACACTCTAAAGCGCCGGTAAAATCTTTTTCTGCAGCTTTTTCTTGGGATTTGGTTAATAAGTTATATGTTTGTACGTCAACATTAGCTTGTGCATGCTTAACTATGAGACTTGTTTTCGATTGCCAATAGAAAATATCGGGAACTTGAGTAGATGCGTGAAGTGCATCTGTCCATCGACCCTCATGAAGAGCGTGTTCAGCTACTTGGTATTGTTCAGCAGCAGATCGCCATTGATTTTGCCACTCTTCGATTGTGGTTTGCGCATCTGGATAAACATTACTCGTTGCGGGAATTGATTTAGCCAGAGCGATCGCTCCCTCCAAATCCCCTGATTGAAATTCTTCTGTTGCTTTATATAAAGTTTGTGTTTCTGAATACGCCGGAGAGTTATTGAGTAAAGAATATACTCCAAATCCCACTAACAAAGAATTAGCCGCCAACCCTACTTTCATTCCTGTAAGCAGCGGTGATTTAGCTCTCGACTCACCAGCAGCGGGATCGTCTTCGTTAGCAGATGGAAACGCGGTATAATTTGCTTCTGGTGTTTGCCTGGTTTCTGTTGACAATGGCATTTCCAGTAGTGCCTGTACCGCTTCACCTTCTGAATAGTTTGCTTCTAATGTTTGCTGGTTTTCTGTTGACAATGGCATTTCCACCAGTGCCTGCAGCACCTCATCTGCTGATTGGAAGCGTTCTTGAAAGTCGTAGCATACCATTTGAGTCAGGATAGCAGCCAGATAGTCGCTGACTAACGTGTTGCAAGTGCGCCAAACGATCTGGTGGGAATGAGGCTCTATTTTTAATTGCAGTGGTGCTAACCCTGTTAAAGCTTGGATGGCAATCATGCCCAAAGCATAAATATCACTGTTGATCTGTGTTTGTCCAATAAATTGTTCTGGCGGTATATACCCCAATGAGGTAACAGGAATCCGATAAATGGGCAATACCTCATCTAAGCTAAAATCAACTGGCTGAATTGAACCAAAGTCGATGAGAACTAACTTACCGTCGTCAGCACGTCTGATTAAGTTTTCTGGCTTGACGTCGCAGTGGATGACTCCTTGAGAGTGAACAAACTTGAGAATGGCTAAGACGTCTTGTAAAAATTTGATAACTTCGCTTTCAGTCCACAGATACTCTACATTTTCTTTGGTAGGCAGTTCTGCAGTCAGCGCATGTCCTTCAATAAACTCTTGTACTAAATAAAAGCGTTCATTTTCTTCAAAACAGGCGATCAGGTGGGGAATTTGGTCGTGATTTCCCAGATACTTCAGGGTTTCGGTTTCAGTAAGAAAGTGCAACCTGATGTTTTGTAAGTAGCTGGGTTCGCAATTGGTAACCTTAAGCTGTTTAACAACGCATTTTGGATTCTCTTGAGTCTCAATGTCTACGGCAATGTATGTTTGTCCAAATACCCCTGTACCCAGGCTTTGGACGACTTGGTAACGTCCTTGTAGTACTTTACCGATCATGTAATGGGTCATTGGCTGGTTACTTAAGTCACTGCTTATATAGATTTTCTTATACTGCTCCCTATTTCCGGAATGCCTTATCAACACATAAATAGAGCGCTTTATGTTCAATCAGAACCTTTTTTCCTAGTTATTTTTACTGATTTTCCGAGGCTGATTGACTGGCTTTGAACACTTAGTATATACGGTGTCCAGCAAGTATTAAATATTGCGACTTATGTTCAACATTGGCAATATTTTTAACTTTTATTTCAGTATCTAGTTTAGCAATTTATGCAAGTATTATCCTCTGAACTTTGTTTACAAAAGGAGAAGAATATAAAATTTTAGTAAAGAAAGTTTTCGATTTTGCCCTAGGGATGTAAAGTTGCGGTTAAGATCCCACAAGCTGAAGTTTGTGGCTACACAAACCAAGCTCCGAAGTTGCCAACCGCAGGAAACAAGCTGCAAGGACTTCTCTCTACCTACGCAACAATGAATGTAGGGTGCGTTAGCTCATATCTTGCACCAGTTGCAATAACGCTATTTTTGTAGGGTGGGCATTGCCCACCATTGACCTATGGGCCTATTTTTACGTTGGTGGGCAGTGCCCACCCTACACGAACTATCGAATGGTGCAAGATATCAGTTAGCTTACATCTTGCACCATTCTCCTCTTTCGTGTAAGTAGGGCTAGAGCTTACCAGTGTTAAAGTTGTGGCGATCGCGCTATTAATCCAAAAAGATTAAACTCAAACTAATTAGTTCTGTGACAAGACTGTACTGACAAGGTTAGGTAAATGCTAACAAAATATATTGAAGCGGCAATGCATAGAGCGACATACGAGTTACTTGAAGATGGAACTTTTTATGGCAAAATTCCTAATTGTCTTGGTGTTTGGGCTAATGCGGAAACCTTGGAAGCCTGCCGGGAGGAACTAAAGGAAGTTTTGGAGGAATGGATAATCTTAGGGCTTGGACTAGGTCATCCGCTACCAGTACTGGACGGAATTGACCTTTCTTTCAAAAAGGAAGCTGCCTAATGCCGCCGTTTGGACCAATTAGTCGCAAGGACTTGATCGTCTGCTTACGTTCCTTAGGTTTTGAAGGACCATATTCAGGTAAGAAACACCAGTTTATGAGCAAGGAAGTGCTGCGCGTCAGGATACCCAATCCCCATAGAGGTGATATTAGCAAAGGTTTACTTGCTCAAATTTTGGCTGAAGCTGACATCAGTCGTGAGGAGTGGGAAAGTATTTAGACTTAGCACATAGTTGAGCAAGCTCTGGTGCTACTGGAGATAAGTAATCATGCAAAATTAAATATACAATGTCCGCCGCGAAGGTCGCGTCAGCGCAAGGGATGCAATCGCAGGGGTTTGGGATCGCTTCACGGAGTTCGCTTCGGACATAAATATTTTTGTATACGTACTTAGTCTTAATTTAATCAGATCGATCGCCTTCGTTTTGTGCTACCTCAGATTTATCTGTCAATGGCTTAACTACCCGTGCGATCGCCTGCTGAACAAAAGCCTTGATAAATTCATCTCGACGATTAAGTTGAAACTGTCGCTGTACAACCTCAGTCATGCCACCATCACCCCAATCCTGATCGTGACGAAAATACTCAATAAAACTCTTACCAGCAATCCGCGTTAGGTAAGCCCCTGTCACCCCTTGAATTGCCCTACCAATAATAAAAGTGCCAATATTTAGTTGCAATGCTGTGGAAACTAATTCCAACGCTCCCTTCAGAATCCCCAAACTGGCAATAGTTTTCGCCAAAGACACTGCCAGTTCCCGTCCGCGCTCCATGTTCAGTTCACACCCGTAAATTTTACCAATTTCCACGACCATTTGCGCATTCACAGCAGCTGTTGCCAACAAATCTACTACTGGCAGAGGCGTCACCGTCACCACACCAGCAACAATCCACTGAAATCGCTCCACTATTTTCTCAGCTTGGCGGCGACGCTGACCATCTACGAGTTTGCGTGCTTCCTCTCCTAGTCGCAGAGATTTCAGGAGCATGTTATCTGCCACTAAATCTTCACCTTCTGCCCGTAAAATCGCTGCCATGCGCCGCAGTAATGGTATAATATCAGACTCTGGTTGGAAAATTTCCCCATCTTCAACTTCTATCGGTTGCGGATTAGCGGCGATCGCTACCACATCATTCGCCGCAATCAATCCCTGTACCCGTTGGCGCAACTGTGTCAAAATCGCTTCTTTATCCTCTTGTGTATACAGGTCGCTTTTATTCAAAACAACGAGCGATCGCTTGCCTATTTCTGCTAATGTTCGTAACGGTTCATATTCTGACCGCCGGATGTCATTATCGACCACAAACAACAGTAAATCTGCGGCGGTTGCCAGTTCTCTTGCCAGTTGTTCCCTCTCGGTTCCCGCCACCCCTGCTTCTAAAATCCCTGGAGTATCTGTAATTAAAATTTTACGCTCTAATCCCTTCAACCTCAGACAATAAGTTTCCCCAGCCTGAGTTGTTCCCATCGGTGCATCTACCCTACCCACCATGCGTCCGATCACCGCATTTACCAACGAGGTTTTGCCAGCACTCCCAGTCCCAAACACCACGACTTGGATTTCGCCACGTGCTAAATTTGCTTCAATTTCTTGCGATTGATTCAGTAATGCAAGACGAGCAACTTCATCTTGAATTTGCGCTACCTGTTGCCGCACAGCTTGTAGATTTGAAGAAGCCGCTTCAGGTTTAGCATCGGGGATTTGTACGCTTAGACGTTGTCTGCGGGTGCGGCGACTCCGCTCCTCGCCAGCCTGAATCACCAGCATATAATAGATAAACGCGGCAATTAAGGCGCCAACGAGAACAACCAGCAACAACAACAGCAGATTGCCGAGAAACGGCGAAGAAAAGGACAACTGCCAATAGATCCGAGAGATAGAATCAATCAGCCACAGGCTTAGCCCCAAAATAAAGATTACACCAACAATCAGCGTTACTATGCGCGGTAGAGACATGGACGGCAACAACTAGTGGGTAGGTCACATGCTTCTTATCTTAATTGTTTCAGTGTTTTTGGAGTGACGAGAAGGGAGTTTGTGATTTAGATATCGCTGCTGAAAAACTAATCCTCTGGTTCTGACTTATACTGAGGGTTCCTGTTAGTTTCTTCGACTCGTTGGCGAATTGCTTCCTCGGCAACACGAATATTTTCTTCAATAGGCGCACCTTCCTCGTCATACATTGTCGGATACCGTTTTACTTCTATGCCTGGTGGAATCCGAAACAGGAAGCGAATTGCCTCTGTGTCATCGCGATTTGCTAAAACATAAGCCTTGAGTTCTGCTTTACTCATTTGTGCGAAGTTTGGCTTCATAAGAAATACCATTCTCCATTAGGTGGTACAACAATTTGATGTTCATCGTCTGCGCCCGCGAGAATGAAGACATCTGCTGTTTGCTCATCAAAGCGGAATAAGTGGATTTTTTGATAAAGATTGGACAACATCTGGCAAACTCGCACGCAGGCTAAAGCTTGTTTAACTGTGGGATTTATAGTGGTTTCCTCAATTCTGACACAGAATCTACCATATCATCGCTTGCCAGTTTTACTTTATACTAAAAAACTTAGAAGAATATCAATGTCTAACAGTACTCGCTTCATGCGATCGCTATTCTAGAAAAAAACCGGATTCTGGCGTGTGAAAATGAGATTTGGGTGGCATAACAAGGAAGAAAACGTATGGGACTTTTTGACCAAATTCTTGGTGCAATTGAAAATCCTAATCAGCAAGGTAGTGCTGGGCAACTAGGTAATATCGTCAACACAGTGCAACAACTGAGTAATAGCGCTGGTACAGACCCCTCTACAATGCAATCTGCTTTAGGGATTGTGGGTAACTATGTACGTTCTGCTTTACAACAGAAGCAAGCCACAGAAGGTAATGAAGCAGCACAATTGGTGGTAAATCAATTTGGAGGTACTTCTGCTAACCCCCAAGCCGTTGATGCATTGTTGTCTCCTTTTATACAACAAGAAGTAGCTCGGGTTGTGCAAGAGCGCACTGGGTTAGATGCTGGTATGATTCAACAATTCCTGCCGATGTTGGTTCCTGTCGTACTACATTTATTGCAATCAGGATCGCATGTTGAGAATCCCCAAACTGAAGAAAATCCAGTGCTGAACTCTTTTTTAGGTGGTGAAGGCTTTGATATGGCTAACATTATGCAAATGGCTAGCCGATTTTTGAGATGATAACCGTAGGGGCGCGGAAACCGCGCCCTGACAATATGGCACGGGTTCAATTGAAAACTACTGTAATGTAGAAACGCGACGCCCTTTAGCCAACGACAAAATTCACCAACTTACCAGGTACCACAATCACCTTCTTAATCTCCTTACCCTCTAAATACCGCTTGGTAACTTCTGACTCACAGGCATACTTTTCCAACTCTGCTTTATCAGCTTGCGCTGGAACTTGAAGATCCCCACGTTTTTTGCCATTAACTTGAATCACCAAGGTGATTTCATCAGCTACCAAGGCAGATGGGTCAAACTTAGGCCAAGTTTGGGTGTGGACTGAATCAGTGTTACCCAACAAATGCCACAACTCCTCAGCAATATGAGGCGCGAAGGGTGCAAGCAACACAATCAAAGTCTGAATGCCTTCTATATAAATTGGTGAATCTTTGCCGCTAGCATCAGCAAGGGCGTTGCTTAACTTCATCAATTCAGAAATAGCAGTGTTAAATTGATATTCACCCTCTACATCTTCTGTCACTTCTTTGATCGCAGTGTGAATCGCCCGTCGCAATTCTTTCTCAGGTTTGGTTAAATCCCTAGTAGAGACGCGATTGATCGCGTCTCTACAATCAGTCACCAATCGCCAAACCCGATTTAAAAAGCGGAATTGTCCTTCCACATCAGCTTCATCCCATTCCAAGTCTTTTTCTGGGGGCGCTTTAAACAGGATGAACATCCTGGCAGTGTCTACACCGTACTTGCTAATTACGTCTTCAGGCGCTACACCATTGCCTTTAGACTTGGACATAGTAGCGTACAGGCGTTGTAGTGGTTCACCTGTCTCTGGATCGCGGGGATCGCCTGGGTCTTTGACAAGATAAGAAGGAATCCATTTGTCTTTACCAGATTTGTTGGGATTCATATAAGTTATTCCCTGCACCATGCCTTGAGTTAACAGGCGTTGGAAGGGTTCGTCAAAGTTCAACAAACCTCTATCCCGCAGTACTTTTGTAACGAACCGCGAATACAACAAATGCAAAATTGCATGTTCAATTCCCCCAACGTACTGATCCACCGACATCCAGTCATTTGTCTTGGCAGGATTGAAAATTTGCTGTCCATTCTTAGCATCGGTAAATCGTAAGAAATACCACGAAGAATCAATAAAGGTATCCATCGTGTCAGTTTCCCGCTTTGCCTGTCTACCACAGGTTGGGCAAGCTACATTCACCCAGCTTTCTAACTTAGCCAACGGAGAACCGCCACGTCCTGTAAATTCCACATCTTCGGGTAACACCACTGGCAAGTCTTTTTCTGGAACTGGTACATTGCCACAGTTAGGACAATGAATCACGGGTATAGGTGCCCCCCAGTACCTTTGCCGCGAAATCAACCAATCCCGCAAGCGATATTGCACCCGCGCTTTGCCAAAACCTTGTTTTTCGGCATATTCCACAATCGCTTGCTTACCCTCAGAAGAAGGCATCCCATCAAAGGAACCAGAATTAACGATAATTCCCGGTTCTGTATATGCCTGTTGTAACTCCTCTTGTGGGGCAGGCATCTTGCCTGCCACTTCTTGTGGTAAAATTACCACCTTAATGGGCAAATTCTGTTCTTTGGCAAATTTGAAATCCCGTGCGTCATGTGCTGGCACACCCATCACTGCACCCGTACCGTACTCATACAGTACATAGTCAGCAATCAAAATCGGAATTTCTTCCCCAGTAAACGGATTAATTGCTTTGCCACCAGTCGGGATACCGCGCTTGGGTTTATCCTCAGCAGTACGTTCCAACTCACTTTGGTTAGATACCTCTTGAATAAACGCGAACACTGCTGCTTGATGTTCTGGTGTAGTCACCTGCTTGGTCAAGGGATGTTCTGGCGCTAACACCACATAGCTAACGCCATAAACTGTATCTGGACGAGTGGTGTACACACCAATTTTGGCAACGGATGTTGTAGCGGATGTAGCGGATGCTTTATCTGTGAAACCCACAGTTAAATCATCCGTTACATCCGTTATCTCATCCGCTGCCGAATCCGTTGCCAAGTTGGGATCGAAGTACGCGCCTGTTGTAGCGGATGATTTATCTGTGAAACCCACAGTTAAATTATCCGTTACATCCGTTATCTCATCCGCTGCCGAATCCGTTGCCAAGTTGGGATCGAAGTACGCGCCTGTTGTAGCGGATGATTTATCTGTGAAACCCACAGTTAAATTATCCGTTACATCCGTTATCTCATCCGCTGCCGAATCCGCTGCCGAATCCCCTGCCAAGATGGGAAATTCCAAGTACGCACCAGTGGATTTACCAATCCAGTTTGCTTGCATCAATTTGACACGTTCGGGCCAACCTGGCAACTTGTCGAGGTCATGCAATAATTCTTCGGCGTAGTCGGTAATCTTTAAAAACCACTGTCGCAAGAGTTTGCGTTCGACTTTGGCACCGCTACGCCAAGAACGTCCTTCACTATCAACTTGCTCGTTCGCGACTACAGTTTGGTCAATAGGGTCCCAGTTTACCGCTGCTTCTTTTTGGTAAGCTAACCCCGCTTGCAAAAACTGCAAGAAAATCCATTGTGTCCACTGATAATAATCTGGTGAACAAGTGGCAAGTTCACAATCCCAGTCGATGGACAAGCCGAGGCGCTTTAATTGCTGTCGCATCTGGGTGATATTTTCATAAGTCCACTTCGCTGGTGGAATACCCCGGTCAATTGCGGCGTTTTCTGCAGGTAAGCCAAAGGCATCCCAACCCATTGGATGTAGTACTCGATACCCTTGCATCCGTTTGAGGCGAGCAATCACATCAGTAATCGTATAATTACGGACGTGACCCATATGCAGGCTGCCCGATGGATAAGGGAACATGGAAAGAGCGTAGAATTTTGGCTTATTCTGATCTGTAAGTGTTTTATCCAAGCCTAATTCAGTCCATGTTTTTTGCCATTTTTCCTCAATTGCTGTTGGGTTGTATCGAGACTCCACCAAAAATACTCCTACTGGATCTGTAATCGTGTCTGTTTCCATATTAGTCGATGGTAGGCAGAGGAATGGGTTGGTTATGGCGATTTTCGATTTTGAACCGCAGATGAACGCACCCAAGGGCGCGGATAAGTAGGTAAGTCTGTATCTACAAGGTATCCCCCTCAATCTCAGCACCAAGATCTCCCTACCGTCCGTTGCACCACGATTGTTAGGTTGCGTTAGGTTACGAACTTACACCCATGCCCTCACATCTTTCTTTTCTTTCTTTTCGCGCCTGGTTGTAATCGAGATAGCCTTGATATCTAACATGATAGACACCTCGCCAAGCCAAATAAGGAAGGAGTAGCCCAGAGTTTTCATGTCCTTGAGTAAATCGAGTCTGGTGTTTACTAATTGCTTCAAAGTGGAACGTCGAACACTATCGATACAAGATTCAATCGGAGTTTGGCAGCGTCAATCGTGCTTTTACATCTGTAGCGAAATCCTCATACCGTCGTAGGGATGTTACCGAGACGTGAACATGCTGTCCCATCTGTCGCATGATGGGCAAGTCAAACAAAATTTGGTCGAGTGTATCGGGAGAGAAAACCTCCAAGATTGCAATCACTCGACGCATTCCCACACATTTCCACAAATCCACGATAACGCCTTTTTCTTTGGCTCCGAGAGCGGCGTCCGCTTCTTCAGCCCAGATGGTGAATAAGTCTTGCTGAGACATGCTAACCGAGTATTCGATCTGAAAATCTAAGTGGTATAACATGGTTGGTATTTGTCTCCTAGATTCTGTTTTTGGGTCGTTTAGAAAAACCGATCTTTTTAAGAAGCTTGAGTATCAGCGAGAAAAGGTTGGATGTAACCTGTTTGCTTACAGCTATTTTCTGTTTATTACCCAGTAGATTGCTGTAGAGGAACGGCAGTGCCGTGCCCCTACAATGTGCTCTATTTACCTGAAAACATCTGTAATGTCTCTTGTGTCAAATTATAATAATCTGGTGAACAAGTGGCAAGTTCACAATCCCAGTCGATAGACAAGCCGAGGCGTTTTAATTGATAGCAAAATCAAACAAAAAGACAAAATATTCCCAATAGCAAAATGTTACACCTCATTCATTTACCCATTTGCAATAGAGCTTTGAATGCTCATTAATTAGCCATATAGAAACTAGATTGCGCTTAATACACGTATGAGAATTACCACTTTTTAAAGATGATTTATCTGGTAAAGTCAGTCTTTGTCCATTCAAGTATTCAACTGTTTCAACAATTACGTTACTCATGATTTTGCTCGTGATTAATTATGATTTTTTGTAATGTAATGAGACTGTTTCCGCACTCAAGATTCGTTAAACAAGCGTGCTATTCATCTCTGAATCTAATTTAAGTTAATTATTCTCTTTTGCAAGCATGAAAAAGTCATAAGCAGTAAGGACTTTGCCAGTAATATTTCTATTAATTTGGACAAACACGTTAGTAAATGTCGGAAAATGTCATATAAAATCAGAGATTAAGTTATGCTAAATTCCTTTCAAGAAGGTGCATCCCAATGCATAGCAAAACACCTGATGATACTAGTAAGTAGGTCGGTGTGATTAAATTATGTAAAGTTTCTCTTGATGCAGTATGTAGTTGAATCCCCATATCAATGTATTTGCTGCTCAAAATGCCCAGTCTGGCTTTGTTTGATCTAGGTCAGTTGTGACTTTCCACTGTTAAATTTAAATGCATAAGTAAATAAAGTCTGATAAAGTCTGATAAAGTCATATTTTTATATAAGTAAGTTGGCGAGATGAATGCCAGCTATGTAAAGTTTTGTAAAATGACTTCCTCATCCTTGTAGTTGCGCTGACAAGAGCGCTATGAGCGCAACTACAAACCAATGATGATTTATTTACGCCGATTTACTTATATAAACTTTATTAGTTTTGTGACAAATGGATGTAGACGAAGCGTTAACTATTCTAGATATATTTCTGGCGCAAGGTTTAAATAATGTTCAGGAGTTAGTATTTCGCAAAGCTTGGGAAGGAAAAACTTATCCAGAGATAGCAGAAAGCTCTGATTATGACGCTAATTATATCAAGGATGTTGGTTCTAAGTTATGGAAGTTACTTTCACAAGCTTTTGAAGAGGAGGTCACAAAAAGTAATTTTAGGTCAGTTATAAGACGACGAGCGGAAAGTAGTCTTTTTCAAAAAGAAGCGCAGAATGTGCAGGCAATCCGGAGACACTACCAGCAATCGGGCACTAGCAAAGGAGAACTTGGTGATTTCTATGAGCAGAGCAGAAAAGGAAGAACAGAAAAGAGCATCCCCAATCCCGATTTCTTAGAAATTCCTAGTGGTTCAGTGCCGCTTAATTCCTTATTTTACATTGAGCGTCCTCCAGTTGAAGACCGCACTTATGGGGAAATCAGTAAACCTGGGAGTTTGATTCGGATCAAAGCCCCTAAGCAGATGGGAAAAACCTCTCTAATGCACAGAATTCTTGCTTATGCTAGAAGGTCTGGGGAGTTACGCACTGTGTCGATCAGTTTGCAACGGGCAGATAGTCAAGTTTTCACGAGCTTGGATAAATTCTTACGGTGGTTGTGTGCCAATGTCAGTCGGCAGTTGAACCTAGAGCCAAAGCTGGATAATTATTGGGATCAAGATATTGGTAGCAAAGTGAGCTGCACATTGTATTTCCAGGAGTATTTACTGCAAGAAATTGACTCTCCAGTAGTCTTAGCTTTGGATGAAGTGAATCGGATTTTTGAATATCCAGAAATCTCTGGCGATTTTCTACCGCTACTACGTTCTTGGCATGAGGATGCTTCAGAGCTAGACATTTGGCAAAAACTCCGACTCATCGTCGTTCATGCTACTGAAGCTTATATCCCTCTAGATATCAATCAATCCCCTTTTAATGTTGGGCTATCGATTAAGTTACCAGAATTTAGTTTAGAGCAGGTGCAGGATTTGGCAATACGTCATGGACTAGATTGGGCTAAAGACGAGGTAGGAGCGCAAAAACTGGCTTCTCTAATAGCTATGATTGGTGGTCATCCCTATTTAGTACGTCTTGCGCTCTATCACATAGGACGTCGAGAGGTAACCCTAGAACAACTCCTGCAAGATGCTCCCACAATTGCTGGAATTTATAGCAACTACCTACGACATCACCTAGCGAATCTCCAAGAGGATCGCGAACTGGCGGGAGCGATCCAAAGGGTAGTTACATCTCCTGTGAGTGTACAATTAGAAGCAATTACTGCCTATAAATTAGAAAGCATGGGTCTGGTAAAGCTTGAGGGGAATCAGGCAATACCCAGATGTGATTTGTATCGACTGTATTTCCGTGAGCAATTAGGCTAAGGAAATGAACAAGTACGAATATCAAGTTGGCGGCAGTCTCAAAATGGATGCTCCTAGCTATGTGGAGCGGCAGGCTGACACAGAACTTTACAATGCCTTGATCAAGGGTGAGTTTTGTTATGTGTTTAGCTCCCGGCAGATGGGTAAGTCTAGCTTACGGTTACGAACAAGGTATCGACTGCAACAAGCAGGCTTCATCTGTGCTTCTATCGACATGACTCGCATCGGTAGTGGAAATATTACTGCTTCTCAGTGGTATAAGGGTGTGGTAGTTGACTTATTAAGAGGGTTCAACCTCTTAGGAAAAGTTAGCTTAAAGGCTTGGTGGGACGAGCGAGAAGATTTATCTCCATTACAGCGATTGAGTCAGTTTATCGAAGACATTTTATTAGTCCAACTCAAGAGTGAAAAAATCTTTATCTTTGTCGATGAAATTGATAGCGTTCTGAGCTTGAAGTTCCCGATCACCGATTTTTTTGCCCTAATTCGGTCTTGCTACAATCAACGGGCAGAAAATCCAGAATATAATCGTCTCACTTGGGCGCTCTTCGGGGTGGCAACGCCCTCAGATTTGATTGCTGACCAAAACTGTACTCCATTTAATATTGGTAAATCTATTGACCTGTGCGGCTTTCAATTATTAGAAGTTCAGCCATTAGCAGCAGGGTTAGAGGGTACAGTTGCTAATCCTATGGCTGTTCTTAAAGAGATATTAGCTTGGACGGGTGGTCAGCCGTTTCTCACCCAAAAGCTTTGTGAAATAGTGGTGCAGGAAAGAAACAGTGACAGTAGAGGCGAACAGGAGACGAGAAGCCAGGAAAACGACGACCGTTACAAGTTGGATTACCATTTACCGATTGTTAATTATCATCTGATCGGTATTTATTATCAATTCCCATCTTTTGTCCTGGAAAAGCTAGTACAAACCCACGTCATTGAAAACTGGGAAGCGAATGACGAACCGGAGCATTTGAAGACGATTCGCGATCGCCTGCTGAGAAATGAGCAACGTGTTGGTTGTCTGCTGGGACTCTATCAGAAAGTTTTACAAGAGGTTGAAATTTCCTTGGATAACTCACTCGAGCAAATTGAGTTGTTGTTGTCAGGGTTGGTTGTCAAGCACCAGGGAAAAGTGAAGGTAAACAATCGCATTTATCAAGAGATTTTTAATCAGGCTTGGGTAGAAAAACAATTAGCGAAACTGCGACCATACTCTCAGGCAATGGCAGCTTGGGTAGCCTCAGAACGCCAAGACTCTTCACGATTGTTGCGCGGACAAGCCTTGATTGAGGCGCAAGCATGGTCAGTTGGTAAAAGCTTAAGTGAATTGGATTATCAGTTTTTAGCAAGAAGCGTTGAATTTGAACGGCGAGAAGTTGAAACGAGGATAGAGGCGGAACGCGATCGGGAAATTGAAATGAGACTGGTTCAAGAGCAAAAAGCTGCCAGACGACAAAAGTTATGTAACCGTTCAGGGGGGAGTGCCCTGGAACATACCCATTGCCTAATTAATCGC
>CAXTSI010000164.1:0-16151 GCA_964246695.1 uncultured bacterium
TTATTTTTTTTTGGGGGTGGCCTTCCGCCCCGCAATTTTTTGGGGGGGGGGGTTTGTATCCCCACCCTACAAGATATGTATTGAATGCAAGTGGGAACCGCTATAGTTGTCAGTGATAAAAAAGAAATGACAACTAGACACTGAGTATACATGGCAACAGAAATTTACGAACAGGCGTTATTGCTTTTGCGCTACTGCCTTGATAACTCCACAGCTGACTTTCGTGCTGGACAATGGGAAGCGATTGAAGAGTTAGTACAGAAGCGATCGCGTCTACTCGTCGTTCAACGTACTGGTTGGGGCAAAAGTCTAGTTTACTTTTTAGCAACTCGCTTGTTTCGAGATCAAGGTGCTGGTTTTACTCTTTTGATTTCACCACTACTAGCGCTGATGCGAAACCAAATTGCCGCAGCGCACCGCATTGGCGTTAAAGCCGCTACAATTAACTCCAGCAATCCAGATGAGTGGGAACTTGTACAAACGCAGTTGCTAGCAGGAGTTATAGATATCCTACTAATTTCCCCCGAAAGACTGGCTAACGACGAATTTCGAGAAAAAATTCTTTTACCAGTATCTCAGAAAATAGGTTTATTTGTCGTTGATGAAGCTCACTGTATTTCCGATTGGGGACATGATTTTCGCCCTGATTATCGGCGGATTGTCAGAGTTTTACAAGCACTTCCGCAAAACATCCCAGTCCTTGCCACAACTGCCACAGCTAACAATCGAGTGGTGAATGATATTATCACTCAATTGGGAGCAAACTTACGTGTACTAAGAGGTACTTTAACCAGAAAAAGTCTGCATCTACAAAATATTTTTATCCCTAGTCCAGCAGCACGAATGGCATGGTTAGCCCAACAGCTTCCTAATTTACTAGGAAGTGGTATTATTTATACATTAACTGTTAGAGATGCTGAACGAGTTGCTGATTGGTTAAGAACCCAGAGTATTGATGCTAAAGCATATCATAGCGACTTAGATAGTGATATGCGTGTTGCCTTAGAAGAGCAACTTCTCAAAAACGAAATCAAAGCGTTAGTAGCAACTACAGCTTTAGGGATGGGTTTTGATAAACCAGATTTAGGATTTGTCATTCACTATCAACGCCCTGGTTCTGTTGTACACTATTATCAGCAAGTAGGAAGAGCAGGTAGAGCAGTAGAAAAAGCCTACGGAATTCTTCTCAGCGGTGATGAAGATGATGAAATTACTAACTACTTCATCAGTACAGCATTTCCTCCAGAAGCCCATACGCAAAAAGTTTTAAACATCCTTAACCACGCGGCAGATGGTCTTTCGTTTACTCAGTTAGAGCAGGAACTCAATCTTTCAAAAGGACAAATTGATAAGGTTTTGAAACTGCTGTCGCTTGAATCTCCCGCACCTGTAACTAAGCAAGGTTCAAAATGGTATGCTACCGCAATATCTTATCAACCTGACCTTGATAAAATAGAAAGATTAATACAAATTCGCCGCCAAGAACAAGCTCGAATGTTAGAATATATGCAAAGTCAACAATGCTTAATGACTTTTCTGGCGGCAGAATTAGACGATCCAAATCCAACGGCTTGCGGTAAATGTGCTGTGTGCTTGGGTAAACCTTTATTACCAGAAACTTCCGAAATTAAACTTGTAAATCAAGCAATTCAGTATTTACGTCGCAGCGACCAAATTATTGAACCGCGCAAAATGTGGTCTTCACAAGCGTTACCGATTTACGGTTTTTATGGAAAAATTAAAGATAATTTAAGAACAGAAGAAGGGAGGGCGTTATCTCTATTAGGTGATGCTGGTTGGGGAGAGTTAGTAAAGCAGGGAAAATATCGAGATAATTATTTTGACGATGCACTGGTGGAGGGTGCATTTGAAATGATTCAACGTTGGCGAACGCAGCCGAGTCCGACTTGGGTAACTTGTGTTCCCTCATTGAATCGTCCAGAACTTGTACCGAATTTTGCTCAACAGCTGGCTGAAAAATTAGGCTTACCCTTTATGCCAATTGTGCGGAAAATTCGCAAAAATCATTTACAGAATAATCTGCGTAATAGCTACCAACAAGCTAGTAATTTGGATGGTGCTTTTGCGGTGGACTTTTGCGAAGGAATTAGCGGTTCTGTGTTCTTAGTTGATGATATAGTTGATTCCCGTTGGACTTTTACTGTCATTGCCGCACTTTTGCGTCGTGCTGGTAGTGGATTGGTTTTTCCTGTAGCATTAGCAGTTAATATATTTAGTCAAGGTGACTAGATCATGTTAAATCATGTGCTGCCAACAGATACTCAAGCAATTTTACTGTTGTGTGCCAGCTTTGGGCAAAATCGTCAGATTGAACCCCAACCCTTGACTCTTAGTGAGTATAACTCTTTGGCTGACTGGTTGCGGGAAAACCACATGCGTCCAGCAGATTTATTAAAGTCAACAGCAAAAGAACAGTTACAAAAAATTACTGATAGTAAACTTAATTCCGATCGGCTGACAGCTTTGCTAGAACGGGGTGCGATGCTGAGTTTTGCAGTCGAGAAGTGGACTAATCAGGGACTGTGGGTGCTGGGACGAAGTGACACGAACTATCCCAAGCGTCTCAAGCAGCAACTAAGATATTCAGCACCTGCAATTCTTTATGGGATTGGCAATATCGAATTGCTATCTATGGGAGGACTGGCAATTGTGGGTTCTCGTGATGTCGATGAAGAGGAACTTGGCTACACTAAAAGAGTTGCACAGACCTGTGCTGGACGAGAAATGCAGGTGATTTCCGGTGGGGCGCGTAGGGTGGATCAAGCAGCGATGCTGGGGGTGTTGGATGCTGGGGGAACAGCGATCGCTGTGCTGGCAGATAGTTTGACTAAGGCGGCAGTCAACGGTAAGTATCGCACTAGTATCAAAGAGGGCAGACTTACTTTGGTTTCAAGTTACGATCCTGATGCTGGGTTCAATACTGGTAATGCGATGGGGCGAAACAAGTATATTTATGCTTTAGCGGATTATGCTCTTGTTGTCAGTTCCGCAGTTAGGAAGGGTGGTACTTGGGCAGGTGCAGTAGAAGCTTTGGAAAAGCTCAAGGATATCCCAGTTTTTGTCCGGATGCATCCTACTGTATCAGAAGGTAACCGACAACTGCACAATCAGGGAGCAAAACCTTTTCCAGATGAACCCTGGAATGATTCTTTGAGAGAACTTTTGGCAAAAGTTGCATCACTTAGCAGTTGATTGTTCAAGATGGAGGACAGGTAACAGCCAGTGGCTCAAGAATATCTCACTCCTAAGCAGCCCAAAGGATGGAAACGTCGTATTGCCTGAACATGGGATCGGCACTCACAAGCATCATGTCCTCTACCTGAGATTGTGCAATCAACATTCGGTCAAAAGGATCTCGATGATGTAAGGGCAATGCAGATGCTTGTAAGGCATGAAACGCTGTAATCGAGAGCGATCGCGCCCCCAACTGCGCCATCCGGCTAGAAATATAACTATCGAGTGGTTCAAAGAGTGGCAACTTTCCGATGGCAACTTTTATCCCCATTTCCCAAACGCTAGCAACGGAGAACCACAATTCATTTGTTTCATCGGCAATCCGTGCGATCGCCTCCTCATTCAAACGCTGTGGTTGGGCAAACCACCACAACCAGCACTGCGTATCCAGCAAAAGTCTCACGCTTCACCGCCCTCAAAGGCTGTCAAAATTTCTGACGGCAAGGAAGCGTTGAAGTCTTCTGGCACTATGAAACGCCCTTGATCTTGCCCTAGACAATTGCGGCGATTTGATGAGGAGCGAAACGGCACCAACTTCGCGATCGGAACGCCTCGGTTGGAAATAATAATTTCTTCTCCAAGTTCTACACGCAACAAAAGCCGTGAGAGATTCGTTTTGGCTTGATGGATGTTGATTGTTTCCATGATTTTGTAAACTAAGTCTATAAACTAAGTTTAGTTTGATTGTGGTCGTGGTGCAAGCGTTTGGAGCAGGATTTGGAGAAAGTTAGCCTCGTCAATTGCTGTATCGCAAGGTAACCGACTGAGGTAAAAACTAGATCTCAAGCAACCGCAGATATTCTCCTGCTAGAGATTTCATTTATTCTAAAAGATATCTATCAATAACTGGTCATTAATTATCAATGGGGGAAAGGTGGCATGACTAATCGCTGGGCATTCCTAATTGGAGTTAATAGCTACGTTGACCCTAACTTTGGAACCTTAAATTTTTGTGTTAACGATGTGCTAGCACTAGAGCGAATCCTTAAGCAGCTAGGCTACACCGTGGTTTGTCTTCACGATCAGCTAGAGAGAGATAGCCCCCTGTTTCCCACTCGTGATAATGTGGAAGCAAGACTAATCCAGCTTTGTAACGCCGTTCAACCAGATGACCTACTCTGGGTACATTTTGCCTGTCATGGAACACGGGTAGAAAAAGAAGCCAATAAAAAAGAACCCGTTTTAATTACTTGGGATACTCAACAACCCTTATTAAAGACACGAGCGCTATCTTTAGCTGAAGTAGAGCAATATATGAGAGCTAGTGGATCTCGTCAGTTAGTACTAACGTTAGATGCTTGTCACAGTGGGTTAGATATTGGTAGAGATTTATTAACTGACCCAGAGTTTATTCAGAATGTTTATGAGTTAGCTGAAGGTTTTGCGCTAATTGCAGCAAGTACCGCTCAACAACAGTCATGGGAATGGCAACAAAAGCAGCATGGTGTCTTTACCTATCACTTATTGCAAGGATTAAGCGGTCAAGCTGACCGCTCTGGTAAAAATTTTGTGACCGTCGATGACCTAAAGACTCATGTGCTAGATGCTTTGCGTCGTTGGAATGTAAAACACAACCGCACTCAGGAGCCAACTGCCAGGACTGAGGGATTAGGCGATATAATTTTGGCAGATTATCGAGTATATTCAAAGCTGGAAGACAAGCGGGTGGAAGCAACTGAATTGGAAGATTCCCATAAAGGTCAACCCAATAATCTACGGAATGATTCTACTCCGACTTGTTTAAGTAAAACAGTAGCTCTTGAAAAGCAAATGCTAGAAGAACAGCTTGCTAGCCTTAGTGAGGAATACATGGTAGTCAATAAGCAACAAAACAATGTGCGCGATGCTCGCGATCGCCTTTTGCTTAAAAAACAGGCTAACGATCTCTTAAAGGAAATAAAGCAAGTTGAAGCTCAGTTAAATCAACTCTATTGATAGAATTCATGGTAGATACACCTAGAACACTCTCTCTGGAAAAGCAAATGTTAGAGGAGCGGCTGGCGCAATTAACTGAGGAGTTTTATGCAATCAATAGCCAACTGAAGACATTGCGTGACAATCGCGATCGGATTGTTTTCCAGAGGCAACTAGATGAAACACTCAAAGAAAGTGGAGAGGTTGAGGCTAAATTAAAACAGGTTGAAACTAAACTTAATCAGCTAGAAAATCCCCAAAAATTTATTAATCAAAATTACTTAGATATCAAACAAGACCTGCCTAAAATTGACTTTAGAGAAGCGATCAAGTCTGTAGAAGAAGTTATCAATAAATTTGGGAAAGAGGGTGGTGGTGCATTCTTTATTTTGGAAAATACTTTTTCAATGGCTGGTGAGCTTTGTATAACTAGGAGCAAAGAAATTTTGAGTACCCAGACTAGAGATTTTAGAAGTTACCCTATTCAACTTACATCTGAAAGTAGATTAGATGAGTTGGGATTGTTAAAGCGAATCGGTGATTATTTTAATGTTGATTTTATTTCAGATAGTCGAGAGTATGCCCTAGAAATCGCTAATACAATATGTCAATCCTTACAAAGTGGTAGTGTAGTTCTATTAGAAATAAATAAATGGGAAGATATCTCAAATCAAAGAGAAAATTTGCAGTGGCTTCTTAAATATTTTTGGACTCCTCTAGTTCAGCAACTTCAGATAATTTCTCAAGATTACAGACGGTTTAAGGTAGTGATTTTAATTGACTCAGAAAATGAACTAGACCCAGAATTCAAAGCTTTAGATTTTTACTGCAAAAAAGATGATTTTGACAGCAAAAAAATCCTCCAGCTACCGTTAAATATCTGGACCAAGGAGGATATACAAAATTGGCTTGAATGTTATTCAGGGTTTACGGCTTCTCAAATTGATTTTAAAGCAAAACAAATCTACTCAAAAACAATGAATGGAATTCCTAAAATGGTATGTGATGCTTTAGAGAAAGAACTGACATGTAATTTCTAAATAGGTTAACTATGTACTCAAAACCTCGATATACCTTTAGAAATAATCCAAACATTATCCATAAAAACCCGCATCTGGATTCACCGCCAGAGCCAGAGCCTTATATTGCCTCAGATGAACTGATTAACGCAGTCAATCTAGCCATTTATCTGCAGCGACCTTTGTTAATAGAAGGGGAAGCCGGATGTGGAAAAACACGGCTAGCTGCTGCTGTAGCTTATGAACTCGGATTTCCCTTTTATCGTTGGGATATTCGCTCTACTACCAAAGCGAAGGAGGGGTTATACGAGTACGATGCTATTCTACGCTTGCATGACGTTGAGACTCAGAAGCTAGGCGCAACTGGTGACCCAAAGCGCGACCCTAGAAATCCCAAATGTTATCGTACTTTTGGTCCTTTAGGAAAAGCCTTTAGAGTTGAAGATCGTCCGGCTGTAGTTCTGATCGACGAAATAGATAAAGCAGATATTGATTTTCCTAATGACTTACTAACGGTTTTGGATAAGCCGATGCGATTTGAAATCCGAGAAACAGGAGAGGCAGGAAATCAAGCAATTAAGGCAAAGTACGAACCGATAGTAATTATTACCAGCAATAAGGAAAAAGGCAATCTGCCTGCTCCGTTTTTACGGCGTTGCTTGTATTATTACCTCAGGTTTCCTAGCAAGCCGGAAGAATTGAAAAAGATTGTTGATATCCACTACCAGATTAATTCTGATTTGGGCAAAGCTCCCGTTCCTGACCTAGTCAAAGCGGCTGTTCAACGCTTTCTCAAAGTGCGAGAGGACAAAGGACTATTTAAAGTGCCTGGAACTAGTGAGTTTTTGGACTGGCTGCAAGCGTTACAAAGCTTTAAGCAATCGCCTTACCCTGCTGCTCGTCTCAGCGAAGAGAATTTTATACCTTATCCAGAACTATTGTTCAAATTGCAGCAAGATTGGCAAAAATACACTCTTAATTCAGCAGCTGCTTCATGAGTGAGTTAGATAAGCGCACAATTTTAACTCGTGTCTTTAACCGCTTACGTCAAGAAGGTTTTAATTTAGGTGTGGGTGAATATTTAGCTGCTTTAGATGCTATTGAGGGAGGATGGGGAGCCAAGAGTATAGAGGATTTACAGGAGGTCGTGCGGTTGCTATGGTGCAGTTCTTTAGCAGAACAAAGTCGGTTGCAGATGATTTGGGAGTCAATAATTACTGCGAATAATCCACCAAAGCCGAAAGCAGAGATCCCACCTCAGGACCTAAAAGTTTCTTGCCAACACGAAGATGAGAAACTACTACCTCCCACAGAAGTAGAATCAGAATCTGTTCAGCTTCAACCAACTCCTAAATTAGCACCTCAACCTGTCCAAGCTCCTTTCACTCTGGCGGAACTGGAAGAGGATACGGAATTCCAGAACTACTGGCCCGTATCTCGTCGTTCGATGGTCTATACTTGGCGCTATTTGCGTCGCCCAGTTGCTAGTGGACCAGAAGATGTGCTAGATTTAACTGCTACAGTAGACCAGGCGGCACAACAGGGCTTTTTTCTCCAACCAGTCTATCGACGGCGGGAATCGAACCAAGCTCACCTACTGTTGCTAATTGACCAGGAGGGGTCGATGGTTCCGTTTCACCGCTTTACTCGTGATTTAGTGGAAACCGCTAGATATGAAAGCAGCATTGAGCAAGTGGATGTGGGTTATTTCCACAATATTCCGGCTGAGTTTATCTATCAAGATTCGCACCTGACTGAGCTGATTGCCTTTGAAAAGGTGTTAGACCAATGTGACAGTCAAACGAGGGTTTTAATCGTTAGTGATGCAGGATCAGCACGAGGTTATCGCAGAATGGAGCGGGTGCGAGCAATCACGGAGGTGCTATTTGATATTAAACATCATACCAGTTTAATTGCTTGGTTGAACCCTATGCCAAAAGAACGTTGGGCAAGTACGTCTGCGCAAATTCTGAGTTATCTAGTGCCTATGTACACAATGGACAAAGATGGATTGAGTCAGGCAATTAATATTGTACAGGGTCAGTCTTGGGGAGGCAGTAAATAATAGACATCTCCGAAAAACAATGTATGAACGCGCGGCGTTCTACAGGGGTTGTAGACAACGCACAATTAGTTTCTGGAGATGTCTAATGACTACCACTTTACTCAGTCAAGAACGAGCCAGACAGATGGTAGAGCTGTTTGTACAACGCTTTGAGGAGTCTTATCGACTGTTGGCTTACCATGCAGCCTTACCTTTACTGTTAACCCCGGAACTGGTAAACTTTCTGCGGGTGCAGTTTCTACGTAGTGACAATGTACCTTGGGTAGCAGAAGTAGATTTATTGCTGTCTGATTTGTGCAGTCAGGTAGGATATGAACTATATGCAATGGATACTGCTGTTCGTGCCTATTTGCTGGAAGAGATGGAGCAGGAATTAGGCAAACAGCGGATGCAAGATGTGGCGAAGGTGCTGATTAGCTATGTTAAGCATCTGGCTCAAACTAATCCTTATATTAGTCAGCAGGAGCTACAGGCACAACAATGGGCGGCAATGGTGTATTTGGACACGCAGCGAGAAAGGGTAGTTAGTGAAATTGCTCAGTCCTTCAAAAATGTGGTATCTGAAGATGAGATGCTACGTTTAGGAAGGATTACCCAAGAACTTGCTCCCCAGTTAAGTGCTTATGGAAATCTAGTAGCATATGCAAAATTAGTCACTCAGGTGTTAAGTAACTCCTCGGATATACAGCCGGAAGGGTTGCACCGTTCTTATGAGGTATTGCCAGATGTAGAACTGTCTTTGCCACCAGAGTTAATCTCAACAATAGAGCGATCGCCAGTTTCTTTGCCATCATTGCAAGTATTTGAATTTGAAGTGGTGACGGTGAAATTAGAAGCAAAAAGGGGACAGCAACCTAGAGTTAAAATTAATCGCTGCCAAGGTCGAGCTAATTTTTTTGTGGAAGATTTAGGTAATGGCATTACTCTAGATTTGGTTGAAATTCCTGCTGGTACTTTTATGATGGGCGCTTCAGAAAATGAGGAAGGTAGTAGCGACTCGGAATACCCCCAACACCAAGTTACCGTTCCACCCTTCTTCATGAGCAAATACCCTGTGACCCAAGCACAATGGAAAGCAGTAGCTGCACTACCCAGAGTTAATCGTGACCTGAAACCCGATCCATCTTATTTCAAAGATGATCGTCGCAATCGTCCTGTTGAGCAAATTAGCTGGTATGAGGCAGTAGAGTTTTGTGCCAGATTATCAAATCATATAAAACGAGAATTCCGTCTACCTAGCGAAGCAGAGTGGGAATATGCCTGTCGTGCTGGCACTATGACACCCTTTCATTTTGGGGAAACAATTACCACTGACCTGGCGAACTATGATGGTAACGAAACCTACGGTAATGGTTCTAAAGGAGAGTATCGAGAACGAACGACCTCAGTCGGAAGTTTTCCTCCTAATGCCTTTGGCTTATATGATATGCATGGCAATGTCTCGGAATGGTGTGCAGACACTTGGCATTCCAGCTATCAAGGAACTCCTACCAATGGCAGTGCTTGGGTAGAAGAAAATAAGAATCAAGCGCGATTGCTACGCGGTGGTTCCTGGATCAGCAGTCCTGTAGCCTGCCGTTCTGCGTATCGCAGCGACAACTTCCCAGACTTCGTTATCAATGGGATTGGGTTTCGGGTGGTGTGTGGTGTGGCGAGAACTCTATTTGACAGGTTTTAACTGTTCAGGCGGTAACTGTTCGCGAGGCAATCCACGTTTCACCGCTTCGTTATAGGAATTTTGCGCTTCCTGTTTTCTTCCTAATTGCTCTAATACATCGCCTCGATAAGCCCAAACATAAGGATCTTTCTGATTAAGGTCTTTGGCTTTGTCAAAAGTAGCCAATGCTTCGGTGTAATTTTTTAGCTCTGATAGTACTAATCCTTTACTCACCCAAGCCGGAAAAAAGTCATTTCTCAGCTCAATTGCTTTGTTAAATGATTGTAAGGCTTCCTCATATCTTTTTAGGTTTTGTGCCAGTATAGTTCCTCGATTATGCCAGACTTGATAATCTTCTGGTCGGATGTCACTAGCTTGATTAAAAGCCAAGAGCGCATCTAGTTCTTTTCCGGGAATACTACTTAGCGCATTGCCTTTACCAAGTAAAGCCTCATAGAAATTTTTGTCGATATCCAGTGCCTTTTGATAAGACTGGAGTGCCTCTGGTATCCGCTGTAATTTTAGTAAGACAGACCCTCGCTCAGTCCAGGTAAGAGGATCGGTTGGCTTTTTTTTGAGAAGAGTGTCATAAGACCAAAGTGCTTCTTGATAGTATGTCTTTGCAGCTTCATTACCTTGTAACTGTTCAGTTGCCAAACCTATGTTCTGCCAAATTTTTGGATCATCAGGTTTGATTTGCTTGATTTTACTAAAGATATCTGATGCTTCTTTAACCTTATGCTGACCAATATAAGCAAAGCCTTTACCGCTCAAAGCTTCAGCATTATTAGGGTTTAGTTCAAGTACCTTTTCATGAGTTTCTAAAGATTCTTTATATTTACCTAGAGTATATAGTGCCTTACCTTTATTATTTAAGATTTTAATGTTATTGGGTTGGAAAAATAGCGCGTTATCATAATACGCTAAAGCTGCTTGAGCGCGTCCTAATATCAACATAGCATCACCTTCTCCTTTCAAGGCTTCGGCAGAGTCTGGTTTAATTGCTATGACGTTTTGAAATTCTTCGAGAGCTTTTTCAGGCTGACGTGCATCAAGTAAATTATTACCTTCACGTAAATAATATAAAGGTCGGAGAAATGGGTGAGTAAATTCTAGAAAGACTGCGATCGCGCCCAGTGCTGTCAGTACAATTGGAATTTGCCAAAGCTTAATGACTGGGAAAGTAGCTGGTCTTTTCTTGTTATTAGATATCGGTTTTTGACTAATGAAATTATTATTGGGAACATGACTTTGGTTTCTGTTTCCAGTTTCCGGCAAATTATTGCTGCTCTGATTTTGACTTACAGTTGCCACTTTATATGAATTTTTAATAAAATCATCTTCACTGACCGCTATCAAGTCACTTAAATCAGTGATAACATCTTCCACAAACTGATAACGCTCTTCAGGATGGTAATAGACCATTTTTGTTAAAATAGCCGCTAATGAATCATCAATATCCACCCCCTCCTTCAATACAACATTACCTTCTTCATCCCGGTTTAAATCTCTAGGATGTACTTTAGTTAAAAGATGGATTGCTGTAATACCCAAAGCATAGATGTCACTGTTAAATCCCGGTCTTCCTTCCATTTGTTCTGGAGCAGAATATCCAGGACTTCCAACCATTGTGTGGGGAGGTAGATGAGTATATGAATAGTTCAGATCTAATTGTTTGACAGCACCAAAGTCAATCAAGACAAATTTCTTATCTTCGTCCCTTCTCATCACATTTGATGGTTTAATATCACGGTGAATAACCTTGATTTGATGGAGATATTTCAGAACTGATAGAATTTCTCGAAGAAAATTAATAACTCTTGGCTTTGTCCATTGCTCGTCAAGTAGATCGTGTAAAGTTTTCCCTTGTATATATTCTTGAACTAAATAATAATTTTCTGATTCCTCAAAGTAATTAAAATATTTTGGTATCTGTTGCTTTTGCTGCAAATATTTAAGAATAGCGACTTCTCTTTTAAATAAGAGTTTTGCTGTTTCAATAATGTCAATATTCTGAGGATAAAGCTTTTTAATCACACAAGGAGAGTTGGGTGACTGAGTATCTTCAGCAAGGTAGGTTATGCCAAAGCCTCCTCTCGCTAATTCTTTGATAACCCTGTAGCGCCCACCTAGTAATCCTTCCATCTGGTTAGTCATTATTTGTATAACTTAGTTTTTTCTGTTAGCAATATTCGTAACTAAGCAGGTAGGTTGACGACTAAGTAAGTCGGCGTGAATCAACACAACTTTAACTCTTAAGGAACACATTTTGGAACCCCTATCCTGCAAGGCTTTCATAAAATAGAGAAAAATGTGTTCCTTTCATATTTTGCTAGTGGCGATCGCCGCTAGTTGGGGACTCACATCTTGCACCTGGCGACTGTAAGTCGAGGCTACACAGACAAAACCCGCCTATCCTTCTCCTGTCGGAGACGCTGACGCTCCTGACGCTCGTCCCTCGCTACCGCTTCGCTAACGTCGCTAACGCTTCGCTAACGCGAACGGCTTCTGCTTCGCAGTACGCGGGTTTCAAACCCTAGATTTTCCGTGAGTCCGCGTAGGCGGACTTTGTTTGTGTAGCCCCAGACTTCTAGTCTGAGGGCGATTCGCCTTGAAAATATAGCCTTCTCGTTACTAGACTCTGCCTCCAACTTGAATAGGAGGCAGCCCCAATGAAAAAATTTCACTACCAACCATGAAAATAGTCTTTCCCCACTCCCATACAGGCGCGGAAACCACGCCCCTACCCACAGACTATTTCAAGCCTATGGGTGTGCATGCTCTGCTGACTTGTAGACGCCCCTTGGTTTACTGAAGATCTTGCACAATTCTCAACAAGGTGAGAGAAACCAGGTTTTTGAACGAAAAAGTAAGGGTTTTAGCTTTACTGATTCGCAACAAACCCGGTTTCTGAGAGCGGTGCAAGATGTAAGCTTACACAGTCAGGTTGAATTGCGTCAGCCTACTTACCTGTTATTTTAACCCCAGTAAAGAATGGATCGGAACTTTTAACTTTTTCTTCCCAGTTAAATTTTATTACGATACTAGTGACAATAAATCACAATATGTGGTAAATAAATTTTAGCTAAATATTAATTTTTTGTATTCTAGTTATATACAGCTAGGACTTACGCATTGCCGAAACCGTAGGGGCGGGGTAACCCCTTCGGGGAATTCAAAAGTCAAAATTCAAAATTCAAAAGTAATTAAATAATTCTTAATTTTGACTTTTGACTTTTGACTTTTGACTTGGAGCGAAGCGACGGTTCCCCCGCCCTCCCCAGATCATGTGGTCAATTCTATTGGAGAGCTTACGCGCTTTTGTTGGAAACGACCAAATTCCATTATCCACATGATGCTTAATCTGTAAAGTGCGTAAGTTATAACAGCGATCGCCCTGAGTAACACAAACCCTCAGTAAGGAGTGCAGAATCCAATGAGTCAGGGCAAGAAATTCGGATGCTTTAACCTCAGTATAGCTATTTCATTGATGATAGAGGTGTTCATCACCTTTTATAGCTATAAAGCCGCTGCTGAAAGCTTATCTAATGAGAGTCTCAATGCTATAGAAAATTTACCTTCTGTAACATTTCCGACTCATCCTGACAACAGTACAGCCTCACCACTTATTCTATCTCAGGTTCCCAATCCCAATCCTAATCCAATTACTCCGCTCCCACCACCAATTACTCCGCTCCCACCAGCACAACAGCCAATCCCTACTCCGAGTCCATCACTAGAAACTCCGCCAAAACCTCCCGCATCTGAACCGCGCCCCGACATTCCTGGAAATATCACTGTTAAAAAGTTTGAGTTTGAAGGTAACACGGTATTTACTAATCAAAAGCTAAGCGAAGTTACAGCCTCATTCACTAACAGACCCATCACCTTTGCCGAACTGCTGCAAGTTGAGGATGTTGTGACAAAGCTCTACACTGATGCTGGGTACATCAATTCTGGTGCTGTGATCCCTGCTGACGAAACCCTTTCTCCAGAGGGAGCAGTCGTCAAAGTTCAGATTGTGGAAGGTGGAATAGAAGAGATTAAGGTAACAGGTACTCGGCGGCTGAACCCTAGCTACGTGCGCAGTCGCATAGCACTTGGCATTTCTACACCTTTGAATCGAAACCGACTGCTAGAAGCACTGCAACTGTTGCAACTTAACCCCTTGATTAAAAATGTTTCTGCGGACTTATCTGCTGGGTCGCGTCCGGAACAGAGTTTACTGGAAGTCAAAGTAAAAGAAGCAGACTCCTTTCACACAGAATTCTTTGCCGATAATGGTCGTGTTCCCAGCGTAGGTAGTTTCCGACGAGGTCTGCGCATCAGCGAAGACAATTTATTAGGGTTTGGCGATAGCTTGTCAGCGAGATACGCTAATACTGATGGCAGTGACGCTTTAGACCTCAGCTACACAGTGCCACTTAATGCCCGTAATGGTACACTCTCTTTGTCTGGTGGATTCGCCAACACTAATATCATTGAACCACCCTTTAAGCGCATTAATATCACAGGTGACTATTACTACATAGACCTGAGTCTGCGCCAGCCAGTCATTCAAACTCCCACTCAAGAATTAGCACTGGGTCTAAGCTTCTCTCGAGAAGAAAGTCAGACCACAATCCTAGGTGAGAACTCTCGCCTTTCTCTTAGCTCTGGCTCTAACGATAACGGGGAAACCCGCTTATCAGTACTGCGGTTTTTTCAGGACTACATCCAGCGCAGTCCTCAAAAAGTCTTTGCTCTTCGCTCTCAATTTAGTCTCGGAGTCGGGTGGCTTGATGCAACGGTCAACAGTCAACCTCCTGATAGTCGGTTTTTCTCTTGGCGGGGACAAGGACAGTATGTACGACTTTTAGCACCAGATACAGTACTGGAGTTGCGTTCTGACTTACTGGTATCGACAAGATCCCTTGTGCCTTTAGAGCAATTTAGCTTAGGGGGTCTGCAAAGCGTCCGGGGTTATCGGCAGGATCTGTATTTGAGCGATAATGGCTTTTTTGCTTCAGCAGAAGTTAGGTTTCCTATTCTGCGGGTAAAAGAGGTAGAAGGAGTTTTGCAGATAGTGCCATTTGTTGATCTTGGCACTGCTTGGAATAGCTCCGGTCAACACAATCCAAGTCAAAATAATCGGAATACTTTGGTTGGTCTTGGTTTGGGTTTGCAATGGCAGATGAGCAACCGATTTACTGCCCGCTTTGACTACGGTATTCCACTGATTGATATTAAGTCGAACGATAGAACCTTGCAAGAGCAAGGTTTGTATTTTTCACTCAATTACAGTCCTTTTTAGGAGTTATTGAAAATATTATGATACAGAGTTGGCGATCGCTCTTTCTCATAACCTTACCCCTAGCTATCTTAGGAAGTCTTGGTTCTATTACTCTCGTTAGAGCACAAATTACTCCTGATAACAGTCTCGGTGCGGAAAGTTCCGTTGTGAATCGCAATGTTGATGTTGGGAAAGGCATTCCGAGCGATCGGATTGATGGTGGTGCGAGGCGTGGGGCAAACCTCTTCCACAGTTTTCAAGAATTTAATGTGAATGCAGGAAGGGGAGCTTATTTCTCGAATCCAGCAGGAATTCAGAACATTCTGAGTAGGGTGACAGGGGATAATGCCTCGAATATTTTGGGGACACTCGGTGTTTTAGGTAACGCTAACCTATTCTTCATTAATCCTAAAGGGATTATCTTTGGACCAAATGCCCGTTTGGATGTAAGTGGTTCATTTTTTGCAAGCACAGCCAACAGTCTAGTCTTTCCCAATGGGTTTGAGTTTAGCGCCACCGATCCGCAAGCACCACCACTGTTAACAGTGAGTATTCCCATAGGATTGCAATTTAGGGATAATCCCGGAGACATTACCGTAAAAGGTCTTGGTCACGAGGGTTTCAATAATGGCGAATTGGTTGGTGCATCTAATAGTTTTCAGTCTCCAACATTGAAAGTGCCGCTAGGAGAAACTCTAGCCTTGGTAGGTGGCAATGTAAATTTAGATGGTGGCGTATTGCAGGCTCCAGGTGGGATAGTCGAGTTAGGAGGTTTGGCAGCTGCGGGAACGGTCCGAATAAATAGTGATAATAGCTTGAGTTTTCCCCAGGGAGTGCAAGGATCTGATGTATCTCTCACCAATAAAGCTGGAATCAATGTCATTGCTGACGCATTTGGTGATGGGAGTATTAATCCCACATTCCGCACCCACAACTGTCACACCGCAATGAAACGGGTAAATCTAGTAC
>CAXTSI010000165.1:0-16140 GCA_964246695.1 uncultured bacterium
TGCCTTAAACCTTTACTACAAGGGCGTTCAACCGCCGAAAAGCTTGTACTCTTAAACGAGAGTCTATCGTTCTTTATTCTTAGATCGGCGTGTCAGAGCCATTTCTCTTGACACTTTTCTAAAATATAACAAAGGAATTGTGGCATGGCGCTTGTTGTAGCTAATATGACGACAGACAACATACACTTGAATAGGCTGGATAAATGCTTTGCAAGCAATCACCGTCCACGTACACACCCTCAGAGTGGCTTCCCTTTAGGTAGGGTTAGAGGTGGTAGTTGACCCTCAAATCAATAAAAGTAACTCAACCATCTCCTCAGGGCTGTTAAATTGGAGATATGTGCGCTGCCCAAATTGACCAATGATATATAGAGATATTTTTTATGAAGAGCAACAAACAAGTAGTCTTAGCCTTAGTATTGAGAAGCGCTATTGTGTTTTCACCCTTCCTAGTGTCTGTTGGTTTCGCCAATGCTCTAGTTGTACAATCTGCCCCTTCAGCACTAACTCCTACTTCAACATTTTCTAATAAAGACGAGGAAGAACTGGCAAAACTGCGAGAAGTACGCTCAATTCGAGAGCAAGTGCAATCTGAAGTCGATCGTGCCTTGAGTCGTACAGGTATCATGATTAACGTTTGGCTAGTCATACTGACTTTATTTCCAGTGGCAGTGATTGCTTCATTTTGGCTATTACGACGGGTTGTTATCCGTGAGATTGTTGATAAAGCAATGGAACAGTTTCAAGATCTGGGTAAATTACAAAACCAGTTAACTAGTGTTAAGCAAGAAGCTGAAAAAGCTGTCAAAGAATCGAAAAATATAAACAATGAATTAGAGAAGGAAGCAGAAACACTAAAAGAAAATATAAAAACAGAAAAAGAAAACTTATTGTTAATAACATATGATTTATCTCAATCTAAAGAACATTTTTTAAAAGAATTAGAAACACTAATAGAAAATTCTCAAAAAAATGTAGAAACTTTAGAATCTGAATTTGCGACTCAAGTATGTGAGTTACAGTTGAAAACTCAACAAAAAAGTGACGCAACTCTTGATAATATTGAAAAGTTAGAATCTAATGTTGTAGAACAACTTTTTGAATTGCAGTCAGGTGTGCAACAAGAAAAAGATAAAGTCCTAGAGAATTTAGAAAAATCAAACTTTGATTTTTCGTCTCAACTATCTGGATGGCAGTCAAAAGCTGAACAGCAAAAGGATAAAATCTTCGAGAAGTTAGAAAAATTGCAGTCAGAGGCTGAACAGCAAAAGGATAAAATCTTCGAGAGGTTAGAAAAATTGCAGCCTGAGGCTGAACAACAAAAGGATAAGATACTTGAGAGTTTAGAAAAATTACAGTCAGTATTTGTATCTCAACTGTCAGAATTACAGGTGGATGCGCAACGGCACAAGGACATTACTATAGATAATTTGGGAAAATTAGAGGTTCAATTAAAATCTCAAATAACAGAATTCCAGTCAGACGCTCACCAACACAAGGACAAAATTCTAGAGCATCTAGAAAAATTGCAGTCAGGATTTATATCTCAACTATCTGAATTGCAGGTGAATGCTCAGCAACAAAAAGAGCTAATCATTGAAAATTTAGAAAAATCCGGGTCTAAAATTGCATCTCAATTTTCTGAATTACATGTGGATGCGCAAGAACAAAAAGTTTTAATTATTGAGAATTTAGAAAAATTAGAGTTGGAGTTTGTATCTCAGCTCTCTGAATTAAGGATGGATGCTCAACAACGAAAGCAGTTAATCCTTCAGCAAGTGTCTGAAATGAAACCCTTATCCATCCCACAAGGTGTCAATCATAAGGTTGGGAAACAAATACAGGAACAGCCGAAACAACTTGAAGTATTAGAATTTTCTGCTCCTAGAGTGGAGTTAACTGCTGATGATTATCTCAAACAAGGAGATGTTCTTTTCTCGCAAAAGCACTATAAAAATGCGATCGCCGCTTACAACAAAGCAGTTCAAATCCAGCCAAAGGAATCTGTTGCTTGGTTAAAACAAGCTATGACTTTAGTCCGCTTAAAACGCTACAAAGAGGCGATCGCCTCTTATGACAAAGCCCTTCAAATCCAGCCGAATCATCATCAAGCTTGGTGCGATCGGGGGGTGGCGCTGGGTTATTTAAGCAAGACAAAGGAAGCTTTTGCCTCTTTTGATCAAGCAACCCAAGTCAAGCCAGATGACGCGGTAGCTTGGTTGAACCGGGGTCTTGCTTTGGAAGCGTTGGAGGAATATGAAGAAGCGATCGCTTCTTTTGACAAAGTAATTCAATTTCAGCCAGACTCCTACAAAGCCTGGAACAAACGAGGTTATGCCCTCGTAAGGTTAGGGCGAGATGAAGAAGCGATCGCCAGCTTCGACAAAGCTTTGGAAATTAATCCCGACTACGCCAATGCGTATTACAACAAAGCAGCCTGTTATGCCTTGCAAAAGCTAGTGGAGTTAGCCATAGAAAATTTGCAAGCGGCGATTAATCTCGATCCTAAGTATAAAAAAGAAGCAGAAACTGACATCGATTTTGACCAAATTACAAAGGATGAGCGCTTCCGGCAGTTAATTGCAGGTGATGCCCAGCAAGTAATCTTGTCGTCACACATTGTCCCCGTTCTTTCCCAGTAAAATTAATTGCGCGTAACTGTTCAACACCGAGTGCTTTCAACTTGTCTTTCTTACAGGGTGCGAAGAAATGTCTATGAGTCGAGAGTTGTCAGCAAGGCTGGGAAAAACTGTAGTACCCAGATCTGCCCGATTGGCTGTAGCAGTAGTATTCTTCGTCAGCGGTGCAGGATTTGCCAACTGGGTGGCACGCATCCCAGAAATTCAACAGAAACTGGGATTGAGTAATAGTGCTTTGGGAGTCGCGCTATTGGGTACGGCAATCGGCGCACTGCTAGCCATGCCTACAACAGGATGGTTAGTCGCTCACGTAGGCAGCCGTCCGGTCACAAAATTAGCGGCGCTAGTCTACTGTATAGCACTACCCTTACCCACCCTAGCCCCGAATCTGCCACTACTGACGATCGCCTTAATGGTAGTAGGCGCTCTTTTCGGAACATTGGACATCGCGATGAATGCTCAAGCCATTGCTGTGGAACAGCGTTATCGCCGACCAATCATGTCGTCGTTTCACGGTCTGTACAGCGTTGGCGGTATGGCAGGTGCAGCCAGTGGCGGGTTGGTAGCATCTTTGGGAGTTAACCCCAAGACACATTTGGTCGGCACAGCACTCCTGCTCTTAATAGTAGTGATTCTAGCATCACGTCGGTTGCTGTCTACTGAAGTTGATAGTGCCACTACTGGACCAACGTTTGCTCTGCCAACAAGATCGCTCGTTAACTTAGGTATATTAGCTTTTTGCGTCATGCTTAGTGAAGGCGCAATGGCTGACTGGAGTGCAGTCTACCTCCATCAGACCCTTGAAACGGGACCAGGACTGGCGGCAGCTGGATACGCAGTGTTCTCGCTGGCTATGGCTGTATTTCGCCTAGCTGGAGATCGGCTCACCCAACGTTTTGGACCAGTCCGAATGGTACGCTTTGGTGGCACTATAGCTGCTACCGGGCTAGGGTTATCTTTAGTTATTGCTCAGCCTTTTGCAGCACTCATCGGCTTCGCCTGTGTTGGCGTCGGCTTATCCTCTCTTGTGCCGATAGTATTTAGCGCTGCTGGACGCACTCCAGGAATTGCTCCAAGTCTAGCACTTGCGGCAGTGACAACTACTGGCTACAGCGGATTTCTCTGCGGTCCACCCCTAATCGGTTTCGTCGCTGATTTTCTTAACCTCCGCTTTGCTTTAGGTATTGTCGTGGTTATGAGTGCAATGAGTGCTGTGCTAGCCCCAACAGTTGCTCGTGCTAGTACTGCTTCACAGAATTAAAAATTAAAAATTAAAAATTATAAAAGCTTACATCAAAGCTAAAAAACGCGTGTAGCGATCGCATCTAATAACACTAAACCCATTTGCTTCAATAAAGCAGTGTTACATCAGGACAATCATGTAAAATTATACACTTTGCACAGCGAGTATTGCAGTTGCAATCCCGTGCTTAGACTTTGCTCTAGCAGCACCAGTATGTTTTGGCAGATGTTTAAATACAACAATGCTATACAACTATAGCGATCCTAAATGATTCGTGAAAGTAGAGAAACCCGGTTTCTTAAAGAAACCGGGTTTCTGAGGCTTGGGATTTTCACAAAACGCGACTTCGGTTAAATTGATAGTGGAGGTTGTTAGCACCAATTGGCAAGACGACTACTACGACAAACGTCGTGATTATGAAGCTATGGGCATTCCCGAATACTGGATTGTAGATTATGCTGCCTTGGGAGGGCGTACCTTTCGCGGCTATCCAAAACAAAGCACTATCTTTGTATACGAGCTAATTGACGGGGAATATGTAAAAACAACGTTTAGAGACAGTGATGTGATTGTCTCCCCTACCTTCCCACAATTTAACCTCACCGCGCAACAGATTTTTAATTTGGCTTTGTAATTGGATGCTTTTATGAACAAACCCGCACGCAACTCCCCGTGTCGAGAGTAAAAATGCACCTTTTCCACATCCCGTGAAAAGTCAGGATATTTTGGTTAGCCAATTCGATGCCTCGTCTCAATCGTGACGTATTTGCCGCTTATAAAGCCAGTTTGGGCTACATTTTTGCTCTAATTTTTGTTGAAGTCCCATTAACAGCAACAATTATCAGTATCTTCTGTATCATCTACACGCTGGCACTCATATCTACCCTTAATCTCGTCATTAAAAAATCTGCCAATTGATTCAGCCTGATGTAAATCTTCCCAAGTATGCTCATCGACTTCCGCATACTGATAAACTACGCCATTGTGAAACTCGACTTGTAAAATTTGTTGGTTACTATCATATCCCACGGCATTCGCCATTGATGAGCTAACAGGTAACATGGCAATTGGTTCCTCAGATGAAGGAAGTGCAGCAGAATCAGCAACAATCTCGTTTAGTTGTTGCAGTCCTTCGTAAGCTTGTATTGGCGCGGGAATTTCTACGAACTCGAGTTCGTCACCTCGGTCAAGCAACAACTGTAAATATCCGTCAGAGTGAGCGATCGCTACTACATTGCTCAAGTTCAGCTTAGATAGCTTCATCAATTTTGCTCCTATGGGCAGATGAGTTGCAGTTTATTAAGCCAGTAGTACTCTAATATGAGTGCTAGAACAATTTATATAGTACAATTGTACCATATAAACTATTTGCAGTCAAGCTTGGTAGCATGAGGCAAGCAAAATTTTTACTTTGGGCATAGTTGAGCGATTAATTGCCGTAGCCATTGATGTCCGGGGTCGAGATCGCTCTTATGATGCCACAGCATATCGACTGAGAAACCGGACATTTCAAAGGGCAGCAGAAATGCATGGAGTTCCCAGGTTTGAATAAGAGTTGCGACAATCTCAGTTGGTAACGTGGCAATTAGCTGTGTACTGGTAAGAATAAACGGCACAATCAAAAAATTCGGCACAGACACCGCCACTGTCCGCGCCAAATTCTGCTGTGCCAACAGATTATCGACCAAGCCCACCATATCTTCCTTGGGTGAAACCAGCAAATGCAAGGCATTGATGTATTCTTCTAACGTTAAGCGTTTGCGCCCTTTGAACTGCTGGGTACTGGTAACACATACAAAGCTTTCCTGATAAAGCGTTTGGCGTTGATGCCAAGAGGCAAAGTTTGGACAGTGCCCTAGCGCCAAATCGATCTCATCGGCATCCAGTAGTTGGGGTGCTTTCTGCCAAGTGCTAAAGCGGACTTGAACACGAACATGAGGAGCCAATTGTCCCAGTTGTTGCAATAGTTTGGATAAGAACACGATTTCGGTATAGTCATCCATGCCGAGACGGAAAACGCGATCGCTCGTCATTGGATCAAATTCTGGCTTGCTGCTGACGACTGATTGAATGTGTTCAAGTGCTTGGCGAATCGGTTCAGCAAGGGATATCGCTCGTGGTGTTGGGGTAACGCCTTTCGAGGTTTTGATAAACAAATCGTCTTTGAATAACTTGCGGAGTCGTGCCAAAGCGTTACTAGTAGCGGGCTGACTTAGCCCAATTTTCTCAGCAGCACGGGTGAGGTGTTGTTCAGTCATTAGTGCATCGAATACCACTAGGAGGTTGAGGTCAACGCCTGCTAGCTGAAAATGCTGAACGGATTGCATAATTCATCTAGTGAATGAGCTTGATATAGTTAATCTATTGGACAAATTATAACGCTCTAGTGAAGATAAATATAAGACGGGTTGAGGCACCAAACATCGTCAGTCCAAAAAAGATTTACAAATCTGGAGGTTTAAATCATGTCAATGACTCCAACAACGTTTCCAACTGTTTCAATTACCCGTGAGATTTATGAAGGCTTTCAAAGAGGTGAGTTTGATCGCTGGGATCAGGTGATTGCTCAAGATGTGGAAATCTATAGCCCTGGTTACTGGGGCGGCAAAGGAATTGTTGCTTTGAAAACCTGGGGGGCGGAGTTCTTGAAAGCGCTTCAGCCTCGAATCGATCTGATTGATGAATTTGAGGGTGGCGATCGCGCCTTTCTCACCGTGAACTTGAATTGGAAGCATGTTGAGCCATTCTTCGACCTTAAGCCAACGGGTCGGGAAGGCACCTCGCTTGAAACCTTCATCCTCACCATCAAAGACGGTCAAGTCGTTCGCTTTGGTGTTGCCGACAACACCCTCGACCTCGCTATTTATCTGTGGGATCGCGGCTATCCACAAGTACACAACGTTCACCCTGAGCCAATCGTACAGGGGATTGAGCGACGAAGCAAGCACCAGTAGGTTCAGCATTGATTTCACAACAGTAAGGAGAATCCATCATGTCAACAACAACTCAGATTTATCGGTTTCATCAGTATGGTGGTCCAGATGTGCTGCAACTCGACACCGTTCCACTGTCTGAACCAGGTGCTGGCGAAGTCCGCGTTCGCGTCCAGTCAATGAGTCTGAACCGAGCCGATTTACTTTGGATGGCAAACAACTATATTGAAACTCCAAAACTTCCAGCACGTCTTGGCTATGAAATTTCTGGAGTTGTGGAAGCCGTTGGTCCTCAGGTGACAGAATTCAAGGTAGGCGATCGCGTTAGTTCTATACCTGCTTTTTCAATTAGCGATTATGCTAACTTCGGTGCAACAGCAATCTTACCTGTCCGTGGCTTGATGAAAACTCCTGATACCTTAACTCCAGCACAGGGGGCTGGTTTCGCGTTTGCCTACTTCACTGGTTACTTTGCGCTATTCGAGTTAGCGCATTTACAACCCTACCAAACGGTATTGATTACGGCAGGAACCAGCACAACCGGATTGGCAGCGATCGCCATGGCGAAGAAGATGCAGGCAAAGGTGATTGCGACTACACGCACAAGCAAGAAGCGCCAAACGTTGCTGGATGCGGGGGCTAACTATGTGATGGCGACAGAAGAGGAAGACTTAGTAGCCCGTGTCATGGACATCACGAATAATCAGGGTGCGGATGTCATTTACGATGCGGTTGCAGGTGTCCTCAGCGATCAACTCGCACAAGCGGTGAAAATCCGTGGACACTGGATTGTCTATGGCTTGCTGGATACTGAGAATATCGGGGCATTCCCGTGGATGAGTGCCTTTATCCGCAGTTTCCATTTCCATGTTTACAAAGTGTTTGATTTCACTGGTAACCGTAGTCTAGGCTTACTGGGCGATGAAGAAGCCTTTGCTCGTGCCAAAGCTTATATTACCGCAGGCTTGGCAGATGGTTCGTTTCCGCTGACTATTGATCGAGAACTTCAAGGCTTAGACAAGTTGCCAGATGCAATGCAACTCATGGCATCCAATCAAGCAGCAGGAAAGATCATTGTCACGGTGTAACGACAATTAAAAATTTGTAGTTTGTAATTCGTAATTCGTAATTATTTTTCATTCGGGGATTTAAACCCCGACTGAAAAATGACCACGTGTCTCCGCTCTAGTTCAAAACCCGTTTTTACCTGTGAATTACTTTTTTAACGAACCGCAAAGACGCGAAGTACACGTTCGCGCAGCGTCTCCGCTACTGAGAAGAAAGAAGAGAAGAAGATCGGTGTCCCAAAGAGAAATGTAAATGACTGGCTATTTGAATGCTTCGATTTCATCCAGATAAACATTAATTAGCTTATGATCGATAACTAAATCTTCAATTTGTGACCAAACACGAGCTAGAAATGAGTGAAATGCACTTTTTCGCATATTTCCAACGCGTAGATGCACTACTTTTGGTGGGGACAAATCGAGCATCAATCTATCTGAGAAATCTACATCTTTGGTAACAATCACCAACCCCTTTTCCTTTGCATACTGCCAGATATGGGTATCACTCGGACTATCACCCAATAAGTACGTATGCAAAAATATTTATGTCCGCAGCGAACGAAGTGAAGCAATCTCAAACCCTTGCGATTGCTTCATTCCGCTGCGCTCCATTCGCAATGACGTTGTATATTTAATTTTGCATGACTACTTATTGAAACACGGATGATGGGAAGAGATGGGGTAAATTGGATTTTAGAAGGTAGATTTTCATCAAATAAAAATCCATTCATGCGACTTTTCTAACTTCGTAGTGATTTGCCATCAACTTTGCCGCGAATTGCATACAGGCATAAATATCTTCTCGTTCCAGAGAGGGATACTCTTCCAGGATTTCTTCGATGGAATCGCCTGCACCTAAAAATTCCATAACCGTTTGCACAGTAATTCGAGTGTTAGCGATAATTAGGTCGTCCGTTACAAATATCTGGATGAATACTTATTCTACTTTGCATAAGGATTCTCTCTCCTTCTTGAAAACCCAAAATTGAGTAATTAATAATACCCCAATATTACATGATCGCCCCGCAACGTGGATGGTGCAAGATATCAGCCTCCGACTAGCGGTGAGGCAGCGCGCCGACACGAGTGTTTCCCGCTACTAGGCGACTGCGATAGCGAAGCGTTAGCGGTAGCGACGAAGGAGCGCTACTCGTCTCCCCTTGGGAGAATATCGCTTCGAGGATTGCGAACGACAGCTTAACGCACCGATGATCACCTGTTGTGGTGCGTTACGATTTTAAATATACTTAAGCTAATGCTTAAGTGTGTATTCCCTCTTAATTTAAAGTGATGTCCAACACAGAATCTTTGGAGTTAGCTGGCGTACCCGTTGTGGTGCGTCCCCCTGGCAATCTCAGTTTACCTGCACCCCTGATCATCCTTTGGCATGGGTTTGGAGTCCCCAACAGCGAGGAGATGCTAGCTGAAGTTCTGCCGCTAGAGGGAGTGCAAGCCTGGAAAGCGTATCTCGGACTACCCCTATTTGGTAAGCGTTTACCACCTGGGGGGCGGGAAGAAATTATGCGCAAACCTATTTTATAAGTCTGGCAATTCTTCAATAATAATAAGATGTAATACCGTTCAGTTAAGGGTTATCGGTGAGCTTGTAGAGACGCGAAATTTCGCGTCTCTACATTTATGAGCAATTAACCGCAGGGGCTTCTAAATCATCAGAGTGCAACTTCTCAGTTTGAGTTTGTAAGTAACGATAAAGACGATTGAGTGCATTTATATAAGCGTAAGCTGCTGCCACCACAATGTCAGTGTCGGAAGCCTGCCCAGAGAAAATCCGCTCTTGATGCCGTAAGCGAACTGTGACGGTTCCCAACGCATCAATTCCGGCAGTCACAGATTGAACGGAAAACTCAATAAGTTGATTGGGAATTTGTACCAATCGATTAATTCCTTGATACACCGCATCCACTGGACCTGCCCCTACAGTCGCATCGGTGAGAATTTTCCCATCGGGGGTCACAACTGTGATGGTTGCAGTCGGACAAGCACAGTCGCCGCAGGTTACTTGGACGTGTTCGAGTTGAAAGCCGATGTCTACTTGAATTTGCGTTTCATCTCGCACAATCGCCTCTAAATCCCAATCCGACATCTCCTTTTTCTTATCGGCGACTTCCTTGAACCGCATGAAAGCTTTGTTCAAGTCTGCCTCGTTTAGGTCAAATCCCAATTCTTGGAGTCTGGTTCGGAAAGCATTCCTTCTAGAGTGCTTGCCCAAAACAATGCGATTTTCCGGCAAACCGATGGCTGCTGCTTCCATAATCTCGTATGTTTGGCGGTGCTTGAGGATGCCATCTTGGTGAATTCCAGATTCATGGGCAAAAGCGTTTGCTCCGACTATCGCTTTATTGGACTGAACCAGCATTCCTGTTAATTGGGAAACTAAGCAAGAAGTTTTGTAAATCTCTTGGGTTTTGATGTTGGTAAGAGGTGCATCTGAATCAACCGGACGATTAAAGTAAGGATTGAAATAGGGTTTGCGAACCTGCAACGCCATCACAATTTCTTCCAGTGCAGCATTCCCTGCTCGTTCACCTATGCCATTAATCGTACACTCTACCTGACGCACACCGTTTTCGATCGCTGCCAAGGCATTTGCTGTCGCCAAACCCAAATCATTTTGGGTATGAACAGAAAGAATGACTCGATCGAGATTGGGTACATGTTCTCGAATACCCTGAATGAGAGTTCCCATTTCTTTGGGTGTGCAGTAGCCAACGGTATCGGGAATGTTGATCGTCGTTGCACCAGCAGCGATCGCTCGTTCCAACACTTGATAGAGAAACTCTCTTTCAGTCCGGCTGGCGTCCATAGGCGAAAACTCCACATCGTCCACAAAAGACTTAGCATAGGCAACCATCTCCTCGGCGATCGCCAGTACCTGTTCCCTTGACTTTTTCAACTGATATTTGAGGTGAATATCAGAGGTAGAGATCATCGTATGGATTCTGGGGCGATGGGCTGGTTGCAACGCTTCGGCAGCTGCTTGAATGTCCTGTCGAACGGCTCTTGCTAAGCTGCAAATAATCGGTCCACCCGCTACCCCGACTTGTTGAGCGATGGTTCTGACAGCTTCAAAATCTCCAGGACTGGCAACTGCAAATCCCGCTTCAATCACATCGACCCCTAAGAGAGCTAGTTGATGAGCGATCGCCAGTTTCTCTTCTACATTAAGTGTTGCGCCTGGTGACTGTTCGCCATCCCTTAGCGTTGTGTCAAAGATAATGACTCTGTCTGGTTGAGGTCGAATGCTCATGACTGCCTCCGGTGTTAAACAAGATAACTTTGGATATTGTATACAAAAATTGTATACAATATACATTATGAAATTAACTGACTTAGCAGCCAATGTGCTGCAACACCAACGCAGTACCCCAGATTTGATCGCAGACGCTTTGCGGGAGGCGATTCTCAGGGGAATTTTTCAAGCAGGACAATCTCTCAGACAGGATGAAATCGCTACTCAGTTTGAAGTCAGCCGCATCCCTGTGCGAGAAGCTTTGCGGCAGCTAGAAGCAGAAGGATTGGTGACGCTTCATCTCAATCGAGGCGCAACGGTATCGGTTCTGACGACAACAGAGGCGCAAGAAATTTGTGAGATTTGTAGCGCATTGGAAACTACAGCCATTGAACTGGCAATTCCTCAGCTAACTGAATCTGATTTAGAAAAAGCATCTGAAATTTTGGCACCCACTCATCAGGTAACCGATGCAGCGTGTTTGATACAATTGAACTGGGAATTCCATGCGACACTTTATGCGATCGCCAACCGTCCTCGGTTAATGTCGATGATTAAAATGTTACATATTAATATAGACCGCTATATCCGTTTTCAGATAACGGAGATAGATTACTTAGAGCGATCGCAAAAGGAACACTATGAACTTCTGGATGCTTGTCGGCAACGGGATAGTAAAGCTGCTGTCAGGTTATTAAAACAACATATTGACACTGCTGGAGAGCAGCTAGTTGTATTCTTGGAGCAGAACCGAGAGCAGGGGTGAGTTTTGTGAATTTTTTTTAACGAACCGCCAAGGCGCCAAGAACGCCAAGGAAAGAAACTTTTGAGGTGAAGGAGGGATTTTTGCATCTTGTAGAGCCTTAACTAAAGCGTATTGCCCGATATCTCATAACTCGCTCGTAAAAATCACAAGCTTTTCCCAAAACTGCTCCCCTAAAATATGACCGTTAGTTTTTCCACATGAGGTGACTCGTCAGGTACTTTCGGCTCAAGCACCCTACAAAAATTGCAGGTTGTAAGTTAAATTAAGTTACAATTAAGGGATTTTAATTTATAAAATTGCTATTTAGTTATCAAGTGATTAAACTGGGAAAATTAAAGTTTACACAGCTTTAATTTCCCCTGCACTTGGCTTAAAGGTTAGGCATTTTACTTCAAATTTCGGTATTTAGTTATCAAGCGAGGTTAAATTGTAAGATTAAAGTTTACAATGACTGTAATTAACCAATAGGGAAATGAGGAAATGTTTGGGCAAAGTTCTCATCAGAGAAACTTTTTCAAAGCTATAGTTTGGGGGCGTGCGCAAACGTCTAACCAATTTAGCTCGACACTGGAATACTGGCGCGTTAGCTTGCTTGAATCTGTACCCTTTTTGATCGCTTGTGCAGTATTTTTAAGCGTTATCAGCCTCAAAAGTCCTATTCTACTGTTTTGTTTGCTAGTTGGCAGTTTAAGTGCAGTAGTGATACAGCAAATTGGGCAGCAAGTACATTTACCTAAAAAATGGTTAATATTATTACAAATTTTAGCTGTCGGTGTCATCCTCAGCTTATTTTGGCTAGACTACTTTGCAGACCCAGTAAATGCGCAGTTCTTTAAAAGAGCTGAAGATTTTTTCAACAGGAATTTATCTCAAAATGCAGGTGGTGCAAGCGCCGGACCTGCAGTGGCTTTAGTATTCAATGTGTTGCGGGCAGTTTACTTACTCTATATTGCGGTTTCCTTGATTGGCGTGATCAATGCAGTTCGCAAAGATGAAGATTGGCAAAGTATTGCGAGAACTCCCCTATTGGTCGTTGTCGCGGTCACAATCGCTGACGTATTGACAGGCTTTATCATTGGTGATACCAAACAATAATAATTAATTTGTTTCAACCAAGATGAGGAACATCTAAGAGATTTGCCATGTCCGAAGAGCGAGATAGAGAATTTAGACCTGTCAATCAAATCCTAGGAAGCCAACCTTCACTAGGACCGATTCCGGCAGATCAAGTTTTTCCTTGGACAGTAATTGCCCTAACTTCCTACTTTATCATCAACGGTGTTTTTGGTGGCTTGTTCGCAGATGACTTTCAAAAATGGTTGTGGACTATACTGATTACAGGTTGGGGAATGGCGACTTGGTGGATATTAACTGGTGGTAGGAGTTGGCGCTTTTTAAGCAAATTTATTGGTGTTCCCACTTGGACCAGAGGTACTGCTCGTTATTTAAGCCTTATGGAAGAAGTTAGCCATGAAGTCAAAAATCGGAAAACAAAGCGTCGGTCTCGCAGGAAGTGAGACTAGATTTACACCGTTTGAAGATGCTTTACATCTTTCGACGATGCTCAGGATATCACTAAATGGTAGGGATATTGGCGCTTACATTTTGACAAAAGGTAGCCAAAAAAATAAGTTTTGTTTTGTTTTTGGTTTCGACTGTAGAGGTATTCACACTACTTTAAGAACAGAGCAAATAGATACTATTTGCAATAACATCGAATCAGGGTTAAAAGACATCCCTCCTGAGGAAAGAATGACCTTTCATTTGGGGTCTTTTAGTTCAGAAGAAAAGCGACAAAAAGAACTTACATCTCTGATAAAACGTTGTCCATCACCGGATGTACAGTATTTGTTAATGTCGGAACGAGCCAGAGTTCGAGAACTTACTCGTTCTGGTATCCGTAAACCAAAATTTCTCCGGGTGTATGTGACATACACTGTGGAACCAAACTCCACACAAACTGGAGATTGGATAGAGAAACTTTTGGCAAGCGGTGAAGCATGGTGGTTACAATTTAAAGGTGATTACGCACAAGGGGAAAGCCAACGAATTGAAACCTTGATTTCAAATGCTTATACAGAAGGTTTTCGTCGGTGGGAACAGATTTTATCCAATCAAATGGGATTGGATATCAGACCTTTGACTGCTGTAGAACTTTGGCGAGAGGCTTGGAAACGATTTAATGATACACAGCCAATAGACATTCCCCAATTAATCACTTTAGACGAAGACGGACTGCACGAACAAGTTTATTCAGACTTATCTAGTACAAAATTGCTGATTGACAATCTCCACAGTACAACATTACTGATGGACTCTGGTATACCTTGCGCCGATCGCCGTTGGGTTAATGTTAACAATCGCTACGTCGGCGTGATGACATTTCTGGAAAAACCCGGAGGTTGGATAAATAAATCTGCTCAACTGCGCTATTTATGGGAACTGGTAGCACGAGAAACGGTTATTGATACAGAAATTTTTTGCCAGTTGACTGCAGCTAATCCCGCTTTAGTGAAAAATACCTTGCAACGGGTGCTGAAGCAGTCGAATGTGACAGCAATGATGGCGCAGGAGAAAAGTAAAACTATCGATGTTAACGCTCAATTAAAGCTGAAAAAATCGGTGGCGGCGCAAGAGCAATTGTTTGAAGGAGCAGTGCCGATTTATACAGCTATAACAATTTTGGTGCATCGCCAAAGTATTGAAAAGTTAGATGAGGCAACAAGGTATATTGAAAGCTGTTTTCAACGTCCAGCACAGGTGGTTAGGGAAACAGAGTATGCTTGGAAAATTTGGCTGCAAACACTACCGATAGTGTGGGAAGGGTTATTAGCAAAACCCTTCAACCGTCGCCAGATTTATTTAACCAATGAAGTGCCAGGATTGATGCCTTTAACGATCACCAGGGCTGGTGATAGCAAAGGTTTTGAATTGATTGCAGAAGAAGGGGGAACACCTATTCATCTGGATTTATTTACCAAGCACAAAAATTTAGCGCTGTTTGCGACAACTCGTGCAGGTAAATCGGTGTTGGTGTCAGGAATTTTGACCCAGGCTTTAGCATATGGCATTCCTGTGGTGGCGCTGGACTTTCCCAAACCCGATGGCTCATCTACGTTCACCGACTATACAGCGTTTATGGAGGGGAATGGGGCGTATTTTGATATTTCTAAACAATCGAATAATTTGTTTGAGCAGCCAGACTTGCGATCGCTGAGTGAAGAAGAACAGCGCGATCGCCTGATGGATTATATCGGCTTTTTAGAATCAGCCTTGATGACAATGATTTTAGGGTCATCTGGTGAAAGTCAGTTGCTGACGCAAACTGTGCGAGCAATTATCAACTTGGCTTTGGAAGCCTTCTTTTCTGATGAAGGTATCAAAGAGCGATATCGAGATGCGATCGCAGGGGGATTTGGCACTATGGCTTGGCAGAAAACCCCTACTTTAAAAGATTTTCTGATTTTCTGCTCTCCAGAACATCTGCGGTTAGATAATATAGGTGGCAGAGTTGAGGATGCACTCAGCCAGATTCATCTACGCTTACGGTTTTGGCTTTCTAGTCGCGTCGGAAAAGCCATTTCTGCACCATCTAGTTTCCCCACCGATGCGCAACTTTTGGTTTTTGCTCTCAGAAACCTATCTGATAGTGAAGATGCAGCAGTGCTATCTTTGAGTGCCTATTCAGCAGCGCTGCGACGCGCATTAAGCAGCCCTGCTTCAATATTCTTCATCGATGAAGCACCAATTCTGTTTGAATTCGAGCAAATCTCTGACTTGGTAGGAAGAATCTGTGCCAACGGTGCTAAAGCTGGGATCAGAGTCATTTTATCAGGACAAGACCCCGATACCATTGCTAAATCCAAAGCTGCATCTAAAATTTTGCAAAACCTGTCAACGCGATTAATTGGTCGCATTCAGCCAGTTGCAGTGGATAGTTTCGTAAACATCTTAAAATATCCCAAGGAGATTATTGCTCGCAATGCCACAGAAAGCTTTTTCCCGCGAAAAGAAGGAATTTATAGCCAATGGCTGTTAGATGACAACGGGATTTATACCTTCTGCCGCTACTATCCAGGTTACGAACAATTGGCAGTCGTTGCCAACAACCCGGATGAACAAACTGGACGTCAAGAAGCTATGCAGAAATACAACGATAAGTATGAGGGACTTTCTAAGTTCGCACGTCAGCTAGTAGCTGCACTGCGTGGGTAAGAGGGGGAGTGGGGAATGGGGAGTGGG
>CAXTSI010000166.1:0-16120 GCA_964246695.1 uncultured bacterium
ACCGGATACTTGGCAACAAAGCAGAGAATCTTGAAAGTGCGATCGCTGCCTACAATGCTGCCTTAGAAGTCCTCACCCGCCAAGATTTCCCCATTGATTGGGCACAGACCCAAAACAATTTGGGCAATGCCTACCGTAACCTGATACTTGGCAACAAAGCAGAGAATCTTGAAAGTGCGATCGCTGCCTACAATGCTGCCTTAGAAGTCCTCACCCGCCAAGATTTCCCCATTGATTGGGCTTCGACCCAAAACAATCTGGGTCTTGCCTACCGCGATTTGGGGCAAATTTCTGAAGCAATTCAGTTTTTGCGGTCAGCCCTAGAAATCCGTACACCTACTGATTTTCCTATCGATTGCCTGCAATCAGGACGCAATCTCGGTAAAACCGCCTTCCAAGATGAACGGTGGTCAGAGGCGATTGAAGGTTATGATGCGGCAATTCAAGCGGTTGAACAAAGCTGTGAGTGGGTTAGCAGTGAGGCAAGACGTCAATTGCGGGAAGATGCGATTGATGTTTATACTCAAATTGTGCAAGCCTGCGTCAATAATAACCAGATAGAAAAAGCGATTGAATACGTCGAACGCAGCAAAGCCCGTACCTTAGTTGAACTCTTGACTAACCGCGACCTTAACCCTAAAGGTAACGTTCCTGACGATGTTCTCAAACAACTGCAACGCCTGAAACGGGAAATCCCCGCTAAACGGCAACTGCTAGAAGCTGCCGATCGCCACAATGCTGGCAACACCCAAAGTCAACTCAGCAGCAATGCTTCCTCCCTCAACTTTTTGCGCCAAGAACTCAGCGAGTTGCAGTCCCAACTAGAACAGGTACTGAAGCAAATCAAGCCCATAGACCCCAGCTACCAACTCACCCAAACCGTTCAACCCATCTCTTTTGCAGAAATTCGCAAGGCGATAGATAACCACACCGCTATTATTGCTTGGTACATTACATCTGAACACTTCTTCACCTTCGTCATTACCCAGCAAAAACCCCTCTATGTCTGGCAATCTACTAACGATGACCTAACAGCCTTGGAACTGTGGCGGGATAACTATCTCAAAGATTATGAAGCCCTCAAACTTGAGCAAAAAACTCAGTGGTCAACTAATCTCGCCTCACGCCTCCAAGACCTTTCAAATATTCTGCATTTAAATGATATCCTTTCCCACGTTAACAGCGAGTGCAAACGACTCATTCTCATTCCCCATCGCTACCTGCACCTCTTCCCCCTACATGCGTTACCTTTGCACTCTCAGGAAAATTGCCTCCTCGACACCTTTCCTGAAAGCGTCCACTACGCCCCCAGTTGCCAGTTGTTGCAACTCAGCAAAAAAGTAGCGTCACGGCAAGCCCCATCTTTCCGCCACCTCTTTGCTATCCAAAATCCTACCGCAGACCTAGACTTTAGTGATATCGAAGTCGAAGCCATCATGGGCGACTTTGACCCCAAGCAAATTTTATCCAAGGACAAAGCCAGCAAAAACGCTTTAAATCAAGCCGCTAATTCAGATGCCTTAAGCCTTGCGGAGTGTGTCCACTTTTCTTGTCATGGCTTTTTTTCTGCTTCTAACCCGCTGGACTCCCACCTGATTTTAGCAGATTCCCTCGTCGCTTCCGAACTCGTTAAGCGAACCGCAAGCGAAGCTACCCGTTATCTACCTTGGCGAGATGGCAAAGATGTTGACCTGATAAATTGCCTCACTTTGGGCGAAATTTTTGCCTTCAACCTCAAACAATGCCATCTCGTCACTCTCTCCGCCTGTGAAACCGGCTTAACTGAGTGGCGCAACCTCACTGATGAATACATCGGCTTAGCCAGTGGCTTTTTGGTAGCAGGTAGCCCTAACATTGTTAGTAGTCTTTGGGTAGTCAATGACCTCTCTACTTGTTTCTTAATGATTAAGTTTTACCAAAATCTGCAACCAGGGGTATCTATTGCCAAAGCCCTCAACAATGCCCAATGCTGGTTGCGGGATGTCACGAAAGCGGAATTGCACAAATGGACGCAGGAATTGACTTTGAGTTACAATCAGAAGTTAACTGTTGATAGCTTATGGTTTCATGACTGGTTAAAAGAGATGGAAGCCACTTCCAAACCTTTTCATTCTCCAGAATATTGGGCAGGATTCTGTACCGTTGGGCAATAAAAACAATGTATGAACGCGCGGCGTTCTACAAGGGTTGTAAACAAGGCACAATTAATTTATGGAGATGTCTAATATTCAGAGGGAACTCTTAACAGTGTATCCCACGGATGGGCGCCGTGGGATTGTAACTTGGACGCAGTTTATATGAGCCGAAGCGCCAGAACGAAAAACATCTTTCACATTCGTGGGCTTGAAACCCACCTATGTAGTTTTTTGTTTTCATATTCCCTGTTCCCTGTTCCCTGTTCCCTGTTCCCTTTTTTTTGTAAAACAGTAGGAGATTATCCATGTCACTCGATCAACAGAAGATTGAAGCGTTTATTCAACTCATCAAATCTCAATCATCTTTGTTTTCATCCCAAGATCAAGCTGATTTGTGGAAGTTAGTCCTAACTCTACCTAATAATGTAGAGGAAATTGCAAATGCGATCGCCGATTGGTCCCACCCTCGTAACCACATTTGGAACGCCCTAGTGCCTTTGGTTGGTCAAAGTTCAGGCGGTGTAACAAGAGGTCCTGCAAAAAATCCCGCCCCCATTAACCCGAAAGACTATGACGAAATGCTAATCAATGCCATGCGCGAAAGCTTTCCTGCCTCTGAACCTCAACCGCCGAGTTCTCAACCCAAGCCTTCACACCCTCAGCGATGAACCAAAACTCTTCGACGCAGCAGGTTAAAAATCTCAGCCTCACTCTCTATGCCTTCCATTTGCGTAACAGCTTGTCTGAAGGTTCTGAGCAAGTTAAAGATAACGCTTACCACTTATGGGAGCAGTTTGTCAAGTTGGGAGAACAGTTGAATATTGACTCACTCAAGTCCCTGAAGTCAAAACTCCTCTGCTATGAGGATACAACAGGCAATTACGAGCCATCCCTTGAAGAAAAAGCTCTTGAAGATAAACACTCCAGTCTGCCTCTAGAATTATTAAAACATCAGCGGACTCTGAAATTCGATGTCCCAACTCAGCCAAACAGCCCTCAACTAAGCGGTGAAATTTACCCAATTCGCATTCACGATACTTACGCCGTTGACCTCACTCTGCGTTACGAAGAACCTGTAGACATTACCCAACTCAGCCAACTCAATCCCAACGGTTACTTGTTGTCCAGTTGGATTCGTCCCTCCCTAGGAGAAACACTTCTACTCTTTGCTGAACCTCCCAATAATACCAATGACTATCAAACCTTGGCAGAGGCTTGTGTCAAGGAGGTGCTATCCACAACAAACCAACCCTTACAAGATTACATCGCCCAAGGAAAACTCTTCGGCAGTCCGATTTTTGAGTATGACAACCAGCAAGAAGATCCTACCCAACGCTGTCATCTCTGGGTATGGTTCAATACTGACAATGAAACCCTAAATTCGATTGGCGAAACCGCAGATTATCTACTCAATCTGCTGTGTTGCCGCAGCAAAATCCTCTTTGCCTATCACCAAGCACGTCTCTGCTATTGGGATGCACGGCAGCTTTACAGCGAGATAGAAACACAAGTCCAAATTTTCAAAAATCTGCCCACAGATTCAGCTGTGCGACTGGAGACGCTTAAAACACTCATCACAGCCATCTCGCCAAAAGCGTTCCAATACGCTCGTCAACTGCGAGATATGCACGATCATACCCAGACTATAATTACCAATACAATAAATTATAGCATATGGCTGCAAAAAATTTCTCAAAAAAGTCAGGATAATGATGATTTAAAGTTCCTCGAAAATTTTCGCGATCGCACTTCCCCACGATTGCAGCAGCAGATTCAGACAGACATCAATTACTTATCCCCAGGTCAAGACATGTTTGAACAAGCAATTTCTGCGAGTCGAGGCTTAGTAGAAATTGACCAAGCAGAACGCGATCGCCAACGACAAGAAGATTTACGACAACAAGAAGAACGAGAAGAAAAAAAGCGCGAACTACTGGAGAAATCAGAAAAAGAACGCGATCGCAACTTTCAAACCACAGCATTTGCCGTAGCCTCTGGTTTAGCAGTGGGAGGAATCGTCATCTCTGCTTCTAGCCAAGTGACGAAGGAAAACCCGGTTCGGATGCCAGGATCGCCTACCGCTTCCTCACCTCACCCCTTCATTCTCTGGGTTTTCGGCAGCATTGTTTCCGGATTAGTCGCAGCATGGATAGCTTGGTGGATCGCTAAACGCTGGCAGAAATAAGGTAAATCGCACTACCTTAACCCTTTTTCCTGTAACAGTTCATTCACCCAAACAGCATCTGCTTTTGACAGTGGTGGTACTGCTTCTTGGCTATAATCTACTACCAAATCATAATCGTATATGTCATATACCCCATTTAACAACGCCTGCAAATCTATAACTGGTTCAGTATCTCCAGAACGCAAAGGTAGGGAGAATGAAGGAATTACGCTTGGTAAATTAAAAGCATATAAATCACCATAAGGGCGCTTATTACCTCGACAAACCAAAATCCGATAGTTGCTGGCAATATTATTTCCTAAAAACGGCATTGATTCACCCTTACGCAGTAAATCAATCTCCACCAAGTTAGTACGGCTACCCAAAACCTGCTCACGCTTTTCCTCATACATCTTACGTCCTTTACCAGCACGCTTATTAGTAGGAGAAAGAATTTCGATAGTAGTAACCAATGCTTCTGTTCCTACTTCTCGTACCTCTAAATAGCCTTCCCTGATAGTCAAAGGCATAGGAATTGTGACTCTAATAGGTTCGGCTGTTGGTGTTGTAACTGCCACATTCGTCATTGTCGAATCAGGAACAGTCTGCCGACTTTTTACTATCACATCAGGAATACCGACAAGCAGCGAATTTTCCTCACTAGTTTCATACATTCGTACGAATACAGCAACTCGATATTTAGGGCGCAGCTGGGGAGACAAAAATCTGGCAATTTCACTAATGAGCAAGTGATGTAATCCCGGAAATAATTCCGGATGTTCCAAATATGGGTTCATACCAGGAAATGGAGATGGCATTGATATAACTCCTATGCTGATTTTTTAACGGAGTCCTTATTACCGTAACAGGACATCAGCCCAAGCTGTATCCGCTTCTGATAGTGGTGGTACTGGTTTTCGGCTATCATCTATGACTAAATCATTGCCTCATACAGTAAATCATACCCAATTTTCTAACCCACAATCTAACCGTAGGGGCGCGGTCTCCGCGCCCTTACAATTACGTGCAAGACTTCGTCTTACAAGAATTAAAAATGCCAAATTAAATATTTTTAATTTTTAATTTTTAATTTTTAATTTTTTTATCCTCGTCTTGCCAGTTCCTTACCTCACATCGTACCCAAACAAATTCGGATTCACCTCCCCCAACTGCAAATCAGCCAAACCATACTCAACCCATCGCCGATCGACCATCGCCGCCACCTCTGGATCTGACTCCAAGGCTGCACCCCACTCATGTTCAGTTTCCGGGGGAATCTTCGTCGTTGCATCAATTCCCATCCGTCCCCCCAAACCAATCTTCTCGCTAGCAAAATCCAAACTATCAAATGGCGTATCCGGCAAAATAAACACATCCCGTGTGGGGTCAACTTTGGAACTAATCGCCCACACCACTTGACGCGGATCGCGAATATTTATGTCTTTATCCACCACAATCACAAATTTAGTGTATGTGAACTGCGGCAAAGCACTCCAAAACGCCAAAGCTGCCCGCCGCGCTTGTCCTGGATATGCCTTATCAATAGATATAATCGCCGCTTTGTAACTCAAAGCTTCCATCGGCAAAAAGAAATCCACAATTTCTGAAACTTGTTGCCGCAAAATGGGAGTGTAGATGCGGTTCAAGGCGATCGCCATCATCGCTTCTTCTTTCGGTGGACGCCCACTAAATGTGGTCAAATAAATCGGGTCTTTGCGATGCGTCATACAATGGAAGCGAATCAAGGGCGAATCCTCTACCCCACCGTAATATCCCATGTGGTCGCCAAAAGGACCATCAGGCAATACTTCCCCAGGAGTAATAGTTCCTTCCAGCACAAACTCGGAATCTGCTGGGACTTCCAAATCTAGAGTTTTACACTTTGCCAACTGCACCCCAGAACCACCGTAAAGTCCAGCAAACAGCCATTCTGATAAGTCTACAGGTATGGGCGTAGCAGCTGCCATGATAATTAGAGGGTCTACACCGAGTGCGATCGCCACTTCTAATTTCTGACCGCGTTCTGCTGCTTTACGCAAATGCCTTGCCCCACCCCGCACCGATAACCAGTGAACGGTCATGGTATTCTTTGATTGTAGTTGCAAGCGATACACACCGACATTCGGTGTACCTGTTTCGCAATCTCTCGTAATCACTAGCCCCAGTGTGATAATCTTGCCAGCATCACCCACATATGGGCGGATCAACGGTAACTTGTTCAAATCCAAATCGTCGCCTTGAATGACAACTTGCTGACAAGCAGGAAAAAAGTCACGTCCTGGCTTCGCCTTCAGCACATCAAACAGTACCTTACCAAACTCAATAGCCTGTCCAATCTTCTTGGGCGGTTTTGGTTGTTGCAGCATCGCCAACTTTTTCCCCAGTCCTTCTAATTCTTCTGGATGCTGCATATTCATCGCCCAGCATATCCTTTCCACAGTTCCCAATAAGTTTAGTGTTACCGGGAAAGATGCACCTTTGACATTTTCAAATAGTAGACCAGGACCACCAACTTGCAACATCCGGTTGGCAATCTCAGCAATTTCTAAATCTGGGTCAACGTCAGCTGTAATCCTCTGTAACTGTCCCTTTTGTTCCAGAATTTTAATGAATCCCCGCAAATCTCTCGCCATTTTTCCAGTAAAGATAAATATTTAAGTGTAAACCTCTCTTTTCTATTATTAGTTGTAGAGACGCGATATATCGCGTCTCTACATGCAAACCACCCCAAGCATGAAAATATGCTTTCTCCCCACTCCCGTACAGACGTTCCGGCGGAACGTCTCTTAAGAAATGGCAATGTCAGCAGTACTGATATCTCTGCAATTAATTGTGGTATTAATAAGACTAATATGAAATTCCGGTAATTACTTATAATAAAATTTATCAATGTAGGTTGTGGCTCTCCCGTGGGGAAACCCAACATGAACTTGGATTAAGTGTTGGGTTTCGTTCCTCAAACGCCAGATTCCTACGGAGGGTTTCCCGACTCCAGAACTGGCTTTCCAACCTACAGATATTGTAAGTGTTTAACCGAACCGCTACCTTTACCTGAACTTGTAGCTTAGTATATTTAATACCAATACCCGTGAATGAAATTGATTCAAATCGGCAAACCCTTATTTTACAAGGGATACAAGTTTTCGGTTCCGACGGCAATTATTAACCCACACAACCTGAAGACGAAAATACCGCGCACTCTCGTCGCTGCATTTGAAGGCAAGGCGCGATCGCCTACCATTCGCTAAAAACGACCATAATCAGCCCCGAAGAGCGCATTTGAGAGATAGAAGCGCTCCGCATTCACGGGTATTGTATTTAATACTCAAATGATATTTGTAGAAGCATATTTCAGTAAAATAATCTGTATTTTTAAAGACAAAATTAGATGCGCTTACCCTGCAGGGTTAACGATATCTACCACGTTCACTATGCGGAGATATCCATTCGAGTGTTCGATGCCGAGGGTTTCTGTAACAGAACTTTACAACGCCATCGCCATAGAAAAAAGCACAAAAATAATATCATTGACGATATATATCATAAATGATAATGTATTAATATGTGTTGGAACGTTGAATTGTATCCTCTATTTGCACAAGAGTTCTTGGAATTTTCCGAGGCGGTGCAGGATGCTTTATTAGCAGAAGTAGCGATGCTGGAAAAGTACGGTCCGCTGCTAAATAGACCTCATGTGGACACACTCAATGGTTCTAAGCATACAAACATGAAAGAGCTACGGTTTTCATTTGACCCAGTTAGAGGAGGAGAACCAATGACCAAAGGGAAAATCTTACAAAGTATATGGGATAATTTGCCAGACGAGCGCAAGCAACGGATACAGGCTCGGACTGAAGAATTAGAAACTGAATATCTCACTTTGCAGGAACTGCGTTTAGCCGCAGGGCTGACGCAGGCAGAAATTTCACGAAGCTTGCAAATGCCGCAATCTAACGTGTCACGTCTGGAAAGAGAGTCTGATATGTTGCTGTCTACTTTGAGGAAATACATTGATGCTATGGGCGGCAATCTAACTATTACGGTTGAGCTTCCGAATAAGCCACCTGTTCGCCTGAATACGTTAAGTGACCTTATAAGCAGCTAGACCAGGTTCTGATTTATGTTCTCTGAAAAAGCGCTTAACATAAAAACAAAAATTTACATAAATGTTTTTTATGATACATTTGAATTGTAACAAAAACATACTTAATATGATGAATTTTAATAAATATTTAAAGCGTTATTTACTTATTCTTAATTAAATATTAACCATTAGTATTGTAGTTTAAATTTGTGTTGTCAAAAGACAAAATGTTCTTTCTGTGTGAATGAGGAGATATGGTTTTTTATACTACTGTTTTAAACCGCTTAGCAACCACTTCTGCGATCGCGGCGGCTGTTACACTAGGCCCAATTTTTACAGCGGTTGCGCAAGCTGAAACGCTGAATGGTGCGGGAGCAACTTTCCCGGCTCCACTTTACGAACAATATGCTCGTCAAATCAAGCAAAAGAATCCAGACATTTCAATTAACTATCAAGCTATTGGTAGTGGTGGCGGTATTAGTCAATTTACTGCCGGAACAGTTGACTTTGGTGCTAGTGATGCCGCAATGACAGATGCAGAAATCGCTAAAGTCAAGAATGGAGTCGTTTTAGTACCCACTGCAGGCGGTGCGATTTCTGTTGTTTATAATCTTCCGGGTGTAAACGATCTCAAATTATCCCGCAAGACTCTGCCGGCAATTTTCTCAGGTCAAATTACCCAATGGAACGACGAGCAAATTAAAGCTGATAATCCTGGCGTAAATCTCCCCGATCTACCAATAAAAGCTGCTGTTCGTGCCGATGGTAGTGGTACAACTTTTATTTTCACCAACCACTTGAGCGCGATTAGTCCATATTTTAAAGGCAGAATTGGTACCAGCAAGTCACCAGGCTGGACTATCCCAAATGCTCTTAAAGGTAAGGGAAACCCAGGTGTAGCTAACTTAGTTTCTCGGACTAAAGGCGCTATTGGTTATGTTGAATATCAATATGCCCAGACAAACAAACTGACATCAGCGCAGGTGCAGAACAAGCAAGGACAATTTGTTGCTCCTTCTTTAGAAGGTGCCAACCAAGCCTTATCAACAGTGAGTTTCCCAGAAAATTTCCGCGTTTTTGTTGGCGATCCAGACCAAGGTTATCCGATCGTTGGGATGACTTGGTTGTTGGTTTACAAGAATTATCCTAACCCTGCCAAAGGAACTGCTGTGAAAAAATTTCTCAATTGGGTGCTAACTGATGGTCAACAACTTAATGACAGCCTCAATTACACTCGAGTTCCAAGTTCTGTGGCAAACCAAGTGCTGGAAACTGTCAACAGTTCTGTCAAATAATTTATAATCTAACCTTTTTTGCTTAGAGTAGGGTGGGCAAACAGCCCACCCTACTGTTGTGTAAATAGCCTATTTTCTGGATGAGTAATGGCAAATTCCTCTGAACCATTTGACACAAAGCAACCGAATTTAGTTGATGAAAATCTCGATATTACAGTTACCCGTGGCACAAGTTTGATCCTAGACCAAGGATTTACATGGCTAACTTATATTTTTGCCGCCTTGACGGTCGGTGTGCTGTTTTGGATGAGTTGGATAATTTTCCGCCAAGCCCAACCAGCTATTAATAAGTTTGGACTGGGGTTTTTGTGGGGTCAACAATGGGATATAGGTAATTTAGTTTTTGGTGCTTTGCCTTATATTTACGGCACCCTAGTCAGTAGTGCGATCGCTATTTTGCTCGCTGTACCGATAGGCATAGCTGTAGCTTTGGTTACAAGTGAAAATTTTTTGCCACCGTCTGTGCGCACAACCATAGCTTTTATTGTAGAGCTAATTGCCGCCATTCCCAGCGTTGTCATCGGTTTATGGGGCATTTATACCTTTATTCCGTTCCTAATCCCGTTGCAAAAGTTGCTATTTGACATTTTTCATTGGATACCCTTATTCAATACACCAGATCCTGGTGGTTTCAATATATTGACTGCTGGCATGATTCTTGCGATTATGATTTTGCCGACAATGGCAGCAATTAGTCGTGATGTGTTGTTAGTAGTTCCAAAAGAGCTGCGTAGTGGAGCGATGGCTTTGGGTTCTACCCGGTGGGAAACCATTTTTCGGGTGATTTTACCTGCTGGATTTTCGGGAATTTTGGGTGCAGCAATGCTCGCCCTAGGAAGGGCTTTGGGTGAAACAATGGCTGTAACGATGGTGATTGGTAACTCCGGACAAATTAGTCCTTCATTGCTCGATCCAGGATATACTATCCCTTCTGTGTTGGCAAATGAATTTGCTGAAGCTCAAGATCCTTTGCACATTGGTGCTTTAACGTATTTAGGTTTGATTTTGTTTGCTGTGACTCTAGTTGTGAATGTTGGTGCTTTGACGATTGTACAGCTGGTAAGCAGGAAGCAGAAATAACAAATTAATCAAGCTTGCCCTCGCGCTAAAGGTAACAAAGGTAGCAGTTTGCACGTATAAAAGGCTTAAGGTAGATGAGTACTAATCAAGTGTCTGAAATCGATGAGTCTCTGGTAGCAGAATTATGTAGTCCTCTACCGACAAGAAGGCGTTTATTTAACGATGGAATGAATGCGATCGCATTCGCTTTCACTCTTTTAGCCCTAGTTCCTTTGCTGTCAGTGTTGTGGAAAATTGTGACTCAGGGAATCAGTAGCCTCAAACCCTCGATTTTTACGGCATCAGTGCTTGACAATGGATTTGCGAATGCGATTATTGGCACTCTGACAATGGTTGGAATTGCTGCACTGATTAGTGTTCCTTGTGGGATAATGACAGGTATATATTTGTCAGAAATTGGTCAAGGAACCAATGTTGGTCGTGCTGTTCGCTTTATTGCCTCTATCCTCACTGGTGTTCCTTCTATTATTGTAGGTATTTTTGCTTATGGTATCATCGTGTTTAGTACTAAGCATTTTAGTGCGCTCGCTGGTGGTTTTGCTTTAGCCGTTCTCATGCTACCTATTGTCGTATTGACTACCGAAGAAGCTTTAAAACTTGTTCCTAAATCTTTACGTCTCGGATCTGCCGCCTTAGGAAGTACTCGCTTCCAAACTATTTCTCGTGTGGTTTTTACTGCTGCAATTCCCGCAATTACCACAGGAGTTTTGCTGGCTGTAGCCCGTGCTGCAGGTGAAACAGCACCGCTGATTTTTACTGCTTTGTTCAGTTTAGATTGGACAAAAGATTTACTAAGTCCAACAGCTTCGCTATCAGTATTAATTTTTAATTTATACAACGATCCATCACCGGAAAAAACAGCATTAGTCTGGACTGCTTCTCTTGTTTTAGTTGGGATGGTGTTGTTGATCAGTCTTTTGTCGCGCATAGTCACAAGCAAGAGAAAAGCCTAATTAAAATACCAGCAACCAGCGGGAATTTTTATTATAAGTACCTAAGTAAAGTATGACTAAGTTAAGCCCAGCTATCAAAGTCAAAAATCTCAGCTTTTACTACGGCACTTCTAAGGCATTAGAAGGGGTGTCTATGGATATTTACCAGAACCAGGTAACTGCAATTATCGGTCCAAGTGGTTGTGGTAAATCTACTTTCATTAAATCCCTTAATCGGATTAGCGAACTTGAAACAGAGGTGAAGGTTGAAGGCAACGTAGAATTTTTTAATCAGAATATCTATAGCCCTCGTGTCAATTTAAATCGGCTACGCCGCCAAATTGGGATGGTGTTCCAAAAGCCGAATCTTTTTCCCATGAGTGTTTACGATAATATTGCCTACGGTGTGAAAATAGCAGGATGGCGTCCGAAAGCAGAGTTAGATGAAATTGTCGAATCTGCCCTGAAAGGGGCTGCTATTTGGGATGAGGTGAAAGATCGGCTGCAGAAATCAGCATTGGGGTTTTCTGGGGGTCAACAACAGCGACTCTGTATTGCCCGTGCTTTAGCAGTTAAACCAAAAGTTCTATTAATGGATGAGCCTTGTTCTGCTCTTGACCCGATCGCTACCATGAAAATTGAGGAACTAATTTGTAGTTTGCGCGATGAACTGACAATTGCGATTGTTACCCACAATATGCAAGAAGCAGCTCGCATTTCTGATTTTACAGCTTTCTTCAGCACTGATGAAAGTCGAATTGGTCAAATGGTGGAATTTGGGGCAACAACTCAAATTTTTAGCAATGCTATTGATGTCCGTACCCGCGACTACGTTTCCGGGCGTTTCGGTTAATCTGTTAAGGCTTTTCTGGTTATGACTAATTTTTGAATTAAAAATTAAAAATTAAAAATTTCAGAAATAATTTTGAATGAAGGAAGTTGGGAACAGGTTCCCCTGTTTTTAAACATGGAAAACATTCATAAGCAGCATCGTTGATTTAGGTTCCCCTGGCTTTAGATATGGGGTATTAATTTTTAATTTTTAATTTTTAATTCCAAGGGAGCGGTACTAGTCTTGACAGGTGGTCCTAGTAAGGGCGTCAGCTACGAGAGACGTTCCGGTGGAACGTCTCTACAAGGATTTTGGTCCGCACGTAAAGGGAGCATAATTACTTAGAAGTATCTGACGGGGTGATGGAGTGATAGGATCAAGCGTGTATAGTTTTTACTAATCTCCATCTACCCGAAAAGAGAAATTAAATGTTTAGTAGCTTATGACTTCAGTTCTACAAGTAGGCGATCGCACGATTACTGCCGAGCAAATTGTTCCCCTACTCAAGCAGTACGGAATAATGCCGCAGTTGCTGCGAGAGATTGTTATTGACGGTGCAATTGCTAATTTTCCCCTGACACAAGAAGAAAATATGCAGGCATATAAGCAGTTCTATCAAGAACAGAAGCTTAATGCTGAAGCAGAATTGCAAGCATGGTTAGAAGCCAATGGGCTAGAGCGGGAACACTTAGATTATTTAGCTACCCGTAACATCAAACTAGAACGTTTCAAGAAACACACTTGGGGAGACAAGCTGGATTCCTACTTCCTTCAACGCAAAGCAAAGTTGGATCGAGTAATTTATTCTCTCATTCGGGTCAGCGATATTGGTATTGCCCAAGAGCTTTTCTTCCGAATTCAGGAAGGAGAACAAACATTTAGCGATATTGCTCGCGAGTATTCTCAAGGTACTGAAGCTCAAACAGGCGGCATACTTGGTCCAATGGAGTTGGGAGTTCCCCATCCAGTTTTAGCAAATCTTCTGGCAACAAGTCAGCCAGGTCAGCTTTTGCCACCAACCCGTTTGGGAGAATGGATCGTGATTGTACGTTTGGAAAAGTTTCTTCCAGCTCTTTTAGATGAACCAATGCAGCAGCGACTAATCAACGAGTTGTTTGAAATCTGGCTACAAACTCAGGTAAAAGAGTATTTACAAAAAAATGCTCTTGTTTCTACTGCTAAAGAGTAGACCTCTTGTATAAATAATTTTTTTGTCTCACGCAAAGGCGCAAAGACGCAAAGAAGAACACTAAGACTCATGACTTTTGCAATTCGTCTAGTGACACTCCCCGTATTTTGATGGCGACTAAAGCTGCCCGCCTCGTATGCACGTTTACTACCTTAAGGCAGGTAGCTTTGTGGTTAGGCAGTTTCACGGATATCAAATGGTTTTTTACTTAGATATAACATGAGTAAATTACCCTTTTTGATGATGGCATGAGCCAGGAAGCCTTACTCTGCTGTTTGAGCTATGAATCTTTTGCTGACTACCGATCGTTCTGTCGCGCTAAATCAAATCTGCTCCTATGTTTGTCAAGCAATTATTGCGATTCAAGAGCAAGAGCCAGAATTACTACTCGAAAGATACAGGAATGTGGCGTGGCGTGGCAGTCGCAATCAGTCTATTTTAACAGAAAAGTTAACAGAAGTACTTCGCCACACTCTTGATTTGGATGCATTGCTTCAACAGTTGCAAAGGTTCCTGAAAGCTCTGCTAATTCCTGAAGCTTTCAATTCACCAACATTTATAGAATTACTAAAAAAAATTCGTCAATTGAATTCACCGAACCTGACTCCAAACGCTTTAGCTATTCCAAAAGATATAGATTCGGCTGAAAACAAATCAATTGCGCTCTCACCTTCCTCTAATGGCTCAGCAAGTCCCGAAGTAGAGTTATCCGATCGAGTTACGCCTAATGGTAAAGTTGTGTCTTTGCAGCAGCAAGGAATAGCAGTTTTACTTCTGGATGCAGAAAATATACAATTAAATACTGAAACCGAACAGCGTTTAACAACAGTCTGCACTTGTCCTCTTCAAGTCAAGATTGCTTTTGCAAATTGGCGTTGTATGGGCAAACAGGATGTTGAATTTCATCAGCGTGGCTACGACTTGATTCATGTGCCTGCTGGTAGGGACAATGCTGATGGAAAAATGATCGCAGTTGGTTTGTCAATTCATGAGCGTTACCCAAAAGCCAAGGAAGTTTTAGTCTGTTCCTCAGACACGGTGATGACTAACCTGTGCAACCATCTACAGCAGAATGGATTAGTGGTGCATCGAGTTAGTAAGCAGGGAAATAATATAACAATTTTAAATAGCCAAAATGGTGAAAAACAAACTCCTACAATGTTACCTTCAATTGAGCAATTTATCAATCAGATTAAAGAAATAATTGGAGACGAGGAAGCACGGACATCAAATCAATGGATTAAACTATCTAAAATATCCTCAATATTCCATACAAAGTACAACCTTCGCATCAAGCAAGTTGTGTCTCATCACCTTCCAGGTAAGACAGTCAAAGATATTTTTATCAACCAGTCTGAGTTGGCAGTGTATCAATCCCCAGAAGACACGGAAATATACTTGGGTTTGTTTAAAATGCCTCAGCCAAACAACAAAGTTGAGACTAAATCAGATTTGGAACAGGCATTGGTTAAAATTATAACTGTTTTAGCAGGTAGAACTCCCAGTAGCTACATTTCTGTCCAAACTTTAAGTGGTCAATTTCACCAGCAGTACGGTCAAGGTATTAAGAAAATACTGAAAAACTTGGATTTGAACGCTAATTTTCCCAGTTTTTTGAATTCATGCAGTTCTTTTCAGCTTCGGAAAACCGGCAATTCTTGGCAAGTCGCGCTACGGTAAGCTTCATTCTAAAAGTACAAACTTAATTTTTAGCCGATCATTCAGTATTATGTAAAAGGATATAAAGAAATGTAAATCATACAATGCAGGATAAAGTCGTTGTTGTCGGTGTCACCGATGGTATTGGTACCGATCGTGTACAGGTAGACGTTCTGATTTCCAAGGCGATCGCCCAGTTTGGTGACATCGACTGATGAATATTGAACACGTTCACTTCTATGTAGAAGATGCCAAAGCTTGGCGCGATTGGTTTGTCAGCCATCTAGGTTTTCAAGCTGTAGCCGATTATACTATTCCTTTGGAGGAGTCTTTTCACACCTGCACTGAAGTCGTAAAAAGTGGTTCCGTCTACTTTTTGCTGTCTTCACCGCTTTTACCCATCAGCCCTGTGGCGGAGTTTCTGCGTCAGCACCCGCCAGGTGTGGCAGATATTGCTTTTGGTGTCGAAGATGTGGAAGCAGCGATCGCCCTAGCAAGAGCACACGGTGCTAAAGTCCTACAAACCATCCAGCAACACCAACAAGGTGCTGTCAAAGTCAAGTGGGGCAAAATTGCTGGTTGGGGTGGGTTGTCGCATACGTTGATCGAAAAGGCAACGGATGAGGCAACGGATGAGGCAACGGATGAGATAACGGATGTAACGGATAATTTAACTGTGGGACTTACAGATCGATCATCCGCTACATCCGCTACAACATCCGTTGCCGCATCCGCTACATCCGCTACAAC